>JASJBX010000050.1 GCA_030066295.1 Crocosphaera sp.
TGGGTGTAAAGGTTAATGTTCCACTGGTTGAACTATAATCTGAACCACTGACTGCGCTATTATTTGCGGTACTATAATTAACGGTAACAGTTTCATTAATTGCTTGGGATAAATTAACATTAACTGATGCTGTTCCATCTGCTTCTGATACGGTTACATTGCCAATGGTAATGTTAGGAAAATCATCATTTTCTATCGTAACAATCCCTTGATTATCGGTAATATTACCATTTCTTGCATTACTTAAAATCACGGAAAAAGTTTCATCATCTTCAATCGCAGTATCACCATTAATGGGAACTGAAATCGTTTGTTCAGTTTGTCCTGGAATAAAGATTAAAGTTCCATCTGTTGTAATATAGTCCGAAGAATTAGCAGTTGCAGTTCCATTAACTGTCCCATAATCAACGGTAACAGGTTGTGTAAAGTTTTCCGATAAACTAACGGTTAACTGTGCTATTTTTGTCCCACTATTACCTTCTATTATCCCTACATCACTAATGGAAATATTGGGAAAATCATCATTCCGAATAATACCGAATGTTTGAGTTTCAGCAAGAATCCCATTAACTGCATTACTTAAGTTCAAATAGAATTGTTCGTTCTCTTCAATGTTACTATCTCCTATTACTTCTACTGTAATGGTTTTTAATGTTTCATTCGGTGCAAACGTTAAGGTTCCACTGGTAGGAAGATAATCAATATTTTCGGTCGCTGTGTCATCACTGGTGGCATAATCTACTGTTACTGGAACAGGACTAATATCTGAAAGTTCTACGGTAAATGTGGCATTCTTAGTGCCATTGTTTCCTTCAGTAACAATGATTTTATTAACAGATATTTCCACTGAATCATCATTTTTAATTGTCCCCACCCCTCGATTATCAATAAGGTTTCCGTTGATGGGTTTCTTTAAATTCAGGAAGAATTTTTCATTTAATTCCACCTTTTTATCCCCAAAAATACGAACAGGAATAGTTTTACTGGTTTCTCCTGGTTGAAAGGTTAAAAAGCCACTTCTGGGTAAATAATCTAAACCGGCGATCGCTGTATTATTGCTAGTGGAATATTGAACGGATACAGGGGTTAAAGCAGCTTCAGAAAGGGTAACTGTAAAGTTGGCATTTTGTAGCCCTCCGGCCCCTTCTATTAAGCTAATATCGTCAATACTGATGTCAACAGAATCATCATTAAGAATGGTAATTTTTCCTTGATTATCAACTAAATCCCCATTCACTGCATTACTCAAATTAACCAGCAACGTTTCATTATTTTCAATCTCTGTATCCCCAACAATTTTAATGGGTATTTCTTTAATAGTTTCTCCAGGATTGAATGTTAGTGTTCCACTGATGTGAGAATAATCATTATTGGAATTGGATGCGGTTTGTCCTTCGGTTTGATAATCTACAGTAACAACTTTCTGACTAGGTATTGATAAACTAACGGTTAAATTTGTTATCGATGTGCCATTATCCCCCTCAACAATGACCTGATCACTAATAGAAATAGAGGTGTCATCATTGAGAATAACGCCCCTACCTCGGTCTTTAATAATATTGGTGGTTGCATTACTAAGTTCAAGATAAAATCGTTCATGACTTTCCTGAGTAATATCCCCAATAATATCTATACTAATTGTTTTTTCGGTTTCATCAGGGGCAAAGGATAAAGACCCATTGACTGGACTATAATCTTGATTGGCTGTCGCTGTATCATCGACGGTATTATAATCAACATTGATGGTATTTAATAACTCAATAATTTCCAGACCAGAAAGATTATTCAGCGTCTCAATAAACCCGACACCTGTACCAGAATTTGAGCCTTGAACCTTAACCGTAAAAATAGCCTCTGTGGTGCCATTATCCCCTTCTAAAATATTAACATCACTTACCCTAACGTTCCGGGCAGCAAAGAAGTTGGCAATGGCTATATCATCGTTACGATTGAGAACGCCATCTTGATTAATATCAATAATTAAATCATTAACTAACCGCCCTAACCCGACAATTCCTGAACTGGCAGCAGCTAAACTCAAGGTAATATTATCAACAAGGAACGTATCATTTTTTCCTCCCCGGTCCTTAATCATACTACCGGCTGCATTATCACCATTTAACTGATAAGTATCATTCCCTTGTCCTCCTCTTAAATCATCGGAACCCCCGCCACCGATGAGGGTATTATTGCCATCTAAACCGTCTAAAATATTGGCTTCACTATCCCCTTGAATCGTATCATCGAATAATGAACCTTGAATTTCTTCAATCTCAATATAACTATCCCCTTGAGCATAACCAGTAGAATTATTGGTATTGCTTAAATCAATGACAACACCCGTCTCAGAATCTTCATAACTGGCAATGTCATAATCTTCTACAACCGATCCATCCTCTTCGGGAGGGTTGCTACCATCGAGAACATCGGCCCCTGCGCCACCGAAGAGGGTATCATCTCCTTTGTTGCCTTCTAGGGTATCATTTCCACCCTGGCCGTAGAGTTGATCATCCCCTCCCAACCCAGCAATATAGTTACCCTGTTGATCCCCCTTAACCGTGTCGTCAGCTTGGGTGAGTTCGTATTTTTCGATAGAGTCAAAGGTGTCTCCTTGAGCATAACCGGTGGATTGACTGGGATCGGCTAAATCTAGGACAATTCCACTAGAAGAATCTTCATAGGTGGCGATATCAAACCCTGTTCCCCCTTCGTGGCGATCGCTGCCTTGTCCTCCGGCTAGGGTATCATCCCCACTGCCTCCTCTTAAGGTGTCGTCCCCTTCCACCCCGTCTAAAATATCATTTCCCTCTGCCCCTTCAACGAGATCATTCCCTTCTAACCCTGCTAAAAGGTTGTCCTGGCTATCCCCAATTAACGTATCATCATGGGGAGACACTTCGATCAGTTCGATGGAAATATAAACATCCCCTGCTGCATCCCCTTCATTTTGTGTGGGATCGGCGATGTTCACTTTCACCCCTTCCTTTGCGGTAAAGTAACTGGCTATGTCTTCACCCTCACCACCATCTAAAGTATCGGCCCCTTCACCGCCAATTAATTGATCGTCGTCGTTGCCTCCAAACAGTTGATCGTTGCCTTGTCCCCCATCCAAGCGATCGAAGCCATTATTGCCTTCTAAGGTGTCGTTTCCTGCACCACCAATAACCACATCTTCCCCATCCCCACCAGATAGTTCAGCCGGAGTCAACACCTTATCATTTAACTCGATAACGTCGAATTCTTTTCCGCCTTTAGCCACAATTTTATCCACACCGGCGTATTCTTGTCGGGTCCGAAAAGCCGATATTAATAGGGTTTCATCCCCTAAGGTTCCTCCCACGTGTCCAACGGTAAATATTTCGGCGCCATCTTCAATATTTCCGTGAACACGGGCCGCAGCATAAAGTCCCATGTTTAACTGTAAAACCCCATCGCCAATATTGGTGGCGAGGATAGGGGGATTAGGAGGTGGAGGCAATTCGCAGTCTTCATGGCTATGATTGAAGTCTAAGAGGGTTAAACTTGGACCATTGAAGCGTTTTTTGATCTTTAAGAAACCTAGCTTAATTTTGAAATAGGCATAGAGTCGGGCGTATAGTTCTCCAGAAACATTAAATAGACATAAGGGGTTGTAGAGTAGTGAGGCAAACTCATCGGCCCGAATTTTCCCGTCATCGAAGGGAACCACCTCTCCGGTATTGTCGCGATCGTTGAGATCAAAGTCAACATCTGCGAATAATCCCCCGCCAGCCCCCACTTTGAGGAATCCGGCATTAGCTTCAGCAGATGCTCGAAAACTCCCTGTTAAGGAGACTTCGGGAATATCTAATCCTGTTCCATCTGGGAATCCGGTGTCACTGACATAAAACCCGTTAAAAATTTTCCCAGCATTATCAAAGTCATCCCCTGTGCCAATTTTTCCATCATTTCCTTCAGCAAACTGACGCAACCCATAGGTGTCATAACCAAAATCGATGTTAATTTCTGCACCCACATCCCCTGCTAACCGAACCCCCAATGGACCGAAAATCGGGAAATATTGGCTATATTCTAAAAGGAATTGAAACTTAGGTAAGTCAAAGGTAAATACTTCTACATCTTTACCGAGTAATAAACCAAAGGCTTTGGTGGGATCGGTTAAGAGGGGAAATTCTAAACCTTTACCTGGAATACTCTCAAATTTAGTTACAAATTCCTTGGAAGCGGGTTCTTTTTCTAGCTGTGATCCTAAATCAAAATTCAAGTCGGGAATATTCGGTTCTACTTCACTTAGATTAAAGTTAGGTGTGCGAATATCAAACTCCCCAAAATTGAAACCTCCCAAGTCGATTTCAAGATTACTGTCTATAGGAATACTGTTAATGACATCAACAATTTGAGCTATGGTTTCAATAAAGTCTCTGTCATTCTCATCGATATAACCCAATTTTTCGGCAATATCTAAAAGGGTAAATTTAGCAAATTTTAGATCAATCTCGTCGGTGAGAACATCAACAACCGGTTGAACGGGTTGGGTAATGGTTTGAACGGTATTTAAAACTGGACTGGCAAAATCACTGAAAAATTCTCCTAATTTTAAGCTGACATTATTAAAGGCGACGGTGGGTTTATTACCTAAGTTTTGTGGATTATTAGGATCGACTGTTTCTTTATCTTGATTACCAAAACTCCAATCTAAATTAAAATCAGCCCCAAGAGAAGGGAATTGTGCATTCCCCCCAAAACTAGCATCTAATTCTAAATTTACGTCTGCTTCTAGTCCTAATTTTGTCTCAAACTCAACCCCTGAAATTTCTGATAAGGTTAATTTTCCGTCATTATTGGGGTCATTAATATCAACTTCAAACCCGGCATTAATGTTACTGGGATCTGCTTCATCATCTTGAACATTTAATTGGAGAAAGGCCAGGCTTCCGGTTGCGTCTAAGCCGGGAATTGATGCGTCTAAGCCGATTTCAATTTCACTATCAGAAGAAGTATCAAAGTAGAAACCCTCATCTTTATTAACGCCAAAACCAAGGTTAAATCCGTAGTTAAAAGTTAAGTCTGCGTCTCCTTCAACCTCTAATCCTAACCCTGGAAAACCAATATTAGTATCCAGGGGAGTGCTAAAAGTAGAAGACCCCCCAATTAGCATATTAAAGTTTACATCATCGGTGGTTTCATTGACTTCAATATCTTGAACATCAATGACACCATCTTCGTTTAAGTCTCCTAGGATATCCAGCCAAGTTGATCCCAGAGTAGAAAACAAAGCATATCGAATAACTTCTGTTGTTAAATTGCCTGAATCACATAGATCCTGTAAAGGAATAATTATGTCATCTTGAAAATCAGTAAGAAAGTTGACGATATCTTCGGTAGAATTTTGTAGCTTATTTCCAAGGAGAGGTAAAGTCAGACCATAAATTTCACTATTAACTACTTCTTGAAAAGTATCAAGAACACCGTCTATCCCATCAATAATATCGCATAGATTGTTGCCAGTATAAACCGAGACATCATAACTGGGAACTGTTAACGAGAATGTTCTGGTTTCACCTTGTGATAAAAACTCATTAACTAAAATTCCATCTAATGAACTATTATCAACAGTTCCACCAACTACAGCGATCGCATTATCCTCAAGACCAAATAACTCTAAAGTATATTCGCCAGATTGAGGTTCAAATATAACAAACTGTTCTATTGCGCCGTCTCCAGTATAAGATGCCCCTGGTATTTCCTCTAATAATCCTAACTCTGAGGTATATCCAAGCCTTCTTCCTTCGCTATCCGTTAAAATAAAGTCAACTGGATCAAAAAATCCTTGTAACCAATTGATCTTATTTTGTGTTGATACAGACCAGTCTAGAAGTTCTGGGGACAAAAAAGGTATAGTATCACCATTAATATCTATACTTTCAAGAGAATTAGGAATAAATCCTTGACCTTCATTATGACCTGATTGTTCTGCTGCCCACTCTATTAAACCAACACAAGTAAATGTTCCACTACCACCTTTTTGTGCTTCAGGGGACAAAGTTGCCTCAATTCCTTCGATACTTGTATAGTCAATGAATTGAAAACCAGATGATCCAATTTTTGTCTCAATCACATCAGCCATTTTCTGACCAAGAGAAAATGGAATTGACAATTTTTTAAATTCTGTTACGGGTGAGGAGTTACTATCTTGGGAGTCATGTTGAAAAGAACCAAGTGTATGTTCTTTTTGAACTCCATTTACGTCATTGATAGATACAAATTCATTATTAATAGAATCCCAATATGAGCCTGAAGGGTAGCCAGGATGTGATTCATAGACTAAGTTGTCAAAAGATAATCCAACATGATCCCAACCAGGGATCTCATCAACACCAATTTGTCCCCATGTTCCATCTTTCTCATCTCCCGACTTTTCACGAAATAATAGATATGAAGGATTAGAAGGATTGGGTGCAATATGACAAGAAGGTTTATCTTCAATAGACCCATTAAATGCTTCTACAGATTCCTCCGCTTCCTGAGAAGTCATGCCAAATCTTTCTCCAATACCCTGCATAAAAGCAGTCCATCCTTCTTTTTGTTTGCTAACTCCTATCCAATCTGACCCATCATTTTGTGGACTATCAAGTCCTCTGGTATAAAAAGTTACGCTCCCACTTTCATTCTCAACAAAACCAAACTCACGAGAACCACTAACAGGATGTGAGCCATTTTTATAAGTGCCGGATAAACCTGTATCTATAGTTGAGGCCCTAAAATATGTATCTGTTATCTGAGTTATCATCACATCGCCATTATCTGGTCCTAAAATATCAATTTGAATGACATCTCCAAGGGTTAAAGGCTGACTAGATGTAGAAAATTCATTGATGTCTCTAAACGTTTCTGCACCTGTTCCTTGTGGGACAGAATTCATATCCATTGCCCATGTCGCTAGAAATGTTTGAGGATTAAAATTAGTTGGCAAAAGTTCTGAGTTAATCGTTATTTTGTATTCATCATAATTAGCCCAAGGAGCGAACACTGCCAAACTATCTCCTAAAGGCTGGAGTTCGTCCCCTAAATCTGATAGTCGCTGAAATATTATTGGATCATAAGTTTCATCTAAAAGACGATGAAAGGGTGAATTTTCATTACAAAAACTAAAAAGATTAAGAATCTCATGTCCTTCAATAGATTGTATTTGCTTGATAAAACCACTGCCGGGTTCATCTCCATACTTATCAGCAAAAAAGTCTATAATAGCTAAATCGTCTTGTTCAAGATTGACTACTCCATCTTGATTAATATCTACTATCAACGTAGTCCCTTCTCTGGCAAAGCTAATCCATCCTGGCGTTAAAACTGATAAATTAATCGGATAAACAACAACATCATTAATCCCATCCCAAAAGTAAAGCTCATCTTTTCCTCCTGTTCCATGAATTTCACTGCCACCAGATAAACTGGGAATTAACCGATAAGTATCTTCTCCACTGCCACCATAGAGGGTATCTCTTCCGCCATCAGCATCAAGTCTATCATCACCGATGCCACCATAGAGAACATCGTTCCCTTCTCCTCCGATAAGGGTATCATCACCCCATCCACCATTTAGAGAATCATTACCATCACCACCTTGAAGTTCATCATCACTCGCGCTACCAGATAATGTGTCATTACCATCACCACCAGCAATTAAATAAGCTTCAAAAGGGGTGTCAATCCAATTTTTTCCATCAAAGCGATCTAAATCATCGTTATTTGGTGTTCCATAAATTACCGTCTTATTCACTTTTTCATAAGACAAAAATGTGTCAGCAGCTATATTCTCGAAATAGGAATATCCATCATTGACAACTAAACTTGCTATACCTTCAGCCAAACTTCCGTTAACGTCACTTTCCAAATCTTGATGAGTTTCAAAAAGAGCTTGATCATAAACAGAATAAATTGCCCCTAAACCTGTGTAATTAATAGTGACTTCGCCACGTTCTAGTTCATAAGGATCAAATGTTGGTTGTAAAAGAAAGTCATTAACATACTGAGAGTAAGAACCTGGTCGTGACTGAAAATCAAAATTATCTTGTTCAGCTAATACTTCTAAATTATTGATTGTCTTGACACTATTAGTAACGTCAAAAGTCATTGAAGATAAAAGTCTAAATGAAGTATTTCCAAAAATATAGGAACGTTCTGAATGATCTGCACTACCAATTCCAGTCCCATATTGTGAAATATTTGTAGTCAGATCGCCATCTTGTAAGTTTAGAATGTTTGATATCTCATTATAGGTATATGTCCCATTATTTATCGTGGAGTTATTAAAGAATTTTTCTACAACACCAAATAGTGATGGAAAAGCAAAACGTCCACCACCAATTGTCATATAGGTCTTCATATCATAGGTAATAGATGCTGGTGTAGCATTAGTGGGTCTGATATGGTCGTTATAATTCTCGGATGAGGGAGTATCTGTACCAAATACTAAAAGTCTTGTTATTTCAACAGGGTCATAGGTTGTTTCTTGTTGCTCGATCGCAGTTTCCACTCCATCCACAACAACGGTAGTCCAATCATCTTCTTGTCTTAACTGTTGTAACTCCCCCTCACTTAAACTCTCCCCTACCACCAACGAGGCAAAAATGGCCCCTTCATCCCCTGGTGTATCTACGGAATTTAACTGATAATCCAAATAATGGCCCAATTCTTCCAATAAAACAAAAGCGATCGCCCCGACATCATGATTCTCCACAAATTCCTGTGCTAACCAAATCCGATTCAGAGAACCTGTATATGCTCCGTTAGCGTTGTTTATCTCAGCAGCAGCAACCATTTCAACATCGGGATAGATATCTGCTGTGATCAACCCTTCTATCAAATGTCGAGCCGATTCCAGGTCAAAACCTTGTCCAAAGGCTGTTGTTAACTTCAGTTCAAACTCAACGTCAATGAGTAAGTTACTGAGTAACTCGGTGACAAGATGATTTGCGGTTTGCCAATTGGTATTCATGGTCGTTCTAGTAAGGAGGTATCAGTAAAAAGTCAGAAGACAAGCCTGAAAAATTACTCTAAGTTCACTGTTCCCACTTACGTAGAATTTCATATCACCCCTTTGATTAAAAAAATAAAACTTAAAAATCAACGGAGTATTCACTCATTAAGATTAAGAGAAGACTAAGAAAAAAACCTCACTCAATATTGAGTGAGGCTGGTGATAATGTACTTATATCTGGCATCATGTAACTTTACTCATAACTTTGCCACAAGATAAGGATATTGGAAAAAATTGGTCTAAAACTCCTGCACATTTTGCACAAATGTTAATAACCGTGCAGCCCAATACTACTCGGTTAAGCTCAAAATCCTAGTTGAGACGGCAAGGGAGAAGGGAGCAGGGGGCGGGGGAGAAAACCGTAAATCCCTCTAGAAAGCTCCTTACTCCCTGCTCAAGAGCTTGCCTTAAAGAAAAGTCAACATCCTTAACCTACGCAGTATTGAATGCCAACCAATAAATAAACCCGCGTCGATGAATCGATTTTAGAGTTATTTAGTCCAACTTCTGATACAACCATAACTGATTAAAGAATTAGGAATTTGTCACAAAGAATTAGGCAACAGAAAAATAAATTGTCAACTTTGATAACTCATTTTTAACAGTTACTTCTCACTACTCATCACCACAATAATATCCTCACTTGTCTCCATCATAGCCTACCTTGCGTGAGATGGTTCCCCAATTTTCCCAGATTTCTCAAATAATCGACATTTTCTGAGATTTTAGTTTTAGAGGCGATCGCCTCTAGTTAGGAAGCGATCGCACTATAACCTTGCAGTAGTAGATTGGGTTAAAAAAAAAACCGAACCGATTAAGCTGCTTCCGCTGCCAGAACTTCGGCCACCACTTCGCGCACAATGTCGAATAACTCCGCCACGATGTAGTCTACAAAAGGCTTCCCGTCCACATCTTCCGTAATCCAAGGGTCCATGATGGTCGATCGCATCACCACAATCCGTTCCCCAGAGCCAGAACTGGAGGTAGGGACAGCAGTAATCCCCAGTAGGCGTTTGCGGTAATCCTCGAAAAACACCTCGCCGTAGGTGTCCTTGAAGAAGGAAGTCGTGCTGACCAGAATCTTGTAGTTGTAGATGTCCCGACCATCGGCTTTGAGACTGATGCGATCATAAATCCGTTCGTTGAACGCATTCACCTTGTCAAGATCCTGTACCAGCGTACCATTCACCTTATAGTTGAAGGCATAGGTCAAGATGTTTAAATCTGCTCCTGCCTCCCGTAAAGTCGCCAGATCAGCCCCTGTGGTGTCGTTGAGGATCGATTGCGGAGTCTTGCCAGACAGCTTGTTCAGAAAAGCATTGACTGCCTCTTTTTTCGTTGAGGTTTCCTCTGGCCAATGGGGTGTTGGCTCCACGATGAAATCTGTTTCTTGAGAACTTGCCTCCAACAGTTTCCAATGGAAGATTTTGCAGTTGTAGGCCGTCAAAGTCATCAGTTTACCGTAACCCTGGAGGGTTAGAGGGATGGCCGCATGGCTAAGATAGACCCCGGCTGCTGCTGCTCCGGGCTTCGAGCCTTCAATACCGTAGGTTCCCAGTAACCATTCAGGGGGTGTCTCCGATTCCCCACTGTTGATATAGGGAGCTTCAAAGGCAATCAAACTCCGCATGGCCATATTGCGATAGCACAAAGCCCCTGCCGGATAGGGCAAGTAACCGGTTTTGTGAGGATCGATGGTGATGGTATCTGTACTCCCAAGGGCTTGATATTGATCAATCACGTACTGACTCACAGCGATGGGAACACCACCAGAACCGTCATCCCGCAACAGAGAGGCAAAATAACCACCCCAGGCACAGTCTGCATGGACTGTAAAGTCCACATTGGCTGCACGATAGGCGGTTTGCAAATTCAAAATTTCCACCAACGGATCAACATTACCCTCTTCCGTAGTACCAAATACTGCCACCACTGTGACGATGGGATGTTTTTTGCCGTCGTCGGTGTTCCCTGCAAGGTAGTCATCGATCGCCTCTTTCAGTTCATTTACATCCATGCGGCCATACACATCTAGAGGTACAGTGTGCATATTTTTAGCTCCCAATCCCAGAATGGCAGCACCTTTGGGCAGAGAATAGTGTTTTGACGCCGGCACCAGAACAACAGGATCCCCCACAGTCGGGTCTGTCAAAAATTCCTGAGTAAAGTCCATAAAGCCCATATTTTGGAGGGAGTAGGGTTCAATTTCTGCATTCAGTGCCACTGCATCTACGCCATATTCATCCACCGCACGGTTATACAAATTCAGCACTTCATCCACAGATAGATTCAACATTTGCCAGGTGTCAAGCTCTTTGAGCAACACTGGGGTCCCGCCGGAGGGGAGCGTGACGGTAAACGTATCTGCTACGGTTGAATTGGCCGCTGTCAGACCTTTGCGGAAGGAGAAGGGATAGAATTTGAGGTTACGCGCTGCCCACAGGGCTTCAATGTTGGCCGTGGAACCGCCGCAGGTGAGGTGTCCCCAAGGCTGAGGGGTTGTACCCTGATAGCCCAACATTTGACACAGATCCTCACAAGCTTCCACTTCTAGCACGGTGGTAATGGGTGAAGCTTCCAGGGCAACGTTGTTCTGGTTGTAGAGCATGGCAGCAAAATAACCGGCCATCCCTGGTAAGGTCTGATCCCAGGTCATGTGTCCCTGGTAACGCATACTGGCAAAGGGGCCTGATTTCTTCAGTTGGGCCAGCAACGCATAGAACTCGGTTTTAATCAGATCCACTGCGTCGAGATAGGCTTCGTCCCGCTTCATGCTTTCGGTAATGGGGGAGGGATCGCTGGGATGGAAGTTGCGCCGCCAAAATACATGGTCGTTCAGGGCGACGGAGACTAATTCAGAGAAGAGATCGACGTTTTCACCACGGGGGCCAAGAAACCAGGCCGCTACGTCCGAGGAAACTTCGACCGTACCATCCGTTGTCTCCATGGTGGTTGTGGCTTTGGATCGCTTTTTGTCCGTTAATTTGGGAATAACGCGATCAGCAAGCATTTTGCCCAGTGCCTGTTTTAAGGATTGACTGTCATAGTCGGGGGTGAGTTTAGCCTGTAGTTTTTTCATGTTCTACTGTTGTGAATAAAGGGTTAACAAGTCTCGATCTTAGGTGCAGGGGAGAAACCCGAGCGAGATGATTTTGGGATGGGATCGCAATACTGCGTAGGTTTTGCTCAAATCCCTCGTGGTGACTGCATGGGAGCGAGGTACTTTCTTGCACTGGAGAAACCCGAAAAACCCTCTCCTCCGCGAAGGTCTCCCTGCTCAAGAGCTTGCCTCATAGAAAAGTCAAAATCCTTGACCGAGCAGTGTTTGTTCCCCCACTCCTGTCAGAGATTATCACTAAATTTAGATGAATCACGGGTCAAAGAAATAAATATTAATCTATACAGGGGGTGACTCACTAATGGGACTTTAGCAAATTTCAAGCCCAAATATAGCCAAAACTAGCTTTATATAGGGCGAATACGTCAGCAACTCAGGGAATCAAGTTAAAGTTAATGCTATGACAACTGATAGATATAAACGTACTGTTGCTGAGTTATTTTTTCTTAGCTCTCAGGGATGAGTTAATAATTTGACGAGATAATAGGGCGAACGAGGTGCTTGGTGAATTCGTGACGCTGTGACGTACACAGAACCGTCAGGACTCTGTGAAAAACTATCTGGCCAGGCTAAATATTCGGGATCTTGAGCGACGATTTCTATGTCCAATGGATCAACTGAGGAATTGACTCCTTCTGCTAAAGCATCAAGCTGTTCTTTAGTCAGTGAAACTCGACGCACCGCATTCAGTTCAAGTGAACTATGATAAAACCGACCCTGATCATCAAAGAGAAGGCCATCAGCCGGGCCAAAAACCCCCAGCGCAAAAACTCGTTCCCCCAGTTCAGAATCGCTCTTGTGGGGGTCTCGAAGTTCTTTCGTCTTTGCACAATAAGTAGTTGTTGCAGTTAAAGCTTGATAGCATAAATAAGAGCCAGATGGATGTAAAGCTATCCCATCGGAATGGACACGAGGACTTCCTTCATTTCCCCCCCAAATTTCGCCATTGATGGTGATGTTGATTGCCTCTGCTGTTTTCGACGGATGATCGTCAAGCACTCTGCGGAAAGTGGGTTGAGAACTATAAATGTTTTCAACGATAATCAAACCAGCTTGTTCAGAATCTGATATATAGGCGACTTCTTGCTCTACATCGACTCTAATATCATTTATGTATGAATCTCGGCCATCTTCATGCTCAGTAATCAGCACTCTTGGGTCAACGGGAATAACTTGTAGGCTATTGTCAGAAAGATCAACCCTAATCAATTTAGTTGCCCCAGGAATAAGACCTTCAAAGTTGGGGTTTCCCGTATCTAAAATCCAGAGATAATTACGATCATCAACATAAACCGCTTGTACGGAAACAAACTGATTGCTGGGATTGGTTCTTTTGCCAGGAGTCCAAAATTGATTCCATTCTGAGTTGGGGAATGAAATTGGTTTCCCTGAGACGAGTTTGGCCACAGAATCTCCAAACTGCTCTCCTTCAACCCATTTCGGAAAATTGACAAAAATCTCATCAGAATCTGAGACAGCAACCCCTGTCCACTGACGTTCTGGACTTCTAGCCACAACAGTAAAACTTTCGGCCGAATGCACTGTAGATTGTGAGTCAAAAAGGTTATCTACTTTACCCTGTTGACAGCCGGAGATCATTATGGTCGAGAAACCAGCAACAATTCCTAAATGTTTTAGTGATGATTTTCTCTGATTTTTTGGCATCTCTGTCACCATTTCTACAGTATTTTTTAAAATTAGTAAATTGGCTACTAAAAGCTAACTCGTTTTTCCCAAAAACAGTTAGAAGTATAATAAATTGGTTCGGAGAAATTGTTGGTTATTTTGAAAGAAGAACAACCAACGCAGTCGTGGAAGGAATTAATAACCGTTTGAAAGTTTTAAAACGTTGCGGTTTTGGTTTTAGAAATGTAAATAACTTCAAAAATAGAGCTTTATTGTTTTGGCATTTGACTGATAGTTTAGCATAGTATGTACTGTAGAACCAAGATTTCCCTTATCTTAATCTAAAAATGGGTCGCCTGGGATTCGAACCCAAGACCAATCGGTTAAAAGCCGAGTGCTCTACCGCTGAGCTAGCGACCCGTTGTGTGTTCCGCACACGATTTCCTACTATAGCATGGTTTTTTTGCAAATGCAAGGATTAATTTTAAATTGAGGTCACATCTATCTCGACGATAGCCTCACAGGTGGCTCCTGGTTCGAGTTCGATGATGTTTTCTCCGGTACTGATGGCGTTACGGGGCGCACTCCAGGGTTCCAAGCAGACATAATTTTTCCCCTTGAGAGTCCAGAAAACAATGGTTGAATACTGTTCAGACCATTTCAGGTCTATTTTAAGGCTCCGAGAAGGGTCTGTAATGCTGGCAGAATTCCGTTTTAAGGATTTGAGGGCAACATCGATTTCTTCGTCGTTGAAATCAAAATGACCGTCATAGGGGGCGACTTCTTTGGTGTCCTTAACTTGATAACTAGAGGCGGGAATATCTAGAGCCAGTTGTTCTTTATTATTCACCAGAAAATAGGGATGGAAACCGAAAGAAAAGGGCATTACTTTATCGGATTTATTGATATATTCTTGATAAATTTTTAAGGTTTTTCCCTGGAGTTCATAAACAAATTTTAACTCAAACTCGAAGGGATACATTTTTAGGGTTTCTTCGTTACTGGTAAGACTCAAGGTGATTTTACAACAAGAGTCGGTGGATTGTTCCACCACTTCCCAAGGTAGATTTCTGGCAAAGCCGTGTTGTCTGACATGATAGGGTTGACCATCATAAACATAGACGTTATCGGGTATATCACCACAAATAGGGAAGAGAATGGGAACCCCTCCCCTCACGGTTAACTCAGGGTTAGCAAATCTTTCTTCATCTAAGTAGAAAATGTCTTGTCCTTCAATGGACCAACGGGTAATAATTCCGCCTCTTTCGGGAACAACTTCGAGACGAGATAAGGCACTTTCATCAGAGAGAATGTAAGTAATATATTGATTTTGTTTGGCAGAAATTGAAAAGCTCATAGTTGTTCTTGATAATTACAATAATCCATGAATCAAGTAAAAGGCGAGAACCGCACTGCCGAGAGGAACTGTTAAATTATCAATTCCTAACTTAGAAAAGGCTTCTAACCCCATCGCAGCGATAGCAACCGTTAAAGAAACGATGGCTACTGTCAAGATAGGTTCACCTACCCATAAAAGGATAACACTGGTAACAAACAAACTAACCCCCATCATGGTCAATGAGCCTTCCCAACTTTTCTTAACCCCTAATATCTCATAGGAATGTCGTCCAAATTTTTGGCCGATGAGGGCGGCCATGCCATCCCCCCAAGCCATGACTAAAATGCCGATGGCTAAGTATTGAGGATATCCTCTGGCCCAAAACCATTGGGACAAAATGCCAATGCTAAGGGCATAAAAAAAGGTTCCTAGGCTTTTACGTCCTACACTGTTAATACTGGGTAGAATGGGTAAAAAATAGGAAATTAAGGCGATAATACTGGCAATGAGGGAGGCCCCCATCAGTACCCAGGGCGGAATTTCTAACCACCAGGCAATCAAGACTACGTTTCCTGAGCCAATATGAACGATTTTTCGGGTAAATTCCGCATCAGTTCCCCATAAACGGTTTAGCCCCTCAGCTAAGCCGATAATAACCCCCAGATAGAGGATAACCAGGCTGATAGGGTATCGCAGGGATAACAAGGCGTTAAGGAAAGACGGTGACTCAGATAACAAGATAGGGTAAATTTGACCGGTGAACTTACTTCTACAAGTTATATCAATTTTGCGAAATTTTCACAGCCTGTTTTCTCAACACCTGTTTTCATCATTTTGACTAGCAGTTTTCAATTAAGTTTATTTTTTAGCTTCTTTGTTTATAAACAAAATCAGCAATTTTTCAGATTAAATTGCTCACTATTGATTCTTTTTTATGAGTAGGTTTTATAATACGGGTGCAGGATATCGGCTTATAGTTTCAAGCTTCTGATTGTCTCTTAAATTTTTTACATTTTATCAGTCCGTAGACTCAGTAACTTGATGGTTAAAAAGTGCTTCATGTTTCATTAAATCCTCTTGTAACCATTCATCAATACCCTGATTATTCACAAATTGAGCATGGATAACGTTGATATTATCGACAGAAGCTTGATTAAGATTAGCATCACTGATATAAGCGTCACTGAGATCGGTTTGACTTAAAACAGAGCCACTCAAGTTAGTTTTGCTAATAATGGAATGATTCAAGTTGGCGTCACTTAAATTGGCCTGACTCAAATTGGTATGACTGAGGAGTGAATTACTTAAAATTGCTCCTTTTAAGTTGGCCTGGCTTAAATTTGCCCCAATTAGGTTAACTTCGCTCAAGTCTGCCCAGCTTAAATCGGCTTCTTGTAACATTGCGTCTCCCAAGTCTGCCCCTTTTAAATTGGCTTCTGTCAGTTTTGCCCCGGTTAAGTTAGCCCCGGTTAAATTAGCCCCTAATAAATCAGCCCCACTGAGATCAGCCCCCATTAAATTCGCCCCACTGAGATCAATTCCCATTAAATTTGCTTCTCTGAGATCGGCTAGGATAAGGTTGGCATGACTCAAAATAGCCCCGCTTAAATTGGCTTCTCTTAAGTCTTCATCGTTACCACCCTGGCTCATAATTTTGTCGATCAGACGAAATTGAGGATCGTTTTCATCAATTTGAGCTATCTCCTCGTTTTGGTAACTATGCTGGTTAACTAAACTAAATTGTTTAACAGTAACCCCGGAAACGTCGGTAAATTCCCCGGATTGAAAGAGTTGTTGTAGCTGTTGTAAGCTGACTGGTGATCCTTCAACTTTAATGGTTAACTGATCCGCTTCAACGTTTTCGATGGTAAGTTCAATACTCTGGGCTAATTGTTGTAATTGCTTGAGAATTTGTTGAACTTTTCTTTTTTTGTTTTCAAATTGCATTACCTCATCGATTAAAACACTGTCTTTTAAAATAAGTTCGGCAATGCTTGGTTCTAAATACGTAGAATCATCCGTATATTCACTATTATTATTAACTTGAAATATCATAGCTTTAGGTTAATTTAAGTAGTGAGTTTTCCTCCTAATATATATTAACCTATAATGTCCAAACAATGGGTAAATTGGGGGTAATTGTTTCATTATTATTATCAATGACTATTTCTGACTCTAAATCTAAAACCCTTTCAACTTCTTGATAAATTCCTTCTGCTTCTTCTAAGGAATTACCGATACAAGTTAACCCCAGTTTTCCGAATTCTGATAAAGCCCCCATTAAATGGAAAACGGTTCCTGTTTTATTACTGCTGTCAAAATGTAAGCGATGTTTTGCTACAATGTCCATTAAGTCATCCGGTAACAAACCACAATACTGTTGTTTCTGTAAGTTGTCAGAGGCAATATAATATTTAGCATGATTATGTTGAGTATAAAATAACCCGGTTTCTTGCTCATAACTCCCATTAGTTAATAATTTTAAGGTCATAAAAGGATGGGTGGTTCCTCCTTTTCGGAGGTTAATTTCGATGGCTTGAATGTCCCATTGGTTCTCATGATTAGATGGGTTACGAACCGCTAAAAAGTCTACTCCATAGCGTTCCATTGCTCCTTTTTTTGCCAAAGCTTGACCGATTTTTAAGCCTAACTCTTGTAGTTTTTGACGATAAGCGTGATCGGCAGGAAAGCGACATCCTAAATAAATTTGTCCGTCTGGTCCTCCTAAAATTTGATCGTGGGTTGATACAATACTCACTTCTCCGTTAGGCGTAATATAACCTTGAACACTAGGAGAACGCTTTTCTTTTCCTTCAATAAAGGCTTCAACGATGGCTCCTAATTCGGGAATTCGACTAGAAAAATTTTCCCAAGTTTCTCCTTTTGCTTGAAAACTTAGATGCTTTAAACTATTTAAAATCACGGTATTTCTTTCAGTATTGTTAGCTATATTTGTTACATCTTTTTTGATAGTATCTAAATCTAATACAGCATTTCCTTCTCCGGAAAATCCTTCATTTAGTTTCACAACAATACGGTTTAAATAAGGATTTTTTTGCCAAAGTTTGTTGATTTCTAAAACTAAATCATCGATATTATTCACTAAATGACTGCCATCAGGATAAGGAATTAAACATTCTGAAAAAATTTCTCGACTCCCACTTTTTGACCCCCAATAACTTAGTTGAGGAGAGGCTGCAAATAGGGGAACATCCAATTTTAAAGATAGTTCTTGCTCTAGATTGGTGGCATTAAAACACACCATATAAGATTTATTAGGACGTAACGCTCGACGAATTCTTTCCACTAAGCGGGGACGATCTAAAATCTTTTGAGTTAACGGTTTAAATGAGTTATCATAGGTAGTCAATAAAAGTAGGCGATCGCGGGCATGGGAAAACGGAATTCCCGGTAATAATTGTAAGTAATATTCAATAATAATGGGAGATAAAGGTTGACCCGTTACATAAATCAATCGGGTTTTAGGATTTCGTAAACGAATTAATGAAAATAAAAGTCGTTCTTCATAATGGAGAAACCCGGCAACTTTTTGACCCACTCGCTGATCAATACTGAAAGAAGGAACCACTAAAATATCATAACCATCTTGCTCAAAGAGGTCTTTTCCTTGCCAATATTGTCGTAGTTTATCTTGAAGTTTATTGAAGTTTTCAATCTGAAGATTAGTGGGTTTTTTGACATTTTCCATTATTTTCGTCTTGGGGAGATAGGTATTGATGTCGTTGTTTTGTCTTATTCCTTTTTATTGTATAGTAACTGTAGTTCAACGAGCCAAAATTATGACATTTCGTAACCCAATTCCTACGGTTGATATTATCATCGAATTGATTGATCAACCCAACCGACCTATTATTTTAATCGAACGTAAAAATGCGCCTTATGGATGGGCGTTGCCGGGAGGGTTTGTGGACTACGGGGAAACAGTGGAAAATGCAGCTTACCGAGAAGCAAAAGAAGAAGTGAATTTATCTGTTAATTTAATCGAACAATTTCATGTTTATTCTCATCCCGATCGCGATCAACGTAAACATACCATGAGTGTTGTTTTTATTGCTACGGCAATGGGGCAACCCCAAGCAGCAGATGATGCCAAAAATGTCCGAGTTTTTGACCTTTGGGAATTACCCAAAAATCTTTGCTTTGATCATGATAAAATCTTAGAAGATTATCAAAATTATCGTTATTATAAGTTACGTCCAAATTTAATTTAATGATGTTTTTTTTAGGGATTGATTTCGGAACTTCAGGGGCAAGAGCTATTGTTATTAACGAAAATGAAGAAATCATTACTCAAGTTAAACACTCTTTTTCTCATCCACAAACAAATGGGTTAGCCCAACAATGGGAAAATACCCTTTATCTGCTGTTGGAAAAAATTTCAATCGAGATTAGAGAAAAAATTGTCTCTATTTCTATTAATGGCACCTCTTCAACTGTCTTATTATGTAATCAAAAAGGGGAACCTATTGATGAACCTATTTTATACAATCATTCACGAGATATTAGCCTTTTAGATCAGTTCAAAACTATAATTCCTCACCATCATCTGGTTAATAGTTCTACCTCTAGTTTGTTCAAGCTTTTATGGTGGTATAAAAACAATAAAATACAACCAGATTGTTACTTCTTACATCAAGCAGATTGGCTAGGATTTTTATTACATGAAAAACTAGGAATTAGTGATTATCATAATGCTTTGAAACTGGGTTATGATGTGGAAAATTTATGTTACCCTGACTGGTTAAAATCATTACCTATTTCCTCAATATTACCCGAAGTTTTACCACCAGGAACCCCAGTAAAAACAGTTAAAAACGATCTAATTCAAAGGTTTAACTTTCCTAAAAATTGTCAAATTTGTACAGGAACAACGGACAGTATTGCTGCTTTTTTAGCCAGTGGTGTTAACAACCCAGGAGAAGCAGTAACATCTTTAGGATCAACCCTAGTGTTAAAGCTATTAAGTAATACTTATATTGAGGATATTTCCTCGGGAATTTATAGCCACCGTTTAGGTGATTTATGGTTAACAGGTGGTGCTTCAAATACAGGCGGGGCAGTCTTAAAACATTTTTTCAGTGATGAGGAATTAACCGAATTAAGTCAACAAATAAATATCAACCAGCGAACTAATTTAGACTATTATCCCTTATTAAAATCTGGAGAGAGATTTCCGATTAATGATCCAAAATTAGCCCCTAAACTTGAACCCATACCTAATAATAAGATAGAATTTTTACAAGGGTTACTAGAAAGTATGGCGAAAATTGAAGCATTAGGATACAAGAAATTACAAGCATTAGGAGCAACCCCTGTTACTCAAGTTTATACGGCGGGTGGCGGAGCAAAAAACAAAAATTGGGCTAAAATAAGACAGTATTATTTACAAGTCCCTGTTACTATTTCCTCCCACACTGAAGCAGCTTATGGTACTGCTTTATTGGCTAAGCAAAAAATAGGAGTAAATTAAACATCATGATAGAATTATCCTTAAACAATTCTTGGATTATCGGGCTAATTATTAATAGCATTTTAATCATTTTCGCTTTCATAGTACCGAAAAGATTATTAACACCTTTAGGCTATGTAAATGCTTGGGTTTTAGGCGTAATTGTCTGGGGAACCTTGAGTTGGCAAGGTTACGCAGTGGTGATGTTTTACTTCCTAGTGGGTTCAGGGGTAACTAAGATTGGGATGGCCCAAAAAGAAGCAGCCGGAATTGCTGAAAAACGCTCAGGAATGCGCGGACCAGAAAATGTTTGGGGATCGGCATTAATTGCTACTTTCTGCGCTTTAGGAACCCTTTTAGTTAACGCTCCTTGGACATCATTATTACTATTAGGTTATGTTGCTAGTTTCAGCACTAAATTGTCCGATACCACTGCCTCAGAAGTAGGGAAAGCTTATGGAAAACGTACCTTTTTAATTACCACCTTAAAACCGGTTGCTCCAGGGACAGAAGGAGCCATTAGTTTAGAAGGAACCCTGGCAGGAATTGCTGCATCTGTAGTTATTGCTTTGGTAGGTTATGGGGTAGGATTAATTAACTTAATGGGTATAGTTTATTGTATCATTGCTGCTTTTATCGCCACTAATTTAGAGAGTGTAATCGGAGCAACCTTACAAGAAAATTTAGACTGGATGACCAATGAAATAGTTAATATTATTAACACATTCATTGGAGCAATGGTAGCTATTTTATTAGCTTGGTTGATGATGAATACTATCTCTATGTAAAGTTTATTTTTCTTAATATTTTTCAGCTACTTATGAGTATTAATAGATAATCTTAATCAAGAAGGAGCGTTGAGAACCAAGTAACTTAATAACCAGTTGGCCATGGTTGCACGACGGGTATCTCTAGGGTTGAAAGTCCCTATTTTATACCCTTTAAAGCCTAATTTTTCTTTAAGTAGTTGTTTATTTTCTTTAGGAATAGAGCGAGTTAATTTTACCGTTGGGGGACGATTTTCGATAAAGTTCGGTGGTTGGGGATATTCTTCTTTCCAAGAAGGTTCTACCTGAGAATTCTCCCAAGTTTGACTACTCTCATTATAACGGTATCCTAGATAATACCAAACCATTTGGTTAACGGTTTCATCGTCAATTTCCTCATTGAGAATAGCGTTGATTGTATCAGTGTTAAGAGGGGGTAAGTCTTTCATCATTGTTTTCAATCAATAGGACTCTTTTTAGTTTAACCTATCAGGAGTCTTCTTAAGGGCTATATTTAAAGATATTATGACATAAGTTGTACAGTCTAGAAGACTGTGTTACGATTTACGTCTAAGCATAAAAATACGATATTAATTAATATAAATCAATTTATTTATGAATGAATCTAACCCCATTATTTCTAACTCCCGTAGCTTCATTAATCATCTCCCATCAAAGGGTTGGACAATGATGGTTATGATTATAGCTGTTTTAATTGCTATACCGATTTTATTTGTTGTGAGTAGCATTTTTATCGATGCAGGGACTGTATGGAAACATCTAGCAGAAACTGTATTGACCAGTTATATTATTAACTCTTTACTGCTCATGTTTGGGGTGGGTATAGGCGTTTTAATTATTGGGGTAGCAACTGCATGGTTAGTCACCCTTTGTCGCTTTTGGGGATGCGATTGGTTTGAATGGTTATTGTTACTTCCTTTATCGGCCCCAGCCTATTTATTAGCCTATACTTATACGAATATGTTTGACTATTATGGGCCGGTACAAAGTACCCTGCGGTCTTGGTTTGGCTGGCAAAGTTTTAATGATTACTGGTTTCCTGATATTCGCTCTTTATGGGGAGCAATTCTCATGTTAATTTTAGTGCTTTATCCTTATGTTTATCTATTAGCAAGAACTGCTTTTTTAGAACAGTCAATTTGCACTTTAGAGGCCAGTCGGTCTTTAGGGTGTAGTCCTTGGCAAAGCTTTTTTAAAGTAGCTCTTCCTTTAGCACGTCCAGCTATTATGGCAGGATTAGCATTGGCTTTAATGGAAACATTAAATGATTTTGGAACGGTTAAATATTTTGGAGTGAATACCTTCACAACAGGAATTTATGATACTTGGTTTGGATTGGGAGAAAGGCAAGCATCAGCGCAGTTAGCAGCTTTTTTAATGTTATTTATTT
This sequence comes from Crocosphaera sp., assembly GCA_030066295.1. GTDB lineage: Bacteria > Cyanobacteriota > Cyanobacteriia > Cyanobacteriales > Microcystaceae > Crocosphaera. The sequence continues at coordinate 22,751 of JASJBX010000050.1, forward strand.
TCACATTAATTATGTTAGAGTTATGGTCACGTCGTCAAGCGCGTTACTATCAAAATAGCAGTCCTCAAACTCATATTCCTCGCTACGAACTAACATCTTGGCGAGCAGTTGTAGCTTGGTTAGTTTGTTTTCTGCCTTTTTTCGGAGGATTTTTAGCTCCTTCTTTTTACCTAGTTGATTTGGTCATTGCTAATGCTAAAACAGCTTTAGAAAACAATTTTTTAAACCTGGCTAAACATAGTTTACTTGTGTCAGTTATTACAGCAATTGCTGCTTTAGGATTATCTTTAATCATGGCTTATGGTAAACGATTACAAAACAATTTTTTTATGAACGCTAGTGTTAGGATTGCCGCGTTAGGTTATGCCATTCCAGGTTCAGTTATTGCCGTAGGTATCTTGATTCCTGTGGGACGATTAGATAACGAGATAGCTAATATTATCGAAGCCATTTTTAATCTAAAAATAGGATTACTAATTAGTGGAACAATTTTGGCCTTAATTTACGCTTATTTAGTGCGTTTTTTACCAGTGGCTTTTGGTGCTGTTGAATCCAGTTTAGGCAAAATTAAACCCAGTTTAGACGATGCAGCTAGAAGTTTAGGGTCAAACCCGAGTAAAATTTTAATTAAAATTCATACTCCCTTAATGACCGGGGGAATGCTAACAGCAATTATGTTAGTTTTTGTGGATGTTATGAAAGAATTACCCGCTACTTTAGTCATTCGTCCTTTTAATTTTGATACCCTAGCCATTCGGGTGTATCAATATGCCTCTGATGAACGATTACCCGACGCTGCTGCCCCTGCATTAGCCATTGTCTTAGTGGGGATGATTCCTGTGATTTTTCTCAGTTGGCAAATTGCAAAATCACGACGTAGTTCAAGGGGATAATTTTATGAAGTGATTATATAATAAGAAGAAAGCCTGACAAATAAATCAATGGTTAAAACATCGCCAAAACCGTTAACCTTAGAAGAATTTTTAACCCTTGCTGAAACCAAACCAAGGAGCGAGTTTGTTCGAGGAAAAATTAGACAAAAATCCATGCCACAAGGAGAACATAGTAGATTACAGTCTAAACTCTGTTCTGTTATTAATAATATAACAGAAGATACCAAAATTGCTTATGCGTTTTCAGAGTTACGTTGTACCTTTGGAGGTAATTCTATTATTCCTGATGTCTCCGTGTTCCGTTGGCAAAGGATTCCTGTAACTTCATCAGGTAAAATTGCTAACCGTTTTAATCTATATCCTGATTGGTCAATTGAAATTTTATCGCCTCATCAAAGTTCAAGTAAAGTATTAGAAAATCTGTTACATTGTTCTCAATATGGCACAGAATTAGGTTGGTTAATTGATCCCGAAGAAGAAACTATTTTCGTTATTTTTCCTGAACAAAAAGTGCAACTATTTCGAGGCGAGAAACAATTACCCATTTTAACTGGCATTGATTTACAGTTGACCGTTGAACAGATATTGAACTGGTTAAAGTTTTCTTGAGTTTTACCTCATAATTACTCTATGCTATAATACCCCAGTTTAAACCCAAATTAGAACATAATAAATTCAGTTGGTTCATGGAAACCCTTTGATCAGTAAAAAGCTATTATTGCTACAGTTGCGAGTATCCTGAAACCAGGTAAAACCAATACAGTCAGTATTAAAGATAATCAAATTGGGGGTGACTTTGGCCCACATCACACCCCCTACACCAACACTTTTAATTCGGAAGATTACCGTAGAATAGTTGCATAGTTTCCACAGTTAAAACTTGGGGAGGCGTTGCGTCAGGAGGATAAAGAAAATCAACCTCAACCATTCTTTGTTCCCCTGGTTTTAAGTTGAATCTTACTAAAGCTTCCCCTTGTTGTCCTTGTCGCTGTACAAGATGGAAGAAACGTTCTTGAGGGGTTCCCTCTCGATCTTCATAATTCACCTGTACTGTTCCGCGAAAGAACACTTGACCTTGAGGCCGACGGGAAAAAATCAGGCGATCGGCGTACTCATTTTTCTTAAACGGGGTTTGTAAAGTGACGGCTACCGTTTGTGGTGCATTCGTCTTATTTACCAGAGGTAGGGTTAAACTGTAATGTACCCCGTAGTTTCCATGCGCTTTATAGGCAGTATCAGGATAACGCACTAACATGGGCGCACTTTGGATCTGTCGAGTCCCGTGGGTTCCCGTTGTTACCGTACTCAGGGGATAAGAAAACGCACCGCCCCGTTTAGGAATACTCAGGTAAGGTTTCCCCGGTCCATCATTGAGGGTTGCTTCCCATTCCGATCCCACTGAGATTCCTGCAACACGACCATAAATAGTCTGATCACCATAGTCCACATCTGGGGGAGTGGGGGCTAAGTCTCTGGGATAAATCAAACCGCCTTTCGTAATAATATGTCGCCATTCGTTCAGGTTGGGCTCTCGATAGGCGATCTTGACCTTCTCCTTGTCTCCTTCTGTGTATTTGATTCGTTCTGCTACTTCATAGAGGGCTAAATTAGCCATATAAAGCGGTCCATCGCTGTATACCTTTAAAAACGTGGAACGTGCGCTACTGGGTTTAATAGGAAGGGTAAACAGCATCCGACTTTGGTAAGGTGGGATGACAACACGACGGGATAATTCTTTTTGGTTAACCCCTCGCAGAATATCCCCCATCAAACGAGAGCCAGGACCAGAAAATACCTGTCCGGAGGGATCTTCAACAATGGGTGGAAGGCTAATAAACGGTGCATCAGAAGAGTTGAGATAACTGGCTCCTTGTAACACCTTGACGACTACCGTTTTTGAAGTCGGGTTATGAACCAATAAACCTTGATAAAGGGTTTTATTCCCCCGCGCCGGTCGGGAAATGTGATGGGTGAAAACGTCAAAGCGGCCCTCTATAGGATGATTGAGATGGGCGTTAGGGTGACGTTTGCCATTAGCAGGAAAGGTGGATAATAAGACCCCTTCCGTCGAGACAACTTCGGGACTGTTGCTATTGAAAACTAAAACATCATTGAGTTGTCCGGGTAAAGGACGGATCTCTTGCGGTTGAGTGATAAATTGACGGTTCCTTTCCCGATAGGTCAAGGGATAGGACGCAGTTTGTGCGATGAGTAGTGATGATAGTAAAGAAAGCATAAATATAAAACCAGCAACTTTAAAACTGAGTTAATAATTTTAACTTTTTTTCAGATTGCCGTCATTGACTCGAATTTGTCAATCCCTAAGTAGAAAAGAACTCAAAGCGCAAAAATTAGTTCCCATACTTTCTCAAGGGTATTCAAGATAAAATGTAACCAGTAGAAAACTCATCAAACCAATTGGTTGAACGCAGAGGAAATTTTATGAAAATTGCCATCTTGTCTCAAGATGCCACTTTATACTCCACAAGAAGACTCAAAGAAGCTGGAGAAGAACTCGGACATGATATGCGTGTTGTTAATTATCTTCGCTGTTACATGAATATCACTTCCCATAAACCTGCGGTTTATTATAACGGGAAACCCCTAGAGAGTTTTGATGCAGTTATTCCCCGCATTGCTGCGTCTAAAACCTTTTATGGCACGGCAGTTGTTCGTCAGTTTGAAGTGATGGGGGTGTTTAGTGCCAATGAATCACAAGCTATTTCCCGTTCCCGAGATAAACTGCGTTGCTTACAAATTTTGGCCAGGGATGGCATCGGTTTGCCCGTCACAGGATTTGCCCATGCCACACAGGATATTGATGGCTTGCTGGAATTTGTGGGAGGCGCGCCAGTGGTCATTAAATTATTAGAAGGAACCCAAGGCATAGGGGTTGTTCTAGCTGATACCAAGAACGCAGCCAAATCAGTCATAGAAGCCTTTCGTCAGCTAGACGCGAACATTTTGGTACAAGAATTTATCAAAGAAGCGGCCGGTGTCGATTTACGCTGTTTCGTGGTTGGGGGTAAAGTAGTCGCAGCCATGAAACGCCAAGGGGCAGAAGGGGATTTTCGCTCTAATCTTCATCGAGGTGGAAAAGCAGACATGGTGAAATTAACCCCAGAAGAACGCACAACCGCCGTCAGAGCCGCCAAATCCATGGGATTGAAGGTGGCCGGGGTGGATATGTTGCGCTCCAATCATGGCCCTGTGGTGATGGAGGTGAACTCCTCCCCAGGTTTAGAAGGGATTGAAAAAGCATCCGGCATTGATGTGGCTAAGAAAATTATCGAATTTTTGGCCAAAAATGCCCCCTCTGGCAGTACCCGCGATCGCATTCAGTTTTAGGTGGGGAATGTGGTTCGGGTGGGGAGTAGACAGAATATGGATCTGGTTTTTCTCCCAGTCTCCCCCTGCTCCCCCTGCTCCAAACCTTTCAGGGATCAATCGCCAAAAAACCAAGTAAATAAGATTAAAACAATGATTAAGAGAAACAATTGTAACAAAGAGCCTAAAAAAGCCAAGAAATGAATGGGGAGAATTGCCATAGCGTAGGAGGCAATCCAATTAACTGTGAAAAAAAATAAAATGACAATCACAAAAAACATGATCCCCCTCTACCTCAGTAATATAAGGGTTTTAAGACATTTGCTTAACATTACTTTACACAGAAACCGCATTTTTTTTAATAATATGTAATAAATAATGACACAAAGGCATTGTATAAAATTAACTTGAAGGGGACACAAGTAGAGATGAAGGTCATCTTGAACACCTCTGATAATTCTGAGATAATCATCAAGGTTTCTCCGGTTTCTTAAGGAAACTTTTGTAAGGGACTTAGGAAATCACAGCGATTGTGAGTTATATCAACGATACAATCAGACCTGATGGAAGTCCTTTGTTCAACCCAACTCAACTGATTAAGTCAAGTAGGAGATTAATTCAATGTACGACGCATTTACCAGAGTTGTTTCTCAAGCTGATGCCCGTGGTGAGTTCCTATCTGCTTCCCAGCTTGATGCTCTGAGCGCCATGGTAGCGGAAAGCAACAAGCGGATGGACTCTGTTAACCGCATCACCAGCAACGCTTCCACCATCGTTTCTAACGCTGCTCGTGCTTTATTTGCTGAGCAACCCCAATTAATCAATCCCGGTGGAAATGCTTACACTAGCCGTCGTATGGCTGCTTGTTTACGGGATATGGAAATCATCTTACGCTATGTTACCTATGCTACCTTCAGTGGAGACGGTAGTGTACTCGAGGATCGTTGCTTAAACGGCCTTCGTGAAACCTACGTTGCTTTAGGTGTTCCTGGAGCTTCCGTTGCTAACGGCGTACAAAAAATGAAAGAAGCCGCCATTGAAATCGTTAGCGATCGCAATGGTATTACCCAAGGAGATTGCAGTTCTATCATATCCGAAATCTCTGGATACTTTGATCGCGCTGCTGCTGCTGTTGCTTAATAAAAACCGTTTAATGGTCAATAAGCAATTTCGTACACGATTTCAACACCGTATTCTAGGAAAACTTAGCAAAACAATCGGGAGATACAAAAACAATGAAAACCCCTTTGACTGAAGCCGTCGCCGCTGCTGATTCCCAAGGCCGTTTCTTAAGCAGCACCGAAATTCAAGTTGCTTTTGGACGTTTTCGTCAAGCTTCTGCCAGCTTAGAAGCTGCTAAAGGCTTAACCAGCAAAGCAGACTCCTTAATCAGTGGTGCTGCTAACGCAGTTTATCAGAAGTTCCCTTACACCACCCAAATGCAAGGGCCCAACTTCGCTGCTGACCAACGGGGTAAAGACAAGTGCGCTCGTGACATCGGTTACTACCTCCGCATGGTTACCTACTGCTTAGTAGCAGGTGGAACCGGTCCTATGGATGAGTACCTCATCGCTGGTATCGATGAAATCAACCGCACCTTCGACTTATCTCCTAGCTGGTACATTGAAGCTCTCAAGTACATCAAAGCTAACCACGGTATGAGTGGAGATCCTGCTGTAGAAGCCAACTCCTACATCGATTACGCAATCAACGCACTAAGCTAGTCATCTAGAAAGTGCTGATGACCTGGAAAAGCAGGAGGTTGTTGGCTTAAACAGTTAGCAATCCTCTGTTTCTCCAGGTCTTATTGTATCTAAGACCGTCTTTAGCATTGTTAGCAGGTTAAAAATGACCAGTTTAACAGCAGCGCAACGGTTAGGATTTGAGCCTTTTGTCAACATGACCCCTGTGGAGTTGCGAGGAAATTGGACAGAAAAGCAAGCAGATATTGCGATTCGTGCAGCTTATCGTCAGGTACTCGGTAACGATCATCTGATGTCTCGTGAGCGACTCCTGAGTGCGGAATCTTTGCTGAGAAATGGTTCTATTTCTGTGAAAGATTTTGTCAAAGCGATCGCCCTTTCAGAGTTATACCGCGATAAATTTTTCCATAGCAATCCCCAAAATCGCTTTATCGAACTCAATTATAAACATCTTTACCTGCTTAAAATCTGATCAGATTTACGCAGTGGACTGTCAAGAACTATCAATATCAATGGTAAAAAGGAGAACAACCAATGCCAGTGACAACAGCCGCTTCTCGTCTTGGTACATCCGCCTTTGACGAAACATCTCCTGTAGAACTCCGTCCCGACTGGAGACAAGAAGATGCTCAAATGGTGATCCGTGCAGTCTATCGTCAAATTTTTGGCAACGACTACATCATGAAGTCCCAACGGCTCAAAAGTGCAGAATCATTACTTTGTAATGGTTCGATTAGTGTCAGAGAGTTTGTCCGTTCTGTCGCTAAATCAGAACTGTATAAAGAGAAGTTCTTCTACAACAACTTCCAAACTCGTACCATCGAACTCAACTACAAGCATTTCTTAGGCCGTGCGCCCTACGACGAAGCTGAGTTTGCTTATCACCTCGATCTCTATCAAACCGAAGGATTTGACGCTGATATCGATTCTTTCATCGACTCAGCCGAATATCAAGAGAACTTTGGGGAAAATATCGTTCCCTATTATCGGGGATTTAACAACCAAACCGGCCAGAAAACCGTTGGGTTTACCCGGATGTTCCGTCTCTATCGCGGTTACGCCAATAGCGATCGCGCTCAGTTAGAAGGCAGCACCGTCCGTTTAGCCACCGAGTTAGGGCAAAATGCAGCGACGGCTGTCGTTGGTCCTTCTGGTGCTAACGAAGGCTGGGCTTATCGTCCCTCTAAAGATAGTGCCACCCCCAATCAACAAGTGTTCGGTGGGACTCTCGCTTTTGGTAATGAAGACAACAGAACCTATCGGGTGGAAATTTCCGGTATTGGGGCAAGAGGCGCGAAAAACTATCCCAGTGTTCGTCGTAGCAGCCGTGCGTTGATTGTTCCTTACAAAGAATTATCAGCAACCCTACAACGCATTAACCGTTCTGGTGGTAAAGTAGCGAGTATTACTCCTGCTGACTAGAAATTAAGCAGTTTTTTGATCACTGCTTATGCTATAACTTGATCCAAAATGAATCAATAATCGTTTAGGAAATTCTTTGTCATGTTAGGTCAATCAGCATTAGTTGGCGCAGCCAATAACCCCTCGTCCAGTCGTGTCTTTGTTTATGAAGTGACCGGACTCCGTCAAAACGATACCAACGATAAAAATAATTATCCTGTTCGTCGCAGTGGTAGCGTTTTTATCAAAGTGCCTTATGCTCGCATGAACGAAGAAATGCAGCGCATTACCCGCATGGGTGGCACCATCGTTAATATTTCACCAGCAAGTGAAGCTTCGGCTGAATCCTCCAGCGAATCATAAACATTGTAATGGTGAATCATTCTCAGGATGATAGAGTGGCGGGATCATCGGTAGGTCAAGGATCTGCCGATGATCCCGCCTATACCATTGAACAAGCGTTATTCAATTTACAACAAACAGACGATCCCAGCGCGAGGTATTACGCAGCCTGGTGGATCGGGCGGTTTCGGGTCAATGAACCCATGGCCATTCAAGCTTTATTAGACGCATTAAAAGATAACAGCGATCGCTCTCCCGATGGGGGTTATCCCCTACGACGTAACGCAGCCAAGGCGTTAGGAAAACTAGGAGAGGTGTCTGTGGTACCAGCTTTAATTGAGGCGTTAAGCTGTCATGATTATTATGTGCGAGAATCTGCAGCCCAATCTTTAGAAATGTTAGGGGATCGGCGAGCCATTCCCGGGTTGATTTCCTTATTAGAAGGGGGCATAGCAGTAGCTCAGCAGGTGGAAGGTAAACCCCATCTTAGTGAGCCTTATGAGGCGATTTTAGAGGCGTTAGGGAAATTACAGGCAAAAAAGGCTATTTCTTTGATTGAGCCGTTTCTAGAGCATTTTGTGCCGAAGGTGCAATTTGCAGCAGCTAGAGCGTTATATCAGTTGACCGAGAATCCTCTGTATGGGGAAAAATTGGTCACAGCATTGCAAGAAAAAACGTTACAGGTGCGTCGTTCGGCGTTAATGGATTTAGGGGCCATTGGCTATTTAGGGGCAGTGGATGCGATCGCTCATACCTTAGCAGAAAATAGCTTAAAATTAATTGCTCTCAAAGGGATTTTAGAACATCATTTAGGTCAGCAGACCATACAATTAGAATTAAACGATGATCTCGTTCATCTGATGAATGTCATGGATTCATTGCTCTAACTAGAGACGTTATTTTTTGATCGATTTTCTCAGTACATAAGAGAAATTCTTAAGAATGTCTAGAGAATAATATTTTTTGAAAATAGTTTGGTAAAATACAAATCTTCTAGAAACTTAACGATGATTATTAGCAATGATGGTTAATTCTTCTCAATCATTATTATTAAAAGAAATTGCCGAAAAAACCGCTCAAGCAGCCCGAAACTTAGGGGGACTTTCTCTAAGCGATCGCAATCAAGCCATAGAAGCGATCGCACAAGGTTTAGAAACGGCCTCAGTCGATATTATTACAGCCAATGAACTCGATTGTCAACTAGCAGCAAAAGAAGGAATTTCCCAACCCTTATATAATCGTTTAAAACTCGGAGAAACCAAATTAAAAGCGACGATAAAAGGGGTTAGAGATGTTATTAATTTACCTGATCCTGTGGGTCATATTTCTATTCACAGGGAATTAGATGAAGGTTTAATCTTAAAACGGGTGAGTTGTCCGTTAGGGGTGTTAGGAATCATTTTTGAAGCCCGCCCCGAAGCATTAATTCAGATTACCAGTTTAGCGATAAAATCAGGTAACGGAGTAATTTTAAAAGGAGGCAAAGAAGCTTTAAACTCTTGTCAAATCTTAGTTAAAATTATTCGAGAAGCATTAGAAAATACTAAAGTAAGTCCTGATACAGTGCAGTTATTAACCACCCGTGAAGAAATTAGAAACTTGTTAGATTTAGAGGAATATATTGACTTAATTATTCCTAGAGGTTCCAATGAATTTGTAAGATTTATTCAAGCAAACACAAGTATTCCCGTGTTAGGTCATGCAGACGGAATTTGTCACTTGTATATTGATAAAAAAGCAGACTTAGAAACAGCAATTTCTATTACAGTGGATGCAAAAACTCAATATCCTGCTGCTTGTAATGCCATCGAAACTTTATTGGTTCATCAAGAAATTGCGGCTGAGTTTTTACCGAAAATAGCTGAAGCTTTAACTTCCCATCAAGTTAAACTAAAAGGGGATAAATTAACTCAAAATTATCTCAATATTGAAGCAGCAACAGAAGAAGATTGGAAAACAGAATACAGTGATTTGATGTTATCGATTAAGGTTGTAGAATCTTTAGAAGCAGCCATCAATCATATTAATATTTATGGGTCAAAACATACCGATGCTATTGTTACAGAAGATAAAAATAGCGCAGAAAGATTTATGAATCAAGTGGATGCTGCCGGGGTTTATCATAACTGTTCGACACGCTTTGCAGACGGGTTTCGTTACGGGTTTGGGGCAGAAGTTGGTATCAGTACCCAAAAAATGCCCCCTCGGGGACCTGTGGGGTTAGAAGGGTTAGTTACCTATAAATATCAAGTCACAGGAAAGGGTCATATTGCAGCGACTTATTCCGGTGAAAATGCTAAATCTTTTACCCATAAAGATGTATAAATTTGGTGTTTGATTGTTTGTCTTATAATGGAGGAGAAAATCTAAATACAGTTAAAAAGATAAAATAATGGAACTATTAATTTCTTGGTTAATCACTGCTATCAGTTTATTGATTATTGCACAACTACCGATAGGGGTAGAAGTAGATGATTTTGGTAAAGCTTTAGTCTCTGCTATTGTTTTTGGGATTCTCAATGCTTTAGTTAAACCGATTCTCCTATTTTTTAGCATTCCTTTGACCATATTAACATTAGGGTTCTTTTTGTTGGTTGTTAATGCTATTATTTTTGGTTTAGCTGCTGCTTTGGTAAGCGGTTTTCGCTTACGTTATGGTTTTTGGAGTGCGCTTTTTGGTTCAATTTGTCTAAGTTTTATTAATGGTATTTTATCACAAGTTGTCGCCTCAGCCACCTAATTAACTTAATATCTAGAGACACTATGAATAGTGTCTCTATCATAATGATTTTAGAAAAAATAAATGGATAAGTATAATCAAATAAATTTAAGGACTGATTGGCATTGGTTAATTAGAGAGTATAAAAAGAAATATGCTAATTATCGAGTCAAAGAAAACAAAAAACAGTATCAATTATTTCCTCAAGGAACGCCTCAAATTCCTGAATTTATACAGTTACGGGACTATCAACAAGAGGCAGTTCTTAACTGGTTTAAAAATCAGGGAAGAGGAACCTTGAAAATGGCAACAGGAAGCGGAAAAACTCTTACTGCTTTAGCCATTGCCACAGAATTGTATGAGAAGATTAAACTACAAGTTTTGGTGGTAGTTTGTCCTTATCGTCACTTAGTAACCCAATGGCAAAGAGAATGTAAAAACTTTAATCTCAATCCTATTTTAGCGTTTGAAAGTATTTATAATTGGCAAAGTCAACTATCAACTGAACTATATAATATTCAATCTCATCGAAAAGCTTTTTTAACTATTATCACCACTAATTCTACTTTAATTAATCAAGGATTTCAATCACAAATTCGATTTTTTCCCGACAAAACCTTAATTGTGGGTGATGAGGCACATCATTTAGGTTCCCCCCGTTTAGAAAGTAGTTTACCCCGTACTATTGGCTTAAGATTAGCCTTATCTGCTACCCCAGAACGATATTTTGATGAAGAAGGAACCGACGCTTTATTAAACTATTTTGGAGAAGTAATCCAACCAGAATTTACTTTGGCTGATGCCATTAAAAAACAGGCATTAGTTCCTTATTTATACTATCCTATTTTTGTCAATTTAACAGAATCAGAAGCCTTTAATTATGCTAAATTAACGCAACGCATTGGTTGGGCTTTAGGGGAAAATGATAATCTAAAAAATAACGATAACTTAACCTCATTATTAATTCAGCGATCGCGGTTAATTGGAACAGCTGAAAATAAATTAATGGCCTTAAGAGAATTGATGAAAAATCTTCTAGAAACGAAATACACCCTTTTTTATTGTGGGGATGGTTATCTAGGAAATGAACCCAAAAATTATCAAAAACAAATTGCAGCCGTTACTCGTATTTTAGGTCAAGAATTAGGCTATCGAGTGAATACCTATACAGCAGAAAACACCTTAGAAGAACGAGAAAACATACGCAGACAATTTCAAAAAGGGGACTTACAAGGATTAGTTTCTATTCGCTGTTTAGATGAAGGAATAGATATCCCAGAAATTCAACAAGCAGTGATTTTAGCCAGCAGTGGAAACCCCCACCAGTTTATTCAAAGAAGGGGACGAGTCTTAAGACCCTATCCTGATAAAAAAGAAGCGATGATTTATGATATGATCGTCATGCCCCCCGATTTAGATAGACAAACTTGGGAAGTAGAACGAAACCTACTACGAAAAGAATTAAAACGGTTTATGGAATTTGGTAAAATTGCCAAAAATGCAGAGGAAGTTAAGCAAAAATTCTTATCAATTCAACAACAATATAACCTCTAAATACGTTAAAGTAGAAGATAGATAGTTATTAGAAAATATTGTTATGGCAGGCCATAGTAAATGGGCAAATATTAAACGCCAAAAAGAAAGAGTAGACGCAAAAAAAGGCAAAACCTTTGCCCAATTATCCCGCGCGATTATTGTAGCAGCTAAACACGGTATTCCTGATCCCGCCGGCAACTTTCAACTGCGGACAGCCATCGAAAAAGCCAAAGCAGCCGGTATTCCCAATGATAATATAGAAAGAGCGATCGCCAAAGGTGCCGGAACCTACGAAAATGATGATACGATCTATGAAGAAATTCGCTACGAAGGTTATGGCGTTGGCGGGGTCGCTATTCTCATTGAAGCCTTTACCGATAACCGAAATCGGACTGTAGCCGACTTACGTTCTGCGTTTAATAAAAACGGGGGAAACTTAGGGGAAACCGGCTGTGTCAGTTGGATGTTTGAACAAAAAGGGGTGGTAAGAATAGAAGGGAAAATTGATGAAAACGCCCTCTTAGAAGCCTCCATGGAAGGGGAAGCAGACAGTTATGAATTATACGAAGAAGGAGAAGACCAAGCAGCAGAAGTGTTTACGGATATGACCCACTTAGACACCTTAACTGAGACATTAAGCCATAAAAACTTTAACGTCACCGAAGCGGAATTAAGATGGATTCCCAATAATCTAATTGACATTGAGGATGACGAACAAGCTAAATCCATTATTAAGTTAATCGAAGCTTTAGAATCTTTGGATGATGTGCAGAATGTAACCGCCAACTTTGAAATGTCCGACGAATTAATGTTATTAAACCTAGGAACTTCATCCCTACCTAAAATATGAGTATTTTTGATAGTATTTTTAGGTAGGGACTTATGCACGACATTTTTGTTAAAAAAAGAGGGAAATTTCAACTGTTGAAATTTCCCCACTATCTTGAATTAAGCATCAATGAAAAATAGCTTAAGATTCCGTTTCGTTTCGGGTTTGGATGTATAAAATGAGAAGGAATACGGTGGGAACCAGAACAAACAGAATAGTCGCAATAAAGCCCAGATCGTTAACTTCCATAGGTAATAAGCCTCTATGTTATCAAATGAAAACAACAACTCTTAGAATATCATCACAACGGTCAATGACGGCAATCACGTCGACTTATTATTTAGGCTTGGTAACCACCTTCACCGGCCCGTTGACAAGGGTTTGACAAGCGAGACGGTAATTATCAGGCTTTTTCTTGAGAACCCGTTGTTCAAAGTCAGTACGAGGGGAGAGATTTTGCATCCCTTCAGTAATTTCGACAATGCAAGTGCCACACTGCCCGTAACCACCGCAGTTCATGAGTTTACCCTTAAAGGTATAAATATCAACCTTATTTTGTAAAGCCTTTTCCCGTAGGTTAGCCCCTTGTGCTGAGATAACCTCTTTATCCTCTTTAACAAATTTAATAGTCATCGAAAAAAATTGGTTTGAAACCCCGTCCTCTCTTGGTTGGTCTGAGATGCGGAAGTAGATTCCGCCTCATCCGAACGCTTGTAGGACGGCTTGACAAAGTGCTGGTTTTTAAATGGATATAATCCCAAGAACCAGCCAACTTGTGGTAGTCCCTTCCCACAACACAGCTAAGATGTCCTTTCTGCAAGCCCCTAACCAATTAGGGTTAAAGATAGTCCAGGCTAGGGAAGTACCTGGAAGTTTGTGCCAAGCTGTGTCTCTTGTGTGGTATTCACCCCTTAGTGCCTAGATTGGTCTAGTCAGTCCTCGCCCTAAAAGTGCGAGATGGGTGAACTGCCCTGCTTGCATTACGCCGACTTTTGACACACCCATCGCTGAAAGCGATGGTCTTCAATCCGACATTTTGGGACAAAACAATTATTACCTATAATGTTAAGAAATTATAAGTAATTTGTTCACAATATTCAATAGTTGGGATTACAGATCACAGAAAAAATTAATCAAGGGTCAGGTTTACCTGATTTCAAAGAGACGGTTATCGGGGTAGTTACTGACCGCTCGTTGTAAGGAATTCAGGGAACGATTATACTCAATGATCGCTTGTAGGAAGTTGCCTCGCGCTTGGGACAAGTCTCGTTGAGCATTAATGACATCCGTTTGGGTGCCAACCCCTGCCTGGAAACGCAATCTGGCCAGTCTGAGGGCTTCCTCACGAGTGGCTACATTTTGACGGGTACTGCCAATATTTTCCCGGTTAGCGATCAAGTTATAGTAAGATTCTTCCACTTGAAAGCGAATTTCGTTGCGAAGATTAGCAAATTGAACATTCGCTTGATCCATTCGGCGTTCGGCTGCTCTAGCCCCAGCAAACGCCCGTCCCCCATCAAACAATCGCCATCTTAAGCGAGTTTCAAAGCGATAATTAACCAACGCCCCCACAGGATCATCAAAGTCATCATCAAATCCATATTGAGCCACAAAATCTAAACGAGGAGTAATTCCTGCCATAGCAATACGACGATCCTGCTCTCCGATTTCCCGTTGCACTAACTGTTGTTCCAACTCAGCCCGATTTTTGTAAGCTTGAACGATGGTTTCTTCGAGAGAGAGTTTCCAGGTTCCCGATTCACTAATCTCATCGGCTGCTACCAATTGAACGTGCTGCCCCAGGCTGAGGGTTTCTGCTAATTCTCGTCGTGCGATTCTCTGTTGGGCGATCGATCTGGTTAATGTCTCATTAGCTGTGGCGAGATCCCCTTCAGCCCGTAAGACATCAAATCTCGTTCCTAAACCGGCTTGTTCTAATAACTGGGCATCTCGCAAGGTTTGGGAAGCATTTTCCACATCTGCTTGGGCGATCGCCACTTCTGCATCTGCATTTTGTAACAGGTAATATCGATCAGTGGCTTCAAAGCGAACTTGTTCGGCCGTTTGTTCCAATTGTAATTGGCGATCGCGGATTTCCCGTTCTGCGCGAGTAATGAGGCCATCCCGTTCCCCACCGGCATAGATATCGTAGCGTAGTTCTACGTTAAAAATCCCTGAAGTTTCCCGTGACGGTGCTACTGCGGCCCCTCTAGGTCCCTGTTGACTTAATTCAGTAATTCCTTCATTGAGGACTTCTTCAAACGCAGTTCTAGGAAGACCCTCAGTATTCTCAAAAGCTTGGTTAATGGTACTAGCAGTGGGGTTACTAGTAACAACATTACTAAAGTCACTGACGTCCCGTTCAATAAATTCACGGTTAATTCTCGAATCGATATCTAGGGTAGGATACAAAGCCGCTCTCTGTTCAACTAAGTTAGCTTTTTGCTCTTCTACTGCGATCCGCGCTTCTTGCAATTCCCGATTATTGAGTAGAGCAAGGGCAATCACTTCCTTTAAAGTCAGGGGTTGATTAATATCAAGTTCTACATCCTCTGGTTTGGTGGGAAAGAGCAAAGGATTCCCATTCGGATTAATATTATTGGGGGGTAATTGTTCAAGAACTCTTTCTGAATACTCTTCAGACTCTTCCAGGTTACTAGGGGTTGTGGACTGGGATAACACTTCTCGAGGGGAGTTATTGCTTTCCCCCTCATTAGTTGCACTATTTTTGGGGACAGATGACTCTTTCATCTGTTTAATATCACTGACACGAGGTTGAGGTGTCTCGGGTTGGAGCATTAATTTGGCAGCTTCAGATTCCCTTGCCATCAGAGAGGTTGTTTGCGCCCTTAAGCCTGTATCCCAGGATAAGATCGCCAAGAGACTGGCACTCACACACACACAATAACGTAGAACAAACATAAGATTTATCAAAAATTTTAGTTAAACAACTAAATGATAATGTAAATAGAAAAGTTACTGTTGAATGGTCAGGGGCTGAAACTAAGCTAACCAACCAACCCCATTAGCTTCGGTTATTCAATATCAATTGTCGATAATCCATAGTCATCTGAAGTCATCACTTCGGTTTCTATCGCCTCTTTCATAGAAGTAGAGCCAGAAGCGTTAGGCTTGTCTGTGGAGATGTTTTTCTGAGTGGATGTTTCTTGCTCAATGGTTATTGCTTGGCTCAGATCCTCAGGAGAATCTGACTGATTTAAGGGTGTTTCTGAGCTTGGATGGTTTTTTGGCATAGCAGATTTTTCACTGACTGTTTCCGATACATTGGTGGCTGAATCAGTGGTTATAGATGAAGTGTTTTTCTGTTTTATCCCCCCTGTATTACGGTTTTTTTCTGACTTTTTCTTTTCTGATATTTCTATTTCTGAATTGATAGTTTCAGATAAAGAGGTTTCTGGTTTTATTTTCTCAGTATCACTGTTTGTTTTGGACTCTTTTTCTTCTTCTTTATCTGATATTTCTATTTCTGAATCGATAGCTTCAGATAAATATTTTTCTTGACTAAATTCCTCAATATCAGTAGCTTTTTCTTGAACATCAGTCAATTGTTCATCAGATATTTCCTGGTTATCGTCAACCTTATCTTGACTCAATTTTTCATTAACATGACCATTACCATTAACATCCCAGGAAAGATTTTTTTGAATTAAAACGTTGATTTTAGCTTCTTCTTCAGGGGTTAACTCTCCCGGTTGTCCGGTGACTTCCTTATAAATTTTGATATATTCAGCAGCAGATTTATACCAACTAAAATCTTGGGTCATACAACGTTGTTGCAATTTCATCCAATCTGCTTTAAAGCGAAATCCCTCCCAAGCGCGAATCATGCAAACCAATAACTCCAAGGGTTCATAATGATCAAAACAATAACCAGTTCCCTCTTCGTGAATCGGATCGTAAAAAGTGACCGTATCCCCTAATCCACCAGTTCGTCGAACAATGGGAATACACCCATAACGCATGGCAAACAGTTGACTAATGCCACAGGGTTCAAAACGAGAAGGCATCAAAAACACATCCGAACCGGCAAAAATACGACGGGATAACACATCATTGTAAAGAATTTGTACCGATACCCGACCAGGATAACGGGCCGATAATTGCCATAACTGATTTTCGTAATAATGATCCCCACTGCCCAAAACAACCAGTTGAGCATTGGTATGAGCCAAAAAACGGTCTAAAACCTGAAGAATCAAATCGATGCCTTTCTGTTCTACTAAACGGGTGACCATCCCCATTAAAAAAGCACCTTGATTAATTTCTAGTCCCGTTTCTTCCTGAAGCCCCACTTTATTAGCCCTGCGTTTTTCCAGGGTATCGGGGGTAAAGCTTTGATAGATAAACTGATCCTTGGCAGGGTTGTACAACTCCATATCAATCCCGTTGAGAATGCCCACCAGGTTATGATTGAAATGAGACAATAAGCCATCCAGTCGTTCCCCGTAGGCGGGGGTTTGGATTTGTTGGGCGTAGGTAGGAGAAACGGTGGTAATCCGACCCGCAAATTTGATGCCGGCAGCCATGGCATTATCTCCGTCCATATACCAGGGACACCAGGTATTGTGTTCTAAGAAACCGCGACCTGGCCCCTGATAGGCTAAATTATGAATGGTGAAAACCGTGGTAATATCAGGGGTTTCGTGCATCCACAGGGGAATCATGCCCGTATGCCAGTCATGACAATGAATGACGTTCGGTTTCCAGCAATTCCAAGCAAATTCGGCTGCTGCGTTAGAAAAGAAGGTGAATCGCCAATATTCGTCATCTCCATAAATACGGCGAGGGGCAAAACTATGATGTTTCAGCAAGTAGAGAGGAACATGACTGTTGGGAAGGGTGGTTTGATAGACCGAAAACTCCTGGGACATAGCATTGCTTTGCCATATCGGTTCTGAAGGAATTTCTATTTTATCGTCGAGAAATCCATAGTAAGGCATGATAATCCGGACATCATACCCTAGCTGATGTAAAACCTTCGGTAAAGCCCCGATAACATCCCCCATGCCGCCCGCTTTGGCTAGAGGGGCTACTTCTGCCCCTACAAATAAAATTCGCATATCAATACTCTTGGTTCCCTTGCTTGCCACTTTACGATCTTGCCATACTCTACCGTCAAATTGAAGATTATCCTAGGGGTTTTGTTACTCAACGATTTGATTTTTCTGCTATAGTACAAGAATATCTTAGTTGAGGTTTTTTTGTACTATGGAAGCGGTGACTATTACCGAAGCGTCTCATTTACTAGAAATAAGTCGTCAACGCATTCTACAACTCATTTACGCGCAAAGAGTCAAAGGGGCTTACAAAACCCAACGAGGGTGGAAAATTCCTCTCTATGGCAAAACTCAAATGCCCAAGATTATTCGAGGCAAGCGGGGGAGGAAAGGGACGTGGCTAGTGCGACCTTCTCTAAAATCCACGGTTATTCATGTTAATAAGGGACTAATTGCCAGTAATAATAAAAGAGAGGTGAAAGAACCAGTCATTATTGTCAGAAAAGGCTCGAAAACCACCTATTGTTCCGAAGTGTCTTTTAATGGACAGTGTAAGATTGTTTATCGCCCTGATAATGAAACCCTCCATGCTAAGGCCAAAGTTTGGATTGAAGTGGATTCTGATACTAAAATTGCCATGAAATCAGAGACAATGGTGATTAAAACGCAGGTTAATAAGGATATTAATGTTTCAATGTAAGTAAGCCAAAATTGATGAAGCGAAAAACCCACGGAGCGATCGCCGCCGGACACCCGAAAACGGCAGAAGCAGGCCAGATCATGTTTGAATTGGGCGGTAATGCGTTTGATGCAGCGATCGCCGCCATGTTAGCTTCTTTTGTGGTAGAGTCCACCCTAACTTCTGCGGCCGGTGGAGGCTTTTTATTAGCCCATACCCAACAAAAAGAAAGTATTTTATTTGACTTTTTTTGTCAAACCCCTCGGGTTAAAAAACCTCTCTCTGAAATTGATTTTTATCCAGTTAATATCAATTTTGGGGGAGCGATCCAAGTGTTTCATATTGGTCGGGGTTCCATTGCCATTCCCAGCAGTTTAATGGGTTTGTTTGAGGTTCATCAGCAACTAGGTAAGTTACCCTTTTCCGTAGTAGTTGAACCAGCCATTGACTATGCTAGAAATGGTTATGAAGTTACCCCTTACAATCGAGTAACTTTTGAAATTTTAGAACCCATTTTAAGGGCTACTCATGAGTCAAAGAAAATCTATTTATCCAATAATGAGCTATTAAATATAGGAGATACCGCTTATCTCAAAGATTTTGCTAACGTCTTAGAAGAATTAGCTAAAAAAGGAATCCAAGAATTTTATCAGGGGGATATTGCTTATCAACTATTAAACGATATGAAAGAAGGGGGTTATTTAACCCAAGAAGATTTGCATGATTATCGTGTGATTAAACGGAAGCCTTTGAAGCTTAATTATAGGGGTTATCAACTATTAACCAATCCCCCTCCCAGTTCCGGCGGTATTTTGATTAATTATGCCCTCAAACTTCTAGAAACCATTAATTTCAACTCTTTTGATTTGGGTAGTCAAACCCATTTACAATTATTAGCGACTGTTATGGCATTGACCAATGAGGCTAGAACCATCAACTATGATAATTATCTTTATGAAGATAATATTATTCGGCAATTTTTAAGTTCAAAAAATCTTTTAGAAAGCAAAAGAAAGCTACAAAATACTATTAATAAATGGGGCAGTACCACCCATATTAGTGTTATTGACGAACACGGTAATGCAGCCAGTGTCACCAACTCTAATGGCGAAGGTTCCTCCTATGTGATTCCTAATACGGGAATTATGCTTAATAATATGTTAGGAGAAGCGGATTTAAACCCCTTAGGATTTCATGCTTGGCCTTGTGATTGTCGTATTTCTTCGATGATGTCGCCGACCATGATTCTCAAAGAGGGAGAACCTGAAATTGTCTTAGGTTCGGGAGGTTCAAATCGTATTAGAACGGCTCTTTTACAAGTCATTTCTAACTTGTTAGATTTTGATTTATCCCTAGAAGAAGCCATTAGCCAACCGAGAGTTCATTGGGAGAATCATATGTTGAACCTAGAACCCAGAGAACAGTTAGAAACCATTGAAAAGTTACAACTCCCACCCGACACCCAGATGATTCTTTGGGAAGAGGTGAGTATGTTTTTTGGTGGGGTTCATGGTGTGAGATATAAGAAAAATGATGGCTTAGAAGCCATCGGAGATCCCAGACGTTCTGGCGTTGGGATTGTTGTTTAACAAAAATGTCGTGCATAAGTCCCTACCTAAAAATACTATTCATGAGCGATCACTAACCCATAAGCGATATCATTAGCAATTTGAATGGATATCTCTTGAGCAAGTCGTCTCTTCGTTTCTTCAACAGACATAGACTGATGAAGACTCCGTGTTTGTTGATCAGGAACTTGAGGAAAACTCAATACGTCCTTTCTTCTATCAGAGTTAGGCAAAAGGACAGAGGCTTGAACCCCCGAAGCTACTTCTGTAAGGCAGCTTAATATAGAGCCACTTAATAAGAGACAGGTTATATACTTCATAGCGCAACTGTACCCAATTTACAAGTTGGGATGTGTGTGTTTAGTAGAACTGAATTTGTTGTTTAATGTAGCAAATATTTAAAATTTTAAGGAGGCAGGAGAAATGTTAACAAGGCTTTCCCCTGTCAAGCTAAACGCTCTAACTTCGTTGATCTTCACCTTAACTAATTGTCCTTTTAATTGTTCAATATTCCCCTCAAAGAAGGTTAAGCGGTTACCTTGGGTTCTTCCCATGACTTGACTGTTATCTTTGGGGTTTTCATCCTCTACTAACACCTCTTCAATTCGGTTTAAATACCGTTGAGATCGTTGGGCTGCTTTTTGTGCCACTAAATGATTTAATCGTTGTAAGCGATCGCTTTTTATTTCTTCGCTTAATTGATTGTCCCAAAGGGCTGCAGGAGTACCCGGACGCGGGGAATAAGCGGCGGTATTCAATTGATCAAACCCAATCTCATCCACCAATTTTAAGGTGTTTTCAAACTGTGCTTCGGTTTCTCCAGGAAACCCGACAATGGCATCGGCACTGATGGAAGCATCGGGCATATATTCGCGAATTTTATCAATAATGTGTCGATATTTTTCGTGAGTGTAACCCCGTTTCATGGCTTTTAAAATCTCATTATCCCCTGACTGAAAAGGAATATGAAAATGTTCACACATTTTCGGTAATTCGTGACAAGCTTTAATCAGTCGTTCGGTAAAATAACGAGGATGACTGGTGGCAAATCGCAGTCTTTCAATGCCAGGAATATCGTGAACGTGATACAGTAAATCCGTTAGGGTATGTTGATGTCTTCCGCTTTCCGTTACTCCTGGTAAATCTCGGCCATAAGCATCAATATTTTGCCCTAGCAAAGTAACTTCTTTATACCCTTGTTTTCCTAACTGTTCCATTTCGGCATAAATGGCTTCGGGAGTACGAGATTGTTCCACGCCTCTCACATTGGGAACCACACAATAACTGCACCGTTCATTGCAACCATAAATAATGTTTACCCAAGCGGTGACGGTACTATCGCGACGGGGTTTGGTAATATCTTCTACTATATGAATGGGTTCGGTGGCAACCACTTGATTCCCATCAAAAACCTGAGTGAGTAAATCTTCTAAACGGTTGGCGTGTTGCGGTCCCATCACTAAGTCTAATTCAGGAACCCGTCTTAAGATTTTTTCCCCTTCCTGTTGTGCGACACATCCAGCTACCACTAACGTTAAATCGGGATGTTGGTGTTTCCGTTTAGCCTGTCTTCCCAAATAAGAATAAACCTTTTGTTCAGCGTTATCTCGAATGGTACAGGTATTATAGAGAATCAAATCTGCCCCGTTGGGATCGTTTGACCATTGGAACCCCATATCTTCCAAAATACCAGCCATGCGTTCTGAGTCAGCTTTATTCATCTGACAGCCAAAGGTGGTGATATGGTAACGGCGGGGGGTAGAGGTCATGGTCATAAAATTTTTTAACGTCCAGCTTTCTATTATAGTGCTAATATCAGTCAGTTGCTTGATTTCTCTTCTCATGTTCAACGATTTAATCATTGGCAACAAATACGTTTGATTTTAAATAATAAATGTTGATTAACGATTGAGGAAAACCGAATGATACTACAAACTCAAAAACAAAAAACTTACACCCCTCAAGAATATTTAGACCTAGAAATTAAAGCAAAAGATCGTCATGAATATAGACATGGAGAAATGATTGTTATGTCCGGTGGAACCCCTACTCATAATCGAATTACTGGTAATTTTTACGCAGTCCTGAATTTCGCTTTTAAAGGTAAACCTTATGATGTTTTTATCACCGATCAACGTCTTTGGATTCCGAGTACCAAAACTTACACTTATCCTGATATTATGATTATTCAAGGAGAAATTCGATTACAAGAAGGACGAAACGATACTATTATTAATCCTTTGCTAATCGCTGAGGTGTTATCCCAATCCACAGAAGCTTATGATCGGGGGGATAAATTTAGTGCCTATCGAACGATTCCGAGTTTACAAGAATATATTTTAATTCAACAATATTCCCCCCATATTGAACAATTTAGTAAAACCGAATCAGGACAATGGTTATTATCTGATTATGACGGACAAGAAGCCACAATTACTTTACGCTCTGTTTCTTTAGAAATTTCCCTTGCAGATATTTATGAAAAAGTTGATTTCCATAATAAAGAATAGTTACATAATTTTTTTCTAGATGAATCTCTTAAATTCTCCATTAAATAACCGTTTATTAGCTGCTTTACCTCAACAGGAATATCAGCGAATTTCTCCCCATTTAGAGTTTGTAAATCTTCATCTGGGACAAGTTCTTTATGAAGCCAATACTTTGATTGAATGGGTTTATTTTCCTAATCATTCCATGATTTCTATTATTTCAAAACTACCGGGTAATGTTACCACTGAAATTGGGTTAATTGGTCAAGAGGGAATGATTGGACTTCCGATTATTTTAGGGGGAAAATATGCAATAAATCAAGCAATTGTGCAAGTAGCTGATGGGGCTTTTAAACTGAATTCAGATAGGTTAAAAGAAGAGTTTGACAGAGGAGAAACCCTACATAAACTGTTGTTATTGTACACAGAAACACGCTTACAACAAATTTCCCAAATCGCCGTTTGTAAGTCTCATCATTGTATTGAAAGAAGATTGTGTCGTTGGTTATTATTGGTTCATGATGGGGTAGGAAATGATACCTTATTACTGACACAAAAATTTATAGCCCAAATGTTAGGGGTTCGTCGTGCGAGCATAACAGAAGCTGCTTATAAACTACAAGAACTAGGACTTATTCGTTATCAAAGAGGAGAGATAACCATTTTAAATAGACCAGGATTAGAAAAAAGAGTTTGTGAATGTTATCATCTTATTTCTCAAGAGTTTAATCGTTTAATGAATTTATCGAAATTTGAGTGATTAAGACATATCTGTACAGTTTCGTACAGATATGTCTTAACTCAGTGTTGTAATGATTACCCTCGTTTAGTGCCAAGTAAACGGAAGAATTCATCTTTTACGAGACGATAACATTCACAAGATGCGTTTTCTAGGGCTTTTGGGTTAATAATTTTTATTTTTCCGCGATTATAGCGAATTACTCCCCTATCTTGTAAACTTTTAGCCGCAGTGGTCACGCCAGAACGCCTAATTCCTAACATATTCGCGATAAATTCTTGAGTTAGGGGAATTTCATCGGATAATAAACAATCGTAAGCCGATAACAACCAACGAGCAAGACGTTGTTCTATTTTGTGCTGACGATTACAAGCAGCGGTTTGAGACACTTGGGTTAATCGTGCTTGAAGATACAATAATAGCAATTTTTGTAAAGGTTTACTCCTTTGAAACTCTTGTTTAAGGATAGAATCTTTGAGCTTTAAAGCAGTTCCGGGAATTTGTACGATGGCCTGATTAATATAATGCTGACCCCCTAAAATAATGGGTAAGCCAACCATCCCCTCTTTTCCAATTAAACCGATTTCAGTAGTTGCACCATTCTCCATAATCGAAACAATAGAAATCATAGCTGAACAAGGGAAATAGGCACACTCAATGTCTTGTCCTGGTTCATAAATAATGGTTCCTGAATCTAACTCCACACAAATCAAATAAGGGGCTAACCTTTCATAATCTATACTGGGCAAAGCACACAGTAAGCGATTTTCAACTGAATTTTGCTCTAACACGGATAAGAACTTGTTCCAAAATTAATTGATGGTCTATGAAGGTTAGGGAACTTGGGATAACAATTCATTTTTCTACAAAGAAAAATGATAATTTCTGGGAATTTTTAGTTAATTTTTGCAGAAAAGGTCAAAAATTAACTTTTTTCTAACCAACTATATTGATACATTCGTCTCAAGTTTGTCCGTACGTTATCGTACATAAATTGCCATCAAGCAAAGGGAACGGGGAACCAATACTGCGTAGGTTAAGGATGTTGACTTTTCTTTAAGGCAAGCTCTTGAGCAGGGAGTAAGGAGCTTTCTAGAGGGCTTTTCGGTTTTCTCCCCCGCCCCCTGCTCCCCGCTCCCTTGCAGTCTCAACTAGGTTTTTGAGCTTAACCGAGTAGTATTGCGTCGACGGGAGTATGTCAAAATGCTACAGTAATGATCGGATCTATAGAAAATAATTAACCATGAGTTGGACAAAAGTGCTTGCTGTTGATAGTCTGCCAGTAGGATCTCGTCAAGTGGTAAAGACAGGAAACCATAACTTATTATTACTGAATCATCATGGACAATTGTATGCAGTAAAAAACAGTTGTCCCCATCTAAAGATTTCCCTAAAAAAAGCCAAAATTAACGAAGATGGTGCTTTAGTTTGTCCCATGCACCGCAGTGCTTTTGATCTCAAAACTGGGGCAGTAACAGAGTGGACTCCTTGGCCTCCTTTAGTGGGGAAAGCGATGGGAATGATTTCCCAAGAAAAAGCTTTATCTGTGTTTGATATTAAAGCAGAAGATGGAAGTATTTGGGTTGATTTAACAGATAATTAAGCCCTATTTTTTTGGCAAAACTAAAGTGATAAAACCGAACATTTAACTTATATAAGGGCTTAATACTATTAAGCCCTTATATAATAACCATATAAAAAATCTAAAGGAAAATCTATGTCGTCACCATCTAAGCGAATCTTATTTATCAGCAATGGCCATGGAGAAGATAACCACTCTTCCTACGTCATTGAAACCCTATTACAACTGTATCCCAATCTAGAAGTAGCAGCTATGCCCATTGTGGGGGAAGGAAACGCCTATCGTAACCTCGATGTTCCCATCATTGGACCCACCCAAAATATGCCCTCTGGGGGCTTTTCTTATATTAACCGTTTACGTCTGCTAACAGACTTAAAAGCAGGGTTGGTGGGGTTAACCTGGCGACAGTTACAAGCGGTTTGGCAATACGCCCCCAGTTGCGATTTAATTATGGCAACCGGTGACACCGTATCCCAAGGGTTTGCTTATTCCACTGGTTATCCCTATGTTTCCTTTATTTCCTGTTTATCTGCCCTGTATGAAGGGACGTTAAAGGTGGGGCCCTTTATCGGAACTTTTTTGCGATCGCCCCGTTGTCTGGCGGTGTTTACCAGAGATCCCTACACCGCCACAGATTTAAAGAAACAAGGTATCGGCAAAGCGCAGTTTGGGGGTATTCCTTCCCTCGATAAATTATACCCCACGGGAAAAGATTTACAACTTAAAGCTGATACGCCAATGGTGGCTTTATTACCCGGATCAAGACTTCCTGAGGCAATTCGCAATTTTACATTACAACTCAATCTTATTCTAGAAATTATTAAAGTAATGCCCCCTGAAAAAATACAATTTAGGGCTGCTTTGGTTCCTAAATTAATGCAAGAATTAACAACAATAGCCAATAGGGAAGGCTGGCAATATAAAGACAATAAATTAAGCTATAAAACCGATCAAGGAACGGTAGAAGTTTTCTGTTATTCTGATGCTTTTAACGACATTTTACACAACTGTACGTTAATGCTAGGAATGGCAGGGTTAGCGGTAGATCAAGGCATTGCTTTAGGAAAACCTGTGATTCAAGTACCGGGAGTGGGTCCCCAGTTTACCTATGAGTTTGCCGAGGCACAAACCCGTCTTATTGGCAGTTGCGCCCAAACTATCGGTAAGGGACCTGCAACCGAAGAAACCCTCAAAGAAGCAGCGAAATGTGTGGCTAAAACTGCCACAAATAAAGGCTATTTAGAAGCGTGTGCAGTGGAAGGAAAAGCCCGTTTTGGACCCCCTGGGGCTTCTGGAAGAATTGCCCATTTTATATTAGCTAATTTGGGAGTTAATGAACCATAATTACTGTTAAAAATAGTTGTCTAAGTTCTTGGATTGAAGTTATCATTAAGATTGAGGAAGTTATGTTATTTTTTATTATCTCAAAAAAACCAATTTTGTGTTATAATGTGCCTTTGCTTTTGTTGAATTCGTAATCCTAATGAAAAAACGATCAAATTGGTGGAGATTATTACCTTATTTATTAACCGAATGGCCGTCATTAGTTAAAGGATTTTTATGTATTTTAGGCTTTGTTTTAGTTACCTTAGCATTACCTTATCTAGCGGGACAAGTTTCTTTATATATTGGACAAGGTAATCTTCAACAAGTCGCTTATTGGTTGGGTTTAGGAACGTTAAGTTTTTTAGTTCGGGGGATTTTCCAATACGGGCAAAACATCTTTATGATTGATGCTTCTTTAGAGATGGTGTTAAATGTTCGTAAGGAAGTTTATGCCCATTTACATAAGTTGGGATTAGATTATTTTGAAACAGCAAAAACAGGAGATTTAACCTATCGTCTAACGGAAGATATCGATAAAGTTGGAGAAATTGTTGATAAATTATCCCACCAATTTGTATCAAATGTACTTCAATTAATTGTGATCCCTGCATATATGTTTTATCTCAACTGGCAGTTAACCATTGCTAGTTTAATTTTAGCCCCTTTAATGGCTACTCTAGTAGGTATGTTTGGCGAACGTTTATTGATTTTATCTCGTCGCAGTCAAAATCAAATCTCTAACCTTTCTTCCTTATTAACAGAAGTTTTTAGTGGGATTCGTGTCGTTCAAGCTTTTGCTGCCCAAGACTATGAAGTACGAAATTTTGCTCAAGAAGCTAAACATAATCGTCAAGCAAGATATAGAGCAGAAAAATTAAAAGCAACTCAATATCCTGTGGTGGGATTTTTAGAAGCTGTTAGTATTATGTCCCTCTTTTTTATTGGAGGATGGCAAATTTCTCAAGGTAATTTAAGATCAGAAGAATTTGTTAGTTATTTAGCTGCTGTTGCTATACTGTTACATCCTATCGATTTAATGACCAGTAATTATAATGAATTTAAACAAGCAGAAGCATCGGTGGATCGTATTTTTGAATTAATGGATGAACAACCCACTGTTATCGAAAAATATAATAGTTTAACCTTACCAGAAGTGACAGGAAAAGTCGAATATTGTGACGTTAGTTTTGCTTATAAAGCAGATAAACCTGTCCTAAGAAAACTCAGTTTACTAGCACAACCGGGACAAATTATTGCCTTAGTCGGTTCATCCGGTGCAGGGAAAACTACCTTAGTTAATTTACTCCCTCGTTTCTATGATCCCCAAGATGGACAAATTTTAATCGATGGTATTAATATTAAAGACGTTAGTTTAAAAAGTTTGCGTCGACAAATTGGAATTGTTCCTCAAGAAACAACTTTATTCTCAGGAACCATTGCTCAAAATATTGCTTATGGCCAAGAAGAATTAGATTATTCTGCGATCGAAACTGCTGCAAAAATAGCCAATGCACACTCATTTATTAGTCAATTTTCTCAAGGGTATCAAACTTGGGTAGGAGAAAGGGGGGTTAACCTCTCGGGGGGCCAAAAACAAAGAATAGCGATCGCAAGGGCCGTCTTATTAAATCCTCGTATTATGATATTAGATGAAGCTACATCGGCCCTTGATTCCGAGTCAGAAGCATTGGTACAAGAAGCACTAGAAAGGGTAATGGAAAATCGTACCGTTTTCGTCATTGCTCACCGTTTAAGTACGGTACGTCGTGCTGATTGTATTTTAGTCTTAGAAAAGGGTCAAGTGGTAGAGTCAGGAACCCATGATGAATTATTAGTTAAAGAAGGTCGTTATGCTAAATTTTATAAGCAACAATATGCAAAAGGTTCAGAAGAATTTTAGGTTAATCTAAAGTTCAATAAATACAAATATATCGATTTTAAAAAGCTATATAAATTGATTTTCTTTAATGATCTTTAGGATTTTTGAAGAAGATTGAGATATGTGATATTATAATAATTAGGAAACTATAGTTGTTTTCGTTTTCCATAACATTAGTGTTGATAAAATGAACACAATTGCTTTCAATAAGTTACCTATATATGAGGTTGTCTTTATTATAGAATTTGAGACAATCAGTTTCCCTTCAGCTTATCTTGGGTTATATTGGGAAACAATTAAAGATAGATTTCCTCAAACAGAAGATCAGTTTAGTAATTTTGAAGATAAAAATTCTTTATTTAATAATATTGTTAATAATGTTTCATTTGGAAATCGTCAATTGCAACGGTTAATTCAGATAAATGATACTAAATTTTACTATACTTATAGAAAAGAAAAAGCAATCTCTAAGAATGAACAGAAGAAAAAAGAGCCAACACTTTATGATAAATTCATGGAAAGTGGGTTAATCGGATGTTGTTCTCTTGACGAAGATTTATCAACAACCTATAAACAAGTTTTATCAGATAATTTAGAGTCTAAATATGATCAGAAAATTGTAAGCATTCAAGAAAAACTAAGAGATTATCCTGACTGGGATCGAGAAGAACAAATAAAACGCAATCAAAAAGCTTTGAAGAAATTAAAAGAAAGACATCAAAAAACTTTACAGATTGATGATCAAGAAGCTGAGCAAAGACAAGAAGAATTTGAGCGGTTTAAGCAAGTAATGGATCAATTCCGTCCCCAAGGTTCTAAACTATATTCCGAAGACTAGATAATGTATGTTGTTATTGCTACTACCAATGTTAAACATTTAAGTGAGTTCACAGAAGCTCTAAAGTGGGAAAATATAAAATAATTAATCTATTTACATTGGAGTCTTTTATGAGTATTGTTATTTTTGGTAGCATTAACATGGACATGATTGCCCAAACCCCTCGCTTTCCTCAACCTGGGGAAACCGTCATCGGTAATCATTTTATCACTTTACCAGGGGGGAAAGGCGCAAATCAAGCGGTTGCAACGGCAAAATTAGGTCGTTTAACTTACTTTGTGGGACGGGTTGGGGGTGATAGTTTTGGAAGAGAATTATTGCAACGATTAGAAACCTTTAACATTAATACTCAAGGAGTTTTTATTGAGCAAAAAAGTTCCTCCGGTGTGGCAATGATCAATGTGGAAA
The DNA here is from genome assembly GCA_030066295.1 of Crocosphaera sp. Classification (GTDB taxonomy): domain Bacteria; phylum Cyanobacteriota; class Cyanobacteriia; order Cyanobacteriales; family Microcystaceae; genus Crocosphaera. The sequence goes on from JASJBX010000050.1 coordinate 52,027, forward strand.
CATCGGGAGAAAACACCATTATTGTTATTCCTGGAGCCAATGGTAATATTGATGAAACAGATATTACTCGTTTACAGACCATTCTCCCTAAAACCAGTCTTTTATTATTACAATTGGAAATTCCTTTAAAAGCAGTAGAAATGGCAGCCAGAGAAGCCAAAAAATTAGGGGGAAGTGTAATGTTAGATCCAGCACCCGCACCAGATAACTTACCCGATGAATTATATCCTTTTATCGATATTATTACCCCCAATCAAACCGAAGCAGCTAAATTAGTCGGTTTTGCGTTGAAAGATTCAGAAACCATTAAAAAAGCGGCTCATACCCTGCTGCAAAAAGGGGTAAAAATTGTCATTATTAAACTAGGAGAAAAAGGCGCATTTTATGCCACAGAAAATGAACAAGGATTTGTTAACCCTGTCACTGTCAAAACCATTGATACCGTGGGAGCAGGGGATGGATTTAATGGAGGAGTTGCTGCGGCACTAGATCGAGGTTTATCCTTAAGAGAAGCCCTTAAATGGGGGACAATTGTTGGAGCTTTAACCACCACAAAAGAGGGCGCACAAACCGCTTTGCCCGATTTAGAAACCGTCCAACAATTACTAATTAATAATTAATGTTAATTTAGCTCGTGTGAATTTAGGGACAGGGACACCATTGCTTATAATAGACCATAGACTTATCGCCCCATCACACCTTTGAAGGTTTATTGACTTTATGACTACCCTCGAAGATATCCAACCTGCCCCCAAAGGCGAGATAATGATCTATCAGCCGTATTATCATAAAGATAAGCATAAAATTCTTCCCTATGCCATTTCTTTATATTCCCAAGGACATCTAGAAGGAACCAGACGCATTGAAGGGGGCAAAGGTATTCCCTTTGTGGCTTCCTGGTATGTGTCTAAGTTGCCCTCAGAAATTACTCGCTGTCGGATGCAGTTTGATGGTCAAGCAGAATTAAGTTATGAAATCACCATTCTTAATGCAGAATTTATTGACTATCTGATTTCAGTGCTTAAAATTTATCAAGAAGGACAAATAGTAGATTTTCCTCAAGGATTCTATCGCAAGTTGCTACACTGTGAAGAATCTGCCTCCTAGGTCTAATCAAAAATAAAGGAGTAACAGGGTGGCACAGTCAACCAAATACTTAATTGTTGCCTCAATTGAAGCATACACAGGAAAGTCAGGAACCATTCTAGGACTGGCCCATCAATTTCAAGAGCAAGGCTTCTCTATCGCCTATAGTAAACCGGTCGGGACTTGTTTCCGAGAGCAAGCATCTGGGGCCACCGAAGCAGATGTGGCCTTTGTCGCCGATGCCTTGGGCCTCAAAGAAGCGGATATCGGATGGCCCCTGGTTCCCCTCCAACGGGCAACCGTAGAAAAACGCCTCAAACACGAAGATACAACGGACTACCCACAGAGATTAAAAGAAAGTCTTGCCGACAAACAAGCCAATGTCGTCATCTTAGAAGGGGCAGGAACCCTCTGGGAAGGCAGTCTCTTTGGTCTATCCGTCGTTGATATGGTCAAAACCCTAGATGCGTCTGTCTTATTAGTCGCCCGTTATCATTCTCCCCTGATCGTAGATAGTTTGCTCACCGTAAAATTGGCCTTAGGGGATCACTTGGCGGGAATGGTGATTAACGATATCCCCAACGAGGCACTAGAAACCGCCCAAACCATGATTAAACCCTATCTTGAAAGTCATGGGGTGCCAGTCTTGGGATTATTACCGGCCAGTCGTTTACTCCGCAGTGTCAGCGTTCGGGAAATTTCTCATCAGTTAAACGCTCAAGTTTTGTGTCGTGGCGATCGCTTAGATTTAATGGTGGAAAGTTTGACCATTGGGGCCATGAATGTCAACTCGGCCTTAGAATATTTTCGTCAAGGACAAAACAAAGCAGTGGTAACCGGAGGCGATCGCACCGATCTGCAGTTAGCCGCCTTAGAAACCTCTACCAGTTGTCTCATTCTGACGGGACACATGAACCCCCAACCCTTAATTATTAGTCGCGCTGAAGATTTAGAAGTTCCTATCCTCTCGGTGGATCTTGATACCTTGAGTACGGTCGAAATTGTGGATCAAGCGTTTGGTAAAGTTCGACTACAAGAAAAAATCAAAGTTAGTTGTATTCAAGAATTGATGGTTCAAAACTTTGATATTGCCCGTTTAATCCAACAATTGAGCGGTTTAGGCAGTAGGGGCAATATCTAGGTCAACCTAGATATTTCTGCTATAATGACCTACATCCCCACTTAGGTTGATTATACCTCTAGAAAAAGCTCTTGTTGCTAAGTTGGGTGTCAAAGATAAGCATTTAACCCATCCCCAACACCCAACCATTTAAACTATGTTTAACTGACATCTTGCACCAGTACAGAAAAACTCAACAATCAAACAAATGAAATCAATGAGCAAGCAGTTAGAGTCAAAATCAATCCCATTCCCCATTCCCCATTCCCTATTCCCTCTCTAAACTAGCTGATTTTATCGGAGGTGCAAGATGTGAGTTTAAACCATGGCCGGTTGTAATAACTTAATATTAGAAAAACCAAATTCTTTGGTGATGGTTTCTCCGTTTTCTTCCCCAGTAATCACACGACTGGTTAAGATATAGTAGTTGCCCACTTTCTCATAATTATCCTCAAAATAAGTTTTTGCTTTTTTGAGTTCTCCCGTTTTGGGATCATGATAAATGGAGTCATATCGGTGGGAAAGATAACCGTCTTCTGTTTGATGACTACTAAACGTATCAATGGTCACCACAACCCCATGAATATGACGGTGAACATGACACACCTCATTGTTACGGAGTTTATAGCGATCGCCTTCTGATTTGCCTCCCATGAGGATTTCTACCGCACCGGTTTCGTCTGTATCCCCGTAACGGAAGGTATTTTCCCCATGAACGTCTTCAAAGGAACGACGGACGCGATGGATTGAGGTTTCCCAGAGTTGGGACTTTACTTGGCTTGAGGCTTCTGGATCGTCTATATTAAAGACTTCTGTGGACATATCTTCATTGACTCGCACTTGACCGCTAAAGATGCGATCGTTATCCTTGAAGATGACATCGGCACTATACCCAGGAAACTCTTGATCCCAGGTGTACCGGTTTTCGTAAGCAGAGCGAAATAAGTCTCTAGCGTTAAGGTTGGTTGCACTCATAAAATTCTTGTTCCCTTACCTGTCGTCAACACAGTGGTTATAGAAAGAACCCATAGGTCTATTGATCCTATAGGTTAATACTTATTCTGATGTTAACTGATTTTCGGTTAACTTATCAACTAACTGATGGAAGTTGTGGACGCATTCTCTTCACTATTAGGTAAGTTATTTAACATACTTTGAATTAAATCATATTGAGTGAAATCTTGATTTCCTTGCCAATGTTCCCAGGCTTCAATATGTTTCATTCTTAGGGCCATTTCTAAAATTGATAGTCCTTGGTCATGAACAGTAACGGCAATTTCTTCAATTTCTGGTAAAGGTTGTTTCGATTTTTCTTCCATATAAGCGGTTACCGCTTGGTCTTTTTCTTCTTCTGTTTCGTATTGACTAATAATTTCGTTGATCTCTTCTTCTAAGGTTTCAGGATTATGAATAACAATATCCTCGCGATCAAAAAATTCAGCCAAGGAATTAGGGGGTTGAGGGGTTTCCTCTGGGGTACAACCAAACAACTTATTCACAATGGCCAATCGTACGGGTTCGGCTGCCCGCCAATTCAGTCTGGTATTAAAGAATTTTACCGCTTCTATTACTCTTTGAAACGAGCGCACTTCTAGGATCATTAACTCATCACTAATAAACTGAAAATAACCTAAAGGAACTGGCCGACTGTCTTTAGGAATTTTATTATACGACTGTTGAAAACGAATTTTTTTCGCCTCTTCTGAATAAAACCAATACCAGCGATCACTTTTTTCATAATATTCCATACATTTCAATTTATTAAACACCCCCACAACCGTTTTTTGATTGGTCATATGATAATACAGTCTGGCTGGTTGATAGGGTTCCCCTGTAATATTAGTAATTAAATTTAGTTGAGTTTGCGTTGTTGTCATATTTTAAGCGTAATCAGCGTTAAATCTCTTATTTTTATCCTAATTCAACCTTACCATCCCTATCTTAAAAAAAGCTGAAATCTTCATTTCTTAAGATTATTTTTTCAATTATCATCAATTTTAACTGGCTTTAATTCTAAAGAAAAACAAAAGATCCTTAAATCTGTTGTAAAAAAGCCAATCATTTTTGAAAGTTGGCCTTACCGTTATTAGATAGGTAATCGTCTAACTCATCAACCACTGTGAAGATTCCAAGTAACATTATCACCTTACTCGTTGGTATCGTCATTACATTAGCTAGTCTCTGGTATGGTCAAAATCATAATCTCATGCCAGTAGCTGCCTCTGAAGATGCCCAACAGGTAGACAATATATTCAACTTTATGATGACTATCGCCACAGGGCTGTTTCTCTTGATAGAAGGAGTCTTAGTGTACAGTGTCATTAAATTTCGTCGTCGTAAAGGAGACACTAGCGACGGGCCTCCCATTGAAGGGAATGTTCCCCTCGAAATTCTCTGGACAGCTATTCCCACCATTATCGTCTTCATTCTTGCTTTGTATAGCTTTGAAGCGTACAACAATATGGGAGGACTCGATCCCGTCATTTCCAGAGATCACCCTCCCCAGCAAATTGCCATGGGTGGCCATGAGCATCAAATGGCCTTAGGTATTGGTAACTTTGAAACAGGGACTACCCCTCCAGTGGTAGTAGATGTCAAAGCCATTCAGTACGCCTGGATTTTCACCTATCCTGAAACGGGAATTGTATCTGGGGAACTCCATGTACCCATCGATCGCCCTGTACAGTTGAACATCAATGCGGGAGATGTGCTCCATGCTTTTTGGGTTCCCCAACTGCGCTTGAAACAAGACGCAATTCCTGGCCGAGAAGCGGTTTTAGCCTTCACCTCTAACCGTGAAGGAGACTATCCCATCGTCTGTGCTGAACTTTGTGGAGCCTATCACGGAGGCATGAAATCAGTGCTTCATGTGGATAGTGAAGAAGCCTATACCCAATGGGAAGAAACCAATAAACCAGTCCAAGAAGCCAATATGGGAGAAACCGCTTTAGTTGACCCCAAAACCATGAGTGATCAAGAGTATTTAAGCCCTTACGCCCAAGAAATGGGCATGAATCACAATATGGTGGCTGAATTAACCAGTCATCATGCTGATCACGCTTTTTAACTTGATAGAAGTCCAAACATAGATAGACAAAGTTTCACTTTTGACTTTTGACTTTTGACTTCTATAGACCCCTGACTCAAAGTCTTGCCTGTACCCTTTTTGCCAAGTCTATCGTAATCATTGATAAACCTTCTATGACAATCACCGTCGAATCAACCCACATGGAACATCAACAAAGGAAGTGGACGGACTATTTCACCTTTTGTACCGATCACAAGGTGATCGGTATTCAATACCTAGTTACGTCCTTCGCGTTCTATTTTATCGGTGGGGCTTTTGCTGAAGTGCTTCGCACAGAACTAGCCACCGCCGATCCCGATTTCATTACCCCGGCCATGTATAACCAGTTTATGACCATTCATGGCACTATTATGATCTTTTTATGGATCGTTCCTGCCGGGGCTGCCTTTGCCAATTATTTGATCCCCTTGATGATCGGGGCGGATGATATGGCCTTTCCTACCCTCAACGCGGTGGCTTTCTGGTTAACCCCTCCCGGCGGTATCCTTCTCCTTCTCAGTTTCTTTGTGGATGGTGGGGCTGCCCAAGCGGGTTGGACTTCCTATCCACCCCTGAGTCTTGTCAGTGGGGTATGGGGCCAAGAAATCTGGATTTTAAGTGTCCTGCTGGTAGGAACGTCTTCGATTTTGGGGGCGATTAATTTTGTCACCACCATCTTTAAAATGCGAGTTAAAGATATGGACTTGCACAGTATGCCCCTATTTTGTTGGTCTATGCTGGCAACCTCGGCTTTAATTCTCTTATCCACCCCCGTTCTCGCTGCTGCGTTAGTTCTGTTATCCTTTGACTTAATCGCTGGTACTAGCTTCTTTAACCCCACAGGAGGCGGTGATCCGGTAGTTTACCAGCATATGTTCTGGTTTTATTCCCACCCTGCGGTATATATCATGATTTTACCCTTCTTTGGGGCGATTTCCGATGTACTGCCGGTTCATGCTCGTAAGCCTATTTTCGGTTATCGAGCGATCGCCTATTCCAGTTTAGCCATCAGTTTCCTCGGTTTAATTGTTTGGGCGCACCATATGTTCACCAGTGGGACTCCTGGATGGTTACGGATCTTCTTTATGGCTGCTACCATGCTGATCGCGGTTCCCACAGGGATTAAAATCTTTAGTTGGTGTGCCACCATTTGGGGCGGAAAATTAAACCTCAACACTGCCATGTGTTTCGGTGTGGGTTTCATTGCCACTTTTTTAGTGGGTGGGTTAACAGGGGTCATGTTATCTTCTGTTCCCTTTGATATTCATGTCCATGACACCTATTTTGTGGTAGGCCATTTCCACTATGTTCTCTTTGGTGGGGCAGCCATGGGACTATTTGCCGGGTTCTATCATTGGTTCCCGAAAATGACCGGACGAATGATCAACGAACCCTTAGGAAAAGCCCATTTTATCTTGCTGTTTCTTGGCTTAAATATCACCTTTTTACCCATGCACGAACTAGGGTTATTAGGGATGAACCGTCGTATTGCTTTATATGACATCGAATTTCAACCCTTAAACCAAATTTGTACCCTGGGTGCTTATCTTTTAGCCCTGTCTAGTCTTCCCTTTATCATTAATATGTTCCTCAGTTTAACCAAAGGGGAAAAAGCAGGACGAAACCCTTGGCGTGCCTTTACTTTAGAGTGGCAAACCTCCTCTCCTCCAGCGATTGAAAACTTCGATGAAGAACCTATTTTATGGGCTGGACCCTATGATTACGGTACCGACTCCGAAGGGGTGGATGCCGAGGAAAGCGTCGAAGATATGTTAGCCGAAGTAGGAGCTAATTCTAAGTAATTTTTCTTGTCCTCTGGGCTTAATATTATTAAGCCCCTATACCTGTTTTTTTCAACTGTCATTAGATCATTTCAACCTTTCAATTTCTTATGCAAGGATCAGCGATTCAACAACCTCAAGGAACGGTTCCCGAACAGAGTGGTCATCATGGTGGCCATGAGGGACATCCCGATCATCGACTGTTTGGTATTGCCCTCTTTTTAGTGGCAGAAAGTTCTATTTTCTTAGGCTTATTTGCAGCCTTTTTAATCTATAGAACTATTATGCCGGTTTGGCCCCCCGAAGGCACTCCCGAACTGGAATTATTATTACCTGGAATTAACACTATCATCCTCGTTTCTAGTAGTTTTGTCATGCACAAAGGACAAGCTGCCATTAAGAAAAATGATGTTTCTGGGTTACAACTTTGGTTCGGTATTACTGCAGTCATGGGAATTATTTTCCTCATGGGACAAATGTATGAATACTTCCATTTAGAGATGGGGTTAACCACCAATTTATTCGCCAGTTCTTTTTACGCTTTAACGGGGTTTCATGGTCTTCATGTGACTTTTGGACTATTATTAACCCTCGCTGTTTTATGGCGTTCTCGTAAATCAGGACATTACACAAGTGAGTCCCATTTTGGAGTGGAAGCAGCCGAACTTTACTGGCACTTTGTTGATGTCATTTGGATCATTCTTTTTATCTTGGTTTATTTACTATAAACCTCCTAAAAAAATCATTAACTGGGTTTTTGTAAGGTCAAGAACCCAGTTTTTTATTGAAATTAATAGAGAATAAGTTATAATTAAATCTTAATTACTTAATGCAGCAACATCTTATCAATCTTTCTGTAAACACTATCTAGGCAAATAAATAAAAGCTATGACAACCAACCCGTTACTGTACTGTCCTATTCGAGGACAACTAAAAGTTAGGGCTAAGGCCAAAGATAATCTTAAGTTTACAGAAGAAAAAAGACGAATTGACTGTATAAAATTTCTCCTCAGCAAAGGTTATCCAAAAGAAAATTTTCAGATTGAGACAACACTGGTTAAATTTGGGAATCAAGGAAGAAATACCTTTAGAACAGACTTGGTAGTTTTTGATACGGAGGCTGAATCAATAGAAAAACTGAGTTTAGAATTAATTAGAGAGCATATTCTGATTGCAGCAGAAATTAAGCGTGATAATAAAAATGCTACTCAAGTAAAAGAAACACAAGTCAAACCAGCTTTAAATTGGTTGTCTGATTTAAGGTCTGTTGCTCTCTATTGGGATGATATTGAGCAAAAAGTATTCTATAAGTTAATAAAGGAAAATAAACAAAGAATTATTGAGGCTCCCCTAGCTTACTTACCTGATTATGGTAGCAGTATTGAAGTTGTTAAGCTACGTTATACTGATCTGAGAAAATCTCCTAACTTATTAAACCTATTTAAAAAGATAGAAGATTCCTTGCACCACTATTGTGCAGATAGGTCTGAAAGGTATCAAGTTTTACTGCAAATCTTACTAGCAAAAATATACGATGAGAATTTCCACAAATATACATCAGAAACCCTTGCTATTCAAGATTTTTCAGTTCTTGAATATTCTGAAAAAGCCATAATAGATATCTTTAACAAAACCCTTAAAAGTTCCCTAGATATATATAAATTTTATCTTCCACCAAGTAAGGCTTTAGGTAGACCAACTATTCCTGAGCAATTTTATATCTCAGGAGCCGCATTAAAAGATATTAGTAGTTTAATTGCATCTGTAAATATGTTAGAGTCTAGCCCTGAAGTTATTCAAAATTTCTATATGTATTTTGCTAAAGAACTATATAAATGGGATTTAGCTCAATACTTTACGCCTTACGAAGTGATAGATTTTATCGTAAGAATTGTCAATCCTCACTTTGGTGATACTATAAAAGATCCTGCCTGTGGAAGTGCTGATTTTTTAGTCAGTGCCTATAGAATGGGGGTGAAGCAAGATCCCAAAATTGGAGACAGAGTTTGGGGTGCTGATAATAGTAGAAATGCAGTTGAAATTAGTGTACTTAATATGCTTCTAAACGGAGATGGTAAAAGTAATATTAGACAGGAAGATAGCTTGAAAACTGTTTTACAATATGAAAATCAATATAGTATCATGTTATGTAATCCTCCTTTTGGGACTAAAATAAAAGAAAAAAGACGAGAAGTTCTTCTGGATTTTGACTTGGGAGAACAAGTTTTAAAATCTGATATTGTCTCTCAAGATCATAGGCAAAAAAAAGTGAGAGTCCAGTATCAAGAATCAGGAATTTTATTTGTTGAATTATGTATTAGACAAGCCCAGTCAGAAGGGCGGATTGCTATTATTTTACCTAATGGCTATTTAGGAAACAGAAGTCAAAGATATAAGTCCCTTCGCGAATGGATACTAAAGCATACTAGAATTGCCTGTGTTATTGGGTTTCCACGATTTACTTTTAAGAAATCGGGTGCAGATGTTTCAGCATCAGTTTTAGTTTTGGAAAAAAGAATTAAGCCTTTGAATCAAGTTACTCAAACTGATGATTATCCTGTTTACTGTAATTTAGTAGATAGTGTTGGTTGGGACATTACCAAAAAAGCTCAAAAAATTTACAAAAGAGATGCTCATACCGGGGAATTATTATTGAATGAAGACAATGAACCAATTCTAAATGCCACATTTGAGGAGGTACTTGCAGATTTATATAAATCACCTGTAATTGATGCTTTTCCTTGGATTAGTAGGGGGATAGAAACTGCCAGTGTAAATGATGGTTGGTCTACTTCAATTAAAACCATAATCAACAATGATGATCTTATTATTGACCCCAAGCGGTGGTGTAGAAAGTATCGTGAACTTATTTCTCGTATTCAATCAGGTAATCATCTTTCTTTGTTAGAAATTTGTAATTTAGTTGAAGAACGTCAAGGCTTTGAACTTCAAAAATCTACGGTTTATAAATATGTAGAAATACAAGATGTTAATGGAAATTCTTATGACTATAAACTTTTAAAAGGTTGGGAACTTCCTAGTAGAGCAAGACATTTAGCAGACAAGGGAGATATTTTTATCGGCTCTATCTGGGGTAGTGTAAATAAATGGTTTATGGCAGGTCAAGAAGCAGAATCCAATAATCTTATAGTCACAAATGGTTTTTATCGGTTACAAATCAAAGAAAATATGCAAGATTGGCTGCCTGACCTAATTTTTGCACTCTCATCGGAGTTTTATCGAGTTCAGATGAGAGCTTTAGCAACTGGTTCTGATGGTTTAGCTGAGATTAATCCAGAGGATTTGCAAACAATTTTGATTCCTAAAATTGATGATCCTTCTATCAGAACAAAAATACAGAACTTTATTCAAATACTGCTTGAAGAGCCTCCTTCTATTCAAGTTTTTGTATCTCGCACTATTCAACAGTCTATACAGACATTAGATGTCCCCACAAGACCATCCAATTCGACTCAGGTGTAGTGATCGCATATCTTGTAGGTTGGGTTGAGGGACGAAACCCAACATATAAATTCAAGATTTCTACTGTTAATCAATGAAACAATTTCAATGGAATGAAGATAAAAACCAGCAATTAAGACGTGAAAGAGCCATTACATTTGATAATATTATTCAAGCGATTAACCAGGGAGACTTACTCGATATCATTCAACACTACAATTTGATCAAATATCCTAATCAAAAAATTTTTGTGGTTAAATTTAACAATTATGTTTACTTAATTCCTTTTGTTGAAACTGAATCAGAGATTTTTCTCAAAACAATTATCCCTAGTCGTAAAATGAAAAAGAGATATTTAGGAGATTAAACCAATGACTTCATTAAATACCGAAGAAAAAAAATTACTTAATAGTGTTGAAAATGAGGAATGGAAAAGTATTGATAATGTGTCTGAAGAAATACAACGATATCAAACTTACGCGGCTTCTCAATTATCTCAAAATGAAATTAAAGTTACTTTATCCGATGAAGATTTAGCCAAAATTCAAACATTATCCAATCAATTAGGTCAATCCATTTCTGATTTAACGAAAGACATTATACACAGTTATTTACAAAAAATGTAAGAAGTAAAATTATGCGTTTAATCATTTCTGATGAAATTCTTAAATTAACTATAGTATCGTATATGTTCACCCCGTCACCCCACACTCCCCACCC
>JASJBX010000051.1 GCA_030066295.1 Crocosphaera sp.
TCAACCATTGACTTCCCCGAGGGTTGCCTAATAAGTAATTTAATTCGCTTTGAACTCGTTCGGCAGCTACTTGATTAATTAAAGAAGATAATTTAGTAATAGTTTGTCTTGTTTCGGGTTCAATTATAAAATTTAATTGAGCAGCTTGACGATAAGCGCGTAATAATCTTAAGGGATCATCTTGAAGATTTTTTATACTAATCATTCTCATGGTTTTTGTTTCTAAATCTGCTAAACCATTGAGAGGATCAATTAATTTTTGTTGATGAAAATTATAGGCGATCGCATTAATTGTAAAATCTCTTCTGCTTAAATCTTTTTCGATACTATCCCCTTCTTGTTGGGCAAAATCAACGGTTCCTTGTTGAAAAACAACTCTAGCAATATTTCTTTCTGCATCTAAAACTACGAAACCTGCGTTATATTTATTAGCAATTTTTTTAGCTGTTTTTATCACTAAGTTGGGTAAAACAAAGTCTAAGTCTAGATACTCTCTTGGACGGTTTAATAGTGCATCTCGAACCATCCCACCTACTAAATAAGCAGTGGGTGGAAGTAACTCTAAATCAAAGGGTAGAATATCAGGGGATAAATTGAGAGATGATGTCGTCTGCTTCATGTAAATTCAAGAAATAAACCTTTAAAAATAGTCACATTTTTATATCCTACGTTACATTAATAGGTAAAACTAGCAAAGGAGAAATATATGTGTATTTGTGTTAACTGTCGTTATGTTGATAGTTGTCAAACCTATCACGCAGTGGAAGAACAACACCAACAACCCCATTTAACCGATAATCCTACTTTTGAACCGAAAGAACCTACTATTAATGTTAACATTCGTCCTAATCAGGATTACATAGAAATGGAGTGGGATGTAGTCGGTTGTGAAAGCTTTTTGCAAGAAACGGGAAAATGGATGAAGTTACGTCCTGGAGAACCGGTTCCTGCTTAAAGATAGATTTCTATCAAATCAGAGGAGTTCGTCTCAACTGCATGGACTTCTCTTTTTTCTGTATTATAGTATTCCGGCAACAACCATAATTTAACTAGGTTGAGAAAACATCTTTTCTAACGCTTCAGTTTTTGATTGAGTCCAAAAAATATAAAAGTCTCCTTACAAACCATAAAGAGACTAATCAATAATTTTCAGTTAAGCTGAGTCAACCTACAGACGTTAATGATGGGAACCATTGAGATAATAATCCCTTGTTCCTTTTGCGTCTAATGCGTCCCCTAAACGATTTAACGCATGAATATAGGCGGCGGTTCGCATGGAAACTCCATCTTGTTGTGCAATAGACCAAACTTGTTCCGCTTCGGTCATCATTTTATCTTTCATGCGTTCATTCACTTCCGTTCTTGTCCAGTACAAACCACTGCGATTTTGCACCCATTCAAAATAACTGACCGTTACCCCTCCTGCGTTGACCAAAATATCAGGAAAAACATAGAATCCTTTCTTATCTAAAATGGCATCAGCAGCAGAAGTAATCGGACCATTGGCAACCTCAAAGATAAATTTTGCTTTGATATTATCGGCATTTTCTGCTGTTATTTGGTTTTCTAACGCAGCCGGAATTAAAACGTCGACATCTAACCCTAATAATTCCTCATTGGTGATACTTTCGTGGTCACCAATATTACAAACTGTATCTTCACAATAAATGGCTGCAATCCCCTGATGTTCTTTTTTATAGTTACGAATGCTGAGAATATCTAAACCTTTTTCGGCGTAAATTCCCCCCTTAGAATCACTAACTGCTACCACTTTATAGCCCACTTTAGCTAATAATTCCGCCACCACTGCGCCCGCTTTTCCAAATCCTTGTACCGCAACGGTTGTCTTTTCTGGTATCATTTCAAACTTAGGTAGAATCGTTTGAATCACATAATAAGCACCGGTTCCAGTTGCCGTATCTCGCCCTTGACTCCCTCCCATGGTTTGAGGTTTTCCCGTCACTACACCGGGGCTAATTTGTCGTCGGATAATACTATATTGGTCCATCATCCAACCCATGATCATCTGATTAGTATAAACATCGGGGGCAAGGATATCAATATCAGGGCCAATAAAGTCAGCGATTGCTTCAATATAACCCCGACTTAGCCGTTCTAATTCTTGTTTTGACAGTTCTTTAGGATTGAGCATTATTCCGCCTTTGGCTCCCCCAAATGGTAAGTTCAATAAAGCACATTTAAAGGTCATCCAAAAGGCTAAGGATTGCACCTCATCCATGGTTACATTGGGATGGTAACGCACCCCACCTTTCCCCGGTCCTCTGGTATCGTCGTAACGCACTCGATACCCCTGGAAAATACGTAAAGAACCATCGTCCATTCTAACAGGAATAGACACGCTTAAACTGGTTTTAGGATGTTTTAATCGTTCGCTGGCATCCTCCGAAATTGATGTATATTTCAAGGCTTTTTCTAGTCTGGTACTAGCATCAGCAAGTAGTCCGTTCATAATGATTTTATTCCTTATATTTCAGAAAGGTTTTTAAGGGAGATTTAGACGGTGTCAATGAATGGAAAGCAACAGATTCTAAACATTCCTTAACCGATTAAATAAAGGAAAAAAACTCAGAAATTATGATCTAGAAACTGTTGCCGATTATCTTTCTTAATTAAATTTTAATATATCAACATGAAGTTTGTTAACCCAACTTAGCAATTATTTATTATTTGAGGTTTTTCGTAACAAAATAGAAACGTTAAAGATGATAACTTAATCGTTCAAAGAGTTGAGTTACTTTATTGATATCTTTATCTCCAGGCGATCGCTCAACCCCACTAGATAAGTCAACCCCGTCTGGTGCTAAGCTATCAAGTGCCTCTGAGATATTATCCGGGTTTAACCCTCCTGCTAAAAACCAAGGTCGATCTGGCTTAAAAGTGGCTAAAATGTCCCAGTTTAAGGTTTTTCCCGTTCCCCCTAGCTGTTGAGGATCGTAAGCGTCTAACAGGAATGTATCAATAACTTCCACATATTGAGACATATCCGATAAAGACTCTGGGGATTTAATTCTAAACGCCTTAATTATTTCTAAATCCGGCCATAATTGTTGGATGTGAGCGCAAAATTGGGGCGTTTCATCCCCATGTAGTTGTATTCCCGTTAATTGAGCCACCTTTAAAACCCCTTCAATATCTGTTAAACTGGCGTTGGCAAAGACGCCTATACAGTCTATGGCTGTGGGCAAAACTTGAATAATGTCTTGAATTTGTTGAGCCTTAATATAACGCGGCGATCGCTCAACACAAATAAACCCTAAGGCCGTCGCCCCTAACTGTGCGATCGCCTGTCCTTGTTCGGCTTGAGTAATGCCACAAATTTTGACCCGCATTTTGCCTAACGCCTCATAATTGTTAAGTATTCAAACAAAGTGAAATTTTGCCCAGATAGATCCCTATAATGCCTTTTGTTTACAGTTATCCCTTCAAACAGGAGTTTGATTCATGCTCTTCAATATTATGATACTGGCTGAGGCTGCCCCTGTGGTCACCACCTCATGGAATTTATCCGTAGGGGTCATTATGATTGCAGCTAATCTCTTTAGCTTTATTCTCGGTTATTTTGCCATTCAAAAAACAGGTCAAGGTCCAGACCTTCCCTTACCCCAGTTAGCTTCCAAAAAACAATTTGGACTTCCAGAATTATTGGCAACCGCTAGTTTTGGCCATATTCTAGGGGCGGGAATTATCTTAGGATTATCTAATGCTGGTCTGCTGTAATGATATTTTGACCGCGAACAATAAACAGTAACAGTAACAGTTAATCCTTAATCAATAAATTCTGAGATTCAACCGATGAGTGATCGTTGATGAATAATCAGTGGTCACTGATCACTCAATTTTTCCTAAGAATTCATTGTCTGGTCTTAACTAGGATTTATGATAGGAATAAGTTTTAACAGTGTGTCATGCTCTTTTTTTTTGAGGCATTGAATCAACGCTTAGTTACGAAACGCCCTCTATAAGCTAGAATTTCGGTGATTACTCTAACTTTACTCCATCCGACCAAAACCACACCTATCCAAAGTTGGACATTTGAGACAACGGCGACCATTCGTATTGGTCGTTCTACTGATAACGAGGTAGTTCTTTACAGTGCCGTAGTTTCGCGTCATCATTTAGAAGTTCGCTACGAACAAAACCACTGGCAAGTGGTTAACTTGGGAACCAATGGCACTTATATCGATGGAAAATTAATCAGTGAAAAACAGGCCATAGATGGCATGATTATTCGTCTAGCGAGTTCTGGCCCTACCATTCAAATTCATCTCTCACCAGAAGAATCTTCGGTTCAACGTCAACTGACTCAAATTAATCAATCTCAATCATCCCCTTCTGCTCAGCAGAGAAAGTCATCGGGAGAAGACACCATCCCCAATGACCCCAGTAATGATGAAAAATGATTATCTAAGACCTAAAAGTAAAGTGACATTAATAATATCATGCTGCTTTCGCCTTGACCACATCTTTAGGAATTTTGATCCCTGACAAGTCTAAGCCATCAAATTGTAAGGCAGTCGCCACATGAAAATGTTCCAGAAAGTTAATTAACCATTGCATCTCACTTTCGTCAAAGTCTTCATAATTTTTGAATAAAACGGCCAGTCGTTTTTCTAAGGCAAGAAGCATTCTTTGTTTTTTATCTCGCTTATCATGGGTATTGGGATCGATGGGATAACAATGAATGAGTTGTAAGAGAACATTTAAAGTTTTTTTGGTTCCCATGTTACTCAACATATCGATGAAGAAAAAATGATTTTTATCATCATCAATAATTAATAATTTAAAACAGTAATCAATGGCAATTTTGATCAATGCTAAATCTGCTTTTGTATCATTATAACTCGATTCTTCTCCTCCTAAATTAGCTAAGAGCTTTTGAGTCACAAAAGCTTGCTTGTAGTGAGCAGGAAATAAGCTAGTAATGACTTTATAAAGCATCATTTTGCATTCTAAAAGAGATGCTTTATCATAATAACTAGATACCACCAAAGCTCTCTCTTTGAATTTCTTTTCTGTGGCTTTATGGTAACAAATTGAGCGATATAGAGAATCTTTAGTCAGTTGAGTGGGATTTTCCCAGTCTTTTCCTACCGTTCTCGATGCAAATGCTCCAGCTAAATCTTTATTATTATCTTTCATACTTTCTTGACGAAGATAACGATGTAAATTAACGGAATAGTTATTCACATATTGATCTTGTCTGACTTGGGTTGTTTGTCCAAAACTGGTATTTTCTGATGCGCCTAAATAAAAACTATAAAGATGAGGATAACGAATTAACCGTTGACCCAAGCGTTTTTTACGCTTCCAAGCTGGTTCATCATCTTCTGTTTCTAACTTTTTATATTTATCAACAGTTATCTTTAATCTCTCAAAAGCTGTTGGGGTATCAGGATCATCTGCCACCTTTTTTTTCTGATTAAAAAATGGTTCTAATGAGGGATAAATAGTAGGTTTTTCTGCTGCATCTTCTAAAATACTAATTAATCGATTTAAAGAACCATAAAGATCCTGCCTAAATCTTCTATCCAAACCTAAATTATTGACAAAATAACAACAAACTCGATTTAAAAAATAGCTAATATTTTCAGGAATATTCCGACAAATTTTCATTAAGGTACTAGAATCTTGTAAAAGTAATTCTTCTAGTTTGTCCAGATAGGTATCAGGTCGATTTTTAAAGTATTTGAAATAATCTTCAAATAGGCTTTCCTCTCTAGCTAAATTCTCAAAATCTTGTTGTAAGTGGGTAACTGTAATCATAGTTGTTCTCCTTGTTCCTTTGTATTGTCCCCCAAATTCCTTGATCGGTATGGATGTTAATTACTAGATATGGAAAAGTTCTATAAGTAAAATAATCTCTCGACTTAAACCTAATATCCTGGGTGGATTGGTGATCGTTTTGAGAATCTATTGTGATTAGTGTAACTGAAAAATACCTGAAAAGTTGTGACAAGAATCCCCTGATAATAGTGATCATGATCACTGACTTTTTAATAACTTTAAATTGGGGATTTTATCTACCGTCAACCCTTATGTATTTCTAACTATAGCACGTAGGAATGATTTCTGAGACATCTTGATTATTATCTGTTCCCTCTCTAAACTGGGTAATTTTATCGAAGGTACAAAATATGAGTTAAAGTGCAATCTGTCTTGGTGCGCTTTTTGCTTCGTCTCACTGGGTCCGACTCAACGGGCAACGATGTGGGTTCAACCGTAATATTGATAAAATTAAATGAAACTTGTTAAACTTATAGGGATAAAAAATTAATTTTAGATATAAAAAGTATGCCGACTTGGTCACAAGCAATCGCAAAACCTGCCCAAGAATTCCCCTTGAAACCTCTACCTATCTTATCAGGAGAAATTCCCGATGGACTGAGAGGAACCTTATACCGTAATGGACCTGGAAGACTGGAAAGAGGGAGTCAAAAAGTGGGTCATTGGTTTGATGGAGATGGCAGTATTTTAGCCATTCATTTAACCGAAAAAGGGGCAGAAGCCACCTATCGTTATGTGCAAACAAAAGGGTATCAAAACGAAGCAGAAGCGGATCGTTTTTTATATCCTAATTATGGCATGACTGTTCCTGGCCCTTTTTGGAAAACTTGGGGAAAAGAAGTTAAAAACGCTGCTAATACTTCGGTTTTAGCCTTACCTGAAAAATTACTGGCCTTGTGGGAAGCGGGCAACCCTTACGCTTTGGACTTAGATGATTTAGAAACACAAGGATTAGATAATCTTTCAAATTTAACCGAAAAACAACCTTTTTCGGCACACCCAAAAATTAATCACCAAACAGGTAATATTTACAACTTTGGTATCAGTTTAGGGGCAAAAGTTACCTTAAATCTTTACAAAAGTGATGCTACAGGAAAAGTCATTCAAAAATCAGATTATCCCTTAGAAGGTTTACGGTTAGTTCATGATTTTGCTTTAGCGGGATCTTATCTTGTTTTTTTTGTTCCGCCTGTGCGTATTAAAGTATTACCCACTGCATTAGGATTATCTAGTTTAAGTGATGCAATGGAATGGAAACCGAAACTAGGGACAGAAATTTTAATTTTTGAGCGAGATAGTTTATCCTTAGTTAGTAAAGGAAAAGCTAACCCTTGGTTTCAATGGCATTATAGCAATGGTTACGTTAACGAAGCGGACAATATCATCATTGAATCTGTCCGTTATGCTGACTTTGCCACCAATCAAAACTTAAAAGAAGTCGCCACTGGGAAGATTAAAACCCCCGCCAAAGGAACCCTTTGGCAAGTAGAAATCGACCCCAAAACAGCTACAGTGATTCGTGAGGAACAACTATTAGATAGAGGGTCAGATTTTCCGATTGTTCCCCTTCATCAAACTGGAGAAAATTGGCGTTATACCTATTTATCAGTGCATCGAGATAACGCAGATTTATCCCAAGAAATTTTTGGGGCGATCGCTCGTTATGATCGACAATTAAAGACGATAACTGTAGCAGATATGGGAGAAAATCGATATCCCTCAGAACCGATTTTTGTGCCTAATCATCCTGACTCAGAACAAGGATGGGTCTTAACCGTTGTTTATGATGGCAATAAGCACAATTCTGAACTGAGAATTTATGATAGTGAAGGGTTAGAAAATAGCCCCGTTTGTCGTTTAGGATTACCTAGTGTGATTCCGATAGGATTTCATGGCACTTGGAAACAAGCATAATTAATCTTTAAGGAAGTAATAAATTTTCTCCTGTTCTTCCCGTTAGTAACCAAAGAAAAGATCGTCCCCCGTCCCTAACAATTTTTTCGATGGGTTCGGGGGAATCATCAGAAGGAACCGACAAAGGTTTAAGCACAATTCCTTGCGTTCCAAAGACAATCTCTCCGATAATTCTAGCGCGGTTCATGTGATTATCAGAGGTGATTAAATAAACGCTATCGATCCCTTGCGCTTTCAATTCCTTAACCAAACTGGTAAAATTAGTCACCGTATCCTTGGCTTGATAATCAAGGTGAAGACGATGATCACTCACCCCTGCATTGGTAAAAATTTCAGTCACATAATGTTGAGGACTTCCGGAAGACACCCAAATGGGTAAGTCAGGATGTTCAACAGCTAATTTAGCTGCAAACCGTTCACGATCTTCATGGCCTCCCAACACAAAGATAGCTTCGGGTTGGACAAAATAACTTTGTAACTGCTTATAACCCAACCATAACCCTAAACTAGCCAGACAAAGAAGCGGAAAAAGGCGTTTTTTAGGTTTTCGGCGGGAAACAACTTTAACTTCTGGTTTGGAAGAACGAATTTTGAGAAACATAGATTATAATACTCATACCAACATCTTGATGAGTCTGTGCTAAAAAGTTATAAGAAGGTTATGTCTATCGTCTTGGTTATCCTAACAATAATGCTCCAGATAGAGTCAATTACTTATGGTTTAGCACATATCAATATAAGTGACGTATCCGAGATTATTATGCTCCCTTAATTAAAAATTTAAGATAGTAGGTTGCTGCTGGTATTCCACGAGAGTCTTTTTGTGCCGTATTGCATACCTGATCTTTAGGGAAATATCCTTTTTCTATTCTGAAGGCTTCTAATTCTCTTGTAACACAACCCATATGAAGTTTTTCTTAGCTTGCATCGGTTGGACACTGGTATAAATCCATTGCCAAAAAAGCTTATGGCATACAGAAGATCCTCTTAATGATTTGGTAACATCCCCCTATATTTTGTCCCATTGTCCTTAAAAATTAATCATTATTGTGTAATTTTTCTCAACATTTTATGAAAGTGACCAGAGTTGGCATAATCTTTCCTCATTCCATCTAAAAATATTTGCATTTTTTGCGATTTTATGGTTCAACTTTGAACATTTTTTATCTTGGAAACAAAACTTGTTCAGTTAACCCGAATTAGTCGTAAACTATTAATTGGAACAATCGGAAGGAGTTAGCGAGTGGAACGCACATTTATTATGATTAAACCCGATGGGGTACAACGGGGACTGGTGGGTGAAGTCATTGGTCGTTTTGAAGCTAAAGGTTTTACTCTAGTTGGCCTCAAATTAATGTCTGTGCCTCAAGAATTGGCCGAAGAACATTATGACGTGCATAAAGAACGCCCTTTCTTTGGTAGTTTGGTAGAGTTTATCTGTTCTTCTCCTGTGGTAGCAATGGTATGGGAAGGAGATGGTGTGGTGACTTCTGCGCGGAAACTCATCGGCGCAACGAACCCTTTATCGGCTGAACCGGGAACCATTCGCGGTGATTTTGGGGTGAGTGTGGGACGGAACCTCATTCATGGTTCTGATGCCATTGAAACGGCGAAACGGGAGATTGATCTCTGGTTTAACGAAAAAGAGTTAAGCAGTTGGGAACCTACCCTTAAAACCTGGTTATACGAGTAGATGAACTACCCCACCGCAAGACGGATGGGGTTTCTAATCCCCATTTTTCTCTTGAATGATCAATGTTCAGTGCCATCAGCAAATTTTTTAAATTTACCAACCAGAAAACTACTTTTCAAAGCGAGTTTGTGCTTGTTTAAAGGCGGCTTGCATCACTGCTTGAATTTGATCGGGATTAGGTTTTTTTCCCCCCATTAAATCCCCAAAATAAACACAAGCCCCTTCTCCTAATGCCCAAGTATAAGCCCCCGCCCAAGAGGCAGCAATAATGCTTCCCAACCCAGGAATAAATTTAATTAATTCTCGTCCGATAGACTGGGCTAAAAATCCCCCTGCGATCGCACTGACAATGCCACCAGCTTGAGAAGGGGTCAAAATTTGCCCGTAGAGTTTACCCAATAAGGTCACCTGAGACACCTGTAAGGCAGTTAAAACGGGCATGGTGGCAAAAGGCAAGGGAACGGCTGCTAAGGTAGCGGCTGCCACGGAAAACGCCCATATATAGCGACGGGCCACATCTCGGTAAAGATTACCAATTTTTTCCGTGGTTTCTCCTTCTAAAAGTTGATAAATAGCCACAGATTCGGCTTCGGGTAACTGTTGCGCGATGCTATCTCTGAGGGTTTCTAATCCATAAAAAATAGGGGTGTAACCATCTTCTTCGAGGGTAAAATCAATAAGAATTGCCTCATCATACAGTCCTTTAAAATCTTTTTTGATCTGGTTAAATGCACGATTTATATCTTTAAAATTGGGAGGATAAGTCGGATGATTTTCAGTTGAAGAGGGGTAAAGTTCGTGAAGACAAGTAACCACAAGAAGATAGGGAATGTTTGGAGATAATTGACGCAATTCTTGGGCAATTTTTGCTAGAGTTTCTGTAGCAAAATCATTGATCTTAACGGTTAAAATTACCACTCTCGCCCGATAATTCGATGTTTGTAGTTTATCGGTTAATTCTTGAATAATAGACTCAGTATGTTGTTGAACATCACCTAATCCTACGGTATCCGTAAAAATGAGTAGAGGAAGATCATCATTAGGATAAGTATATTGTTGTGTATGTTTGGTATGGGGGCGAAATCCTTCACCGACAATTTCTGCTGAAACCCCCGTTAAACCTCTAACAATTGAACTTTTACCCGATTGAGTTTTTCCAATTAAAATGGCTTCGGTTGTAGGTAATTTTTCTCGAACCGTTTCTAAAATTTCTGCTATTTGTTCATCACTTACTTGAAACCATTGAGGGATTTTTGTCAGTAATAATTTATCTTTGAGGAAATTTTTGGTTGACTGTACAAATTGATTCATTTTGCAGGATGTTAATTTAAAATGATTAAAGTTATAGTCAAAGCAGAGAACCTTAAATCAAATATAACAACATTCAGAGTCAATTTTCCAAAATTTTCCTGAGATAGTTCTAGTTATTAACAATTCTAAAACCAGCGTGTTGATAGAAGTTTGGACGGAACCAGTTCCGATAATATTTTAAGGTTTCTGTTCCTTGAGTTACCCAGGCACCTCCTAACATCATTTTATGATTATTATCAAAAAAAGGTGCAGAATTATCTTCATAAAGAAAATGGGGTTCAAACCCTGGTAAGGGCTTAAAATCTTCGTCTAACCATTCCCAAACATTTCCCCTGAGATCCCAAAGTCCCGAATGGCTTTGGGCTGTTTTTAGTAACCCAACGGGACTGGGTGAACCAAACTGCAAATTAAGATTATAATTATTAACTTCTTCGATGTCTACTTGATAGTTATTATTCGATCCATAAGTAGCCAAATTCCATTCTGCTTCACTCATTAATCGCGTTTCTTCTCCCTTCCAGCGACAATACGCAATGGCTTCATAATAATTGACTTCTACGGGCCAATCTAAGGGTAATGGGATTTCATCAAACATGGCACGATAGACATATTCCCCATCATTTAATCGCCAAAATTTAGGATGTTTAACGTTATTTTCTTCTTTCCATCGCCAGGAATGTTCATTCCAATAGGCTTGATTTTCGTATCCTTTACTATTGACAAATTCAAGAAATTCTGCATTAGTAATTAAATATTGACTGGCAAAAAATGGCTCAACTTTGACCAAGCGATCGCCATATTCACAGTCCCATCCATACAAGGGATTATCTTTCGCTTTACCGAGTTTAACGGTTCCGCCCTCGACTAAAATCAGGTTATTATTGTTAGCAGTTCCCTGAGAGGGTGCATATTGCCATCCTTGCGGTTTTTCCAATTTTTCCGTGGGAAGTTGTCTAAATAACATCGAAGAGGTTTCAAAATGAATCCGTTGATGTTCTAGCCCCATTATTAAAGCCCAAAGGGGATGATTTTGATAAATAGGAAGGTCAAATGAGGTATTGTTGATAACGTCTAAAATAACTTGATAAGCTGTATTTCGATAGTCCCAAACTTCTTCAACTTCTGGCCAATTAATATCAGCAATTGCTTGATTTAATTCTTCTGCATTTTCAGGATCAACGCCAAATTCAAATAAGATTTCATAGTCTGCATTGATTCTTTTTTCTAGTAATTCAACCCTAATTAATTTATTGATATAAAAAGCAGCAGAATGACCCAAATAAAAAATCAATGGATTCCTTAAAGGATCAGGGTTAATATAAAAAGTTTTATCATCGATAATAGTTTTCAGTAAAATATCTTCTAATTCCCAAGTATTTTGAAAGTAATTAAGCAGAGATTCTTGGGAACAATTATTAAGAAAAATCGGTAATTGAGATTTAAGAGATGTCATGATAATGAGTCGTTAATGTTAGTATCACTAAGTTTTGTTAGATCATAGGAGTATGGCTAATCATGCTCCTATTTATCCTAACTTATTGGGAAGCTTGACAAAGAATTAAGGCAAACCAGTTATTCTTATCCGTAAATACTTTGACTGGGTTTAATTTCTTGGCAGCTAAAAGATGTTTAGTTGTTTCTACATCAAACTTACGAGAAATTTCGGTCAATATTCTTTCATCTTTTTTTAACTCGACTTTTAAATCAAGCTGTTTCAAGGTAATTTCTTGTGCCTTGTCTGATATTAAATACATTTCAATTTGCTGTTTTTTCTCATTATAAATAGCTTTATGCTTAAAAAAGTTAACATCAAAGTTACCTTGAAATTCACGGTTTAAATGTTCCAACATATTTAAGTTGAAATTTGCTGTCACTCCCTGACTATCATTATAAGCTGCTTCTATAATAGCCTTAGGCTTCTGTAAATCAATTCCTAACAAAAAATAATCCCCCCTTTCTAAAACTTGGGCAATTTTAGATAAGAAATTCTCATAATCTGTTTCGCTAAAATTACCAACAGAACTTCCTAAGAAAAAAATCATTCTTGCTGGCCAAGAACTGGGTATTAATTGAGTTAATGCTTGGTCATAAGTTCCCACTAACCCTTGAATTTGTAGGGAACTATAGTCTTGTTTTAATTGTATTGCACTTTCTCTAAGAATTCCCGCACTTACATCAATGGGCATATATTTAAACACCTCATTTTGCTGATCATAAGCATCTAATAATAAGCGAGTTTTTGTAGAACTTCCACTTCCCAATTCTACTAATTCACAAATTCCTGTAATTTGGGCAATTTCTTCTGCATAGTCCCTTAAAATACTAGCTTCTGTTCGAGTAGGATAATATTCAGGTAACTCACAAATTTGCTCAAATAACTGAGATCCGTGATCGTCATAGAAATATTTAGATGGTATTTTTTTTTGACATTGAGTTAAGCCTTCTTTAATATCCTGGCCTAAGGAACGTTCGAGTCCTTTTACTTTTTCAAGAGGCTGTAAATATTCAATTTTCAATTGTTCTGTTTGAAGTTGGGTTAACATAAGATAGCTAAAATGATTACCGTTAACTTTTGCTCTCTTATTTTAAAACAGTTTAGCCACAAAAAGCATATTATAGACCGAAAGAAATTCCCAAGGTTAAGATATTTTATGTTTTATCTTTTCTTTAAAAAAATTAACCTAAAAAGACTTGAAAAACGGAACTAAGTATGCTACCTTTTAGCAAGTTAAGACAAAGTTAAAATGCTTTAAATTTCAGGGACTATCATTAAAAGTAACTCTATAATCCCCAATAAGTTAATGAGCTATCACAAATCACAAAGACTAATTAAAGGGAGATCATTGACCAGTGAGGAAATGCTTCATGAGTACCCTAAAGACCATATAGACGATGAAGTCAACAGAAAAAAATTCTTGCTCAGTGAAACTAACTAGAAAAATTTGGGAATAATAGAACCAAGAAGTCAAATTTACCCATAGGGAGGAGTTTTCATGGTTAAGGCAAAATCTAAACAACGTCTGGGAACCATCTTACAAGAAGCCAAACTGATTACCCCTTATCAGGTGGAAATAGCCATAAAAGAACAACAAGAACATCCTCAACGCCGTTTAGGGGAAATATTGGCAGAAAAAGGTTGGATTAAACAACAAACAGCCGACTTTTTTGCCGAAGAATGGGAAGAAGTTATCAAACAAGCGCAACAAGGAACCCCCCAATCTTTAGGCTATTATCTTAGAGAAGCTGGCTTAATTAATGACTTTCAACTACGGGCTATTCTAGCAGAACAGGGACAAGGAAGAATGTGGATGAGAATTGGTGCATTAGCGGTACTCAAAGGTTGGTTAAACCAAAGTACAGTCGATTTTCTGCTGCAACATCTTCACCCCGATAAAGCAGGGGATTCTCCTTTCCTGAAAGCCAAATAGTAGCCACTGCCTAAAAAAAATGTTATGATTTAAGTGTAACAGGATAAATCGTTCATCTGTTGTTATCAACAGACGGAAGTAGGGAAACTGATCCCGAAGGAACGCGCCTCATTCGATCCACTACGATTAAGAAGGAGGCGTTATGCTCTTAAATAATAACATCCACACTCACCTAAACGAGTTAGACAGTTTACAGTCTAAGTCTCGCTTTCTAATCGCTCAAACCCGTAGCAAGCAACAACATCGTCAACTCTCTATGTTGCATCGTCTTGCATCAGAAATGGGTGTCACTGTTGAATCTTTGAAAGCATAAACGGAGGTGAGTCATGACCAATAACCCCAAACACCTAACCGATGCCGCGCGTCTTCATCGTGCTAACATCCTGAAGAGCTTAGAGCATCGTCTACAAGTTGCTCGCTCCAAAGGCCAAAGTGGTTTAATTCGGCAATTAGAAGCTGAGAAAAGCTACTTTGACCGCTAAATCAATTGTAAAGCAGTTTGCACTCTGAGTCAATCAAGGGGTTCTCATTTCATCCATAAGGGTAGAGATGGGACCCTTTTGAGTAGGAAGTGTGGGGAGCGTGGGGAGAGTAATGTAGAATCTAAAATGAGCAAAAAAAATAAATTCTAAATTCTAAATTCTAAATTCTAGCTATGTCTCAAGATTTAATTGCTAAGCTTGCGAATGGATTTAAACCGGTTCCTTTACCAGCAGAAAGTCATTTATATGTTGATTTAAAAGCAGTTAGAGCAGATGCAGATGTTTATCGAGATTTAGGTAGAAAAATTTTACGTTCTCCTCATAATGAATATACTTATCAATTGTATGCAGGACATCGCGGGGGAGGAAAATCCACGGAGTTATTAAGACTTAAGAAATTTTTAGAAGATAATAACTGTTTTGTCGTCTATTTTGTAGCAGATGAGGAAGATATTGATCCAGAAGATGCTCAATATACAGACATTTTAATCGCTTGCACTCGTAATCTTCTCAAAGAACTA
This sequence comes from Crocosphaera sp., assembly GCA_030066295.1. Lineage (GTDB taxonomy): Bacteria > Cyanobacteriota > Cyanobacteriia > Cyanobacteriales > Microcystaceae > Crocosphaera. The sequence continues at coordinate 15,155 of JASJBX010000051.1, forward strand.
AAAGAAGCAAATTCTACCCCGTTAAAAAACTGGTTAAAAGCTCGCTGGCAAGATTTAATTGATTTATCCTTGACGGAAATTGAATTAGTGGATGCTAAATTAGAGACAGGGGACTTAATCAAATATTTTGGCAAACTGTCCGTTGCTATTCGTGATATTCCTAGCGAACGACAAAAAATTAGAGATAAAATCAATCCCCATACGGTCACCTTACTAGCTGCGTTGAATAAATTTATTGATGATGAGAAAAAACAGTTATCTCCAGATCAAAAATTAGTGATGTTAGTGGATAATTTAGATCGTATTGTTCCGATTACCAGAGGAGAAAATAGAACCAATCACGATGAAATTTTCTTAGATCGTGCCAATCAATTAACAGGGTTAAACTGTCATATAATTTATACCATTCCTATTTCTATGGCCTATTCTAATCGTGCCAATGATTTACGAGAACGTTATGACGGAGATTTGATGGTATTACCCATGATTCGGGTGTATGATCTTAATAATAATCCTTACGATCAAGGAATTAATAAAATTCAAGAGATTATCAACAAAAGAATCAGACAATTTTCTCCTACAAAAAGATTAGAAACCGATATTTTTGAAAGCCAAGAATTACTAGATTATTTATGTTTAATGACTGGGGGTCATGTACGGAATTTAATGTTATTAATGGAATCTGCTTTTGATCACATTGATGATTTACCTATTACTAGAAAAGCAGCACAACGGGCCATTACTCAAGCGAGGGATGTGTATCGAAGAACCGTAGAACATAACCAATGGAAACTATTAGTAAATGTTCATAAAACCCATCAAATTCAAAACGATCAAGAACATCGTAAACTATTATTTAATCGTTGTATTTTACAATATGGTTATTTTGATGATGAGGAAGAGTTTAAAAGTTGGTATGATGTGCATCCCTTAATTACTAAAATTTCTGAATTTATTGAAGCATTAGAAAATGAAGCATGAAGAATTTAGATGTAGAACAGTGGGAAGATATACCCCTAACAGAAGAAGAATCCTATCAAGCATTACGACGTTCTTTAAGTCGTAAAAACGGCTTTAATCTGTTATTTGTGCGCTGTTCTCCCATCCAAGGAAAACGTATTATTGAACGGATCAATAAAGATTTACCGCAGAAAAAGTCTGCTATTCTGAAACTGGATTTAGAAACCGATAATATTTACGAAAAAATTATTAATCTTCCTGATTATCAGCAGCTTAATATTTTGTTTGTCTGTGGGTTAGAAACTGCTTTACTACGGTACGAAGAAGCAGAAAGCGAAGGGTATCAACTATCGAGTCAAAGTCCTATTTATGGGGGAACTTGGTCTGGTATTCCGAAAATCTTGGGGTATTTAAACCTCTCCCGTGAACGATTTTATGAGAATTTTTCCTTTGCGATTGTTTTCCTCTTACCAGAATTTGCTCTACGTTATTTTATCAAACGTGCGCCAGATTTTTTTGATTGGCGATCGGGACTGTATGAATTTCCTACGGATCAAGATACCTTAGAAGAAGAAGCTTATCGTATTGTTTATGTGGATAGTGATCTAGAAAAATATAAACAATTTACCCCACAAGAAAGAGAGGAAAAAATAGCAGAAATTAAAGCTTATTTGACTGATTCCCCTAACCTCGATCCCATCAAAAAATCAGAACTTTGGTTTGAAAAAGGGTTAATTCATGTACAACAAGCAGAATATGAAGCGGCGATCGCCTCCTACGACAAAGCGTTAGAATTTAAACCAGATTATGATCAAGCTTGGAATAACCGAGGGAATGCTTTATATAACTTAGGACGGTTAGAAGAAGCGATCGCCTCCTACGACAAAGCGTTAGAAATTAAACCAGATTATCATGAAGCTTGGAATAATCGAGGGAATGCTTTAGCTGACTTAGGACGGTTAGAAGAAGCGATCGCCTCCTACGACAAAGCGTTAGAATTTAAACCAGATGAGGAATTGTATATTAATAATCGTAATGAAGCATTAAGGAAAAAAGAAAATAGATGAAAAAATCAACATTGAGATAAAATGAATTACTAATCATATAACTCATTCATAACACCGCAATGATTGAATTACATCCTCAATTTTTAACAAAGAATGGTCAAGAATTTGTCCTGTTACCTTCTGAAGAATTTACGAGTATTCAAAAACTATTAGAAAATTTGGACGAGTTAGAAGCTTTGATGAAACTAAAAGAAACAAACAGTCAAACTTCTCCGTTAGAAAATTTGAAAGAAATGCAGCAAAAGCAAATAAATGACTGGAAAAAAGCCATTAGTCAAATTGATCAAAAAGACATAATTAAACAACAACAAAGAATTAATCAATTATTGGATTCATGGGATAATTTAGATGATGAAAATGAACAGAAAGAAATATTAGCTATTATTCAATCTATAGATTAAAAATAATCACCATTAACTTTCCTTTCATCAGGATAACTCATATAAAATCTTTGCCTCTTGCATTACCCGATCCCGAAAATAAATACTTAATTCAGAGGGTGTTCTTAAATCAACTTTATGCCAATTAATTATAGTAGATAACTCTCTTTCCATTCTTGCTAAAGTAAAGAAACTAGGGGTTTTTCCTGCTTCAAATTCCACTAAAAAATTAACATCACTATTATCTGTAAAATCTTCTCTCAACACCGAACCAAATAAAGATAATTTCTTAATATAATATTGTTGACAAAAAGCCGATAATGTGTGTTGCTCAATAGTAATTGGTAGGTTTTTATTCATTATAATTTGTCTCCTAATACTTCAATAACTGCGCTAGAAACCGGCACAGAAGCAGCTTGATAAACTTCTTGATTAAACACATTCTGGACAATAAATAACAAAACAAAGCTAATAATAGCAGCAATAACAGGAGTTGTGATCCAACCGGAGGCAATACCCCCTAAAACCCCCCATTTAACTTGCCTAACCCCTTTTATCCCTTTTAAAAGAGCAATACCTATCACTGCACCCACCACTGCTTGAGAACTAGAGACAGGAATGAGAGGAATAGGAGGTAAACCCAAACTAACCACAAAATTTGACAATTCTTGGGAGGAAAAAGTAAATAAGACTAAAGAATTAGCCAAAACCACCACTAATGCACCCACAGGAGATAAGGTCATTAAACTACCACCCACCGTCATCATCACTTGCTTAGAATAGGTAAACACCCCAACAGCAATGGCGATCGCTCCTAATAAAAATAATTGTTCTACTGCGGATATATCAAAAATTCCCGCAATTTTTAGGTTGTCAAAGGGAGAAGAAGGGACAAAAACCCCCATTACATTACCAATATTATTCGCTCCCAAAGTATAAGAACCAAACGCACCCACAATAATTAAACCCCAACGAATATTATTATCCAAACTCAAAAGATGGGGTTTCGTATTTTCAATCAAGAGTACAACTAACTTATAGATAACCGCCGCAAATATAGCCGCCAAAATAGGACAAGCTACCCATGTCCCCATAATTTTGATTAAATCATTAATATTGGTGGGGGAACCACTAAACCAGTTCCAACCAACGATCGCCCCTACAACTGCTTGAGAAGTAGATACTGGCAGTCCTAACTTAGTCATCCACAAAACCGTTATAGCAGCCGCTAAAGCAACGGTAAAGGAACCGGCCAAAGCATTGACGGCACCTAGTTTTCCCAGTCCTCCGGCTGCTCCGGCCCCTGCGGTGACTGAACCAATAATAATAAAAACACTACAGATAACCGCAGCAGTGGAAAAACGAATCATGCGACTCCCCACTGCAGTTCCAAACACATTGGAAGCATCATTTGCTCCTAATGACCATCCCAAAAATAAGCCACTAGAAAGGAAGATAAAAGTGCTAATTAAGTCCATAAATTTAATCTAACTAATCTGATAAGTTAAGCTATGATAACTATAAAGTGCGTTGAATTGCATAAATATCTAACTCATCTGCTACACTTTCAGCGAGATCGGCAATGGCATCAATGGCGTTTACAATATCTCGTAAGTTAATTTTTTCAGAGAATTTATAATCAGTGGCAAAAATTTTCTTTTTCAAACTAATGGCAATTTTATCGGCCTCAGATTCATAGACTCTGACTTGATAAGTATGATCTTTTACAGATTTAGGATCACGGAAAAAATTACGAGCAGCAATGATGACTGTTTCTATACTTTTAACAACCACTTGCACTAAATCTAAAAATTCTTTTTTACCAATTTTCTGCTCTTTATCTTCTATTTGCGATTCTATTTCCTTGTTTTGATCCCGTTCAATCATTAAGTCTTGAAAATTTTTTCCCATCAGATCCAGAAGAGAAAATAAATCCGTCAGTAATCTCAAAACATCGGCCCGAAAATCAGGAATCAACATTTCACTATAAAGAACATTAACAATGGAACGGCGTAAGTCCCTACATCTTTGTTTTAGTTCAGTAATTTGTGATAGTTTTTCTTCGCAAGTTCCTATGAGCTTTCCTTCTTCCAGAAAGGCAGTAATGCCTCTTTCAAAATAAATTGCGCCTTCCGCTACTTTATCAAGAAATTCATCAATTTGTCCTTCTAATAATTTCGTTTTGCCAAATAAAGCGGGTGTTTCTTTAGACATAAGTTAAATTAATTTCAATCAATATATATATTTTATCGTCTCTCATTTTCAATTAACAATTAACAATTATTAAGTATTCGGTAAGGACTTAACATTATCGCTTCCGTCGAAGTCAGAAGTATCAATCTTCTGACTTCATTAAAAGCCCCTACATCAGTTATAATTAAACAAAATTAGCTGGATCTTGATCCCGTCGATGTTTAACGGGAATAGGCACTCCTTGGCGGTCGCCGACTAAACTTGCAGTGGTTTCTAATGCGTCTCGTAACCGTTTTCCTGCATAGATGGACATATCCCGTGGTACATTAATTCTATCCCGTAAATATCGTAAGGCCACATCCGATCCCTTCGGAGGTTGACAAGGTTCCCCAGTCATCAGGGTAGTTAATGCACAACGTAACGCTTCATCGAACATTGCATCCTTTCCAGGGTTAACCCGAATAATATTCTCACGGTGTTTAATCACCCGTTGCAACGCTTCTTGACGGGAGGTTTCGGGTTCAGCATACATCACATCCGGTAAACCAAACCAGGGACCGTTATCGACTCGATCTTGATTAATTTTTGCTTGTTCTTCGCTATTACTGTAACATCCACCCATTTGTGGGGGTAAGTCGTGAACATGAGTATGAAAGTCGCTTTGAGTTCCCCGATAAGTGGAACGGGTTTCCATTGCATCAAACCACTGGCCAAAGCGTTCATTTTCTTCTCGCAGGGAATAGCCCTTATAGTAGTATAAACTAGCGTTCATGCGCTCTACATAAGGGGTAAAAATGACATCTACTGTGCCAAACTCCTCTAAAAAATAGGGACTTGGGGTGTCTCCTAAAGCTTTTTCTACCATCGCCACCACCTTAACAAATTGTTGACGGTTTTGTTGTTCTTGTTTTTGTGACCAAGTGGGATAACACAACCAAGTACACCAGGCCCGAAACAGTAACCTTTCTAACTGTCGTAAGGAGATAACCGTTGCGTCTTTCATGCTATGGGTTAAGGGGCCAAACGCTGCTTCTAGGGCCAGTAAAATATCGTCACTTTCAGTAATTAAACGTCCATCTAATTCAACCGCCGGCAACATTCCGGATGGTACAATTTTTTTATACCATCGTTCTTTTTCTCCGTAGCAAAACATGGTAACTTTTTTGATACGGTAGGGAATTTGTTTTTCTTCTAACCATAACCAAATTTTTTGACAGTAGGGACACCAAGCGTGGTTATCACGGTAAAGGGTGACTCTAATCTCACTTTCTTGATGACCAAAAAGCCGTAAAGTAGCTTGAGAATTAGTCGATCCATTAATATTATCTATGGTCCAGTTGGTTAGGGTTTCTAGTTCGGTCCAGGTTAAAGGTGATGTTATCATTTTATAAGTTGGTTAAGTGTTTTTTCAATACTAGCTGTTAAATAATATAACACTTTTCTTATCGTAAGATAACCTATAGTTCTCCCAATTTCTTCAAAATTTTCAATACTTGGGATAATTCATGTTTTCGAGGTAATAAGGAAAATTCTCTGGAAAGATCGTATTGAGATGTTTCCTGTTTATTTAATTTGAGAAAAAGAAAACTATCTCCATTTGTTACCATACCGTATATTGTTTGTTGTGATTCAGAATTAGCCATCATATAAGCTAAAATTTGAGGGAGTGCAGCAGCAACAGGAATACTGTTACGTTTTGATTCTATTACTAATACCCATAAAGAATTTTTGACAACTAAAACATCGATTAATCCTCTAATAATTGTTTGATCCGCATCTTCAATAATTAATTCTACTGATTCAGGAGATTTAATTCTAAAAGGTGGATCTAAAAATCCTGCTACTTCTAAAAGAGGGAAAACTACTAATAAATTAATTGTTCCTTCTAGTAACAGAGATGATGAACGATGATAATCATAACGTTGTTTGATCCGAGTAATCGCAGTTTTTTCTCCTTCTGTTATTTTCGCTAATTCCTCATTCCATTCTGGAAAAAAGTTGTCTTCTTCTGTGTGACTTAAATTCAACTTAGTTGGTAAGTCGTTGAAGTTTTTTATTGCTTCTCTAACACCAATTTTTGTCACCATAGATTATGCCTCATGATTTAATATCAATGATAGTATAAAAATTGAAAAATAGAGACGTTTCGTAAAACATCTCTACAAGTATCAAAAAGTATCTTGAGTTATTTGATACTTTGTTGAAGTTTTTGCATCAATTCTTTAGCACTTTGCATTTTATTTAATTCCTCCTTATTAATAAGTTCGGATAATTCATCCTTTTTGTTACTCACTAAAACAATGGGATAGTCTCTAACCTGTTGATATTTTTGTTCAAATTCATCCTTATGTAAAAATTCTAATTCATCCGTTGATGATTCTCGAAATGCTTTCCATTCTTTATTTTCCTTCAAGATACCATAGGTGATGTTACAAAGATTACATTCGTAAGTATCGGGACTAATGATTTTATGTCCGATATCTAAAACAGTATTCATTAAACCACTATTGGCATTATAAACAAAGATAATTTTCATTTAACCCACCTTTTCATTACAATAACGATAGACATAACTGAAGTTTAGCAAAACAACAACGTCTCGTTGTTTAAGCAGCAATTATCAATGATAACGTTTTTCACTTTCATTGTGAGTATCTTGTTGTACGACTCCTAAAATCATCAGCTTTTTGATGTAACAAAATGATGGGGAATTTAGAAGCAAATATTTTGTTACTTATCTTGTTAGTTGGAATTATTATTTTTATCTCTATTTTCAGGAAATTTGGACTAAAAATCTTCCTTTTTGTATTCTTTTAAATACCATGACTTTTTCCAATGACCCAATGACGACGAAAGAAACGGGATAACGATGATTCTTCTAAGGATAAATAAATGGGTCTACCGTGGGGACAAGTACGAGGATGACGGGTTTTTTTCCAACTATCTAAAAGGTCTTGCATTTGAGCTAATTCTAATGCCATACCATTGCGAATGGCACTGCGACAAGCTACTGCTACCTGTGCGCTTTCTAAGTCTCCCCCTAAACTTAATTCGAGCAAAGCGTCTACACAGTCTTCCCTATTTTCTAATAATTTTGGAACCGTACGAACCACCCAAGTATTATCCCCAAAAGGTTCAATTTCTAAGCCAATTTTCTGTAATTGTTCCACTTGTTTTGTCAATAATTGACTTAAAATAATCCCTTGTTGCACAGGAATTAATTGCCATTCATCTTGTAACTTTTCATATAATACCCTTTCGTGGGCAATATGTTGTTCCACTAACCATAAACCCTGAGAATGTTCGGCAACAATATAGGTTTTATTAACCTGTCCCACGGCTCGTAATTGAATTAATTCTAACTCACTCCCATCAGAAGAGCCAACATTATAAATCCCTTTATTTTCTGATACGGTCAATAATTTTTTCACCCGTTGGTTTTCCCCCGTTGTGGTGATAGTCAAAGGGGATAATTTTAAGGCTTTTTCAATAATTTCTGTAACTTTATCTTGCCAAAATTCCAGAGATTGTAAATAAATTTCTGTTTTAGCTGGATGACGGTTCCAATCAATTTCTGAGGGGGGTATAGTTAAATGAAGAAAGCCAACCGGAAACCGGCCTTTGGGTAACGTGCGACTTAATGCAGCGAGTGCTGTTTGTTCTAATTGAGGCGATCGCACCACACGGCCATTAACGGCTATTTTTAACCAATCTAAACGGCCCCGTGAAGTGCGATCGGGCAACCCTAAAACCATTTCTATCTTAGCGGGTTGTTGGGCAGGGGTTTCGATCATCTCACAGAGAAACTGTAAATCATTAAAATGAACCGACTTCAATAACTGGGGTAAAATATGTTGTGGGGTTTTCCCCGAACTAAGGGTCAGCCACGATTTATGATTATGGTACAGTTGCCAAGTTATTTGGGGATGACAGAGGGACATATTGTCAATGATGCCCTGTATCGCCTTTAATTGCTGCGAGAAGGCGGGTAAACCTTGACGACGGACTGGTATCGTCCCAAACAGATTAGAAGCCGTTACAATGGTTCCTGGTGCTATAGGAGCGGTTTCTTCTTTGATCACGTCCCCCTGTTGATTATATTCCAGACACCACCCCACTGCATCATCCGTCGCGTCACGACTCTTAATGCTTAACTGGCCAACTTGAGTAATACTAAATAGGGCTTCTCCCCTAAACCCTAAACTGCTAATTTTCCAAAGATCGTCTAAATCGCAAATTTTGCTGGTATGATGGGCTTTAGCGCAGTGACGCAAATTGCCCAAAGACATCCCTCTGCCATTATCGGCCACTGTAACCTGCCAAAGTTCGGGAAAGACAGAAATGCTTAACCGAGTCGCTTCTGCGTCAATGGCATTTTCAACCAATTCACGAACCACAGCAGCTAACGAGTCGATCACTTCTCCGGCTGCGATTAAATTGATAACCTCAGGGGAGAGAAGTTGAATGGGGGGTGACATAAAGGGAAAATTTAAAATTCCTTCAATGGTTTCATCGTTGAATTTACCATCTTAATCCATCGTTGACTGTTTTTTAGTGACTTGATGTTTAAGATGTTCCCCCCACTTCCACATTATTCAGGGATTGTGTCACCAACAAATCCCTATATTTCGGAACCATTTACACTACTGCAGCATCGGTAGACAGGGGCAATTGCTCAGAATTGGGTAATTCCAAACAGTAACCGGCCCCATAAACGGTTTTAATGTAACAAGGATGTCTGGGATCCGGTTCTAGTTTTGTCCGTAAATGACGAATATGAACGCGAATGGTTTCAATATCGTCGTCGGGATCATAACCCCAAACTTCCTTAAGAATTTCGCTAGGGGACACGGTTTGGCCATGACGTTGTAGTAAGCAGTGCAGTAACTCAAATTCAAGGTGAGTTAACTTAACTGTATCCTCAAACCAGATAGCCTCAAAACGTTCAGGAATTAAGGTTAATGGACCATAATTCAAGATTTCTGAGTGTTTGGCTGCTTGAGGAATGCGATCGGTTCGTCTCAATAATGCCCGTACCCTAGCCAGCATTTCTGCTAACTCAAAGGGTTTGGTTAAATAATCATCGGCCCCAGCGTTAAACCCTTCGACTTTGTCTTGGGTTTGGCCCAACGCGGACAACATCAACACGGGAATATCGGAGGTCCGATCATCCCGTCGTAGTCTTTGGCAAACCGTAAATCCATCAACCTTGGGTAACATTAAATCCAGCATGATCAGATCAGGCTGTAGTTGAACCGCTAAGGCTTTTCCAGTAATGCCGTCTGGGGCTTGCTTGACATCATAACCCGCCATCTCTAAATTAGTGGCGATAAGGTCTCTAATGGCATCATCATCTTCAATTACGAGTATTCGAGGCATTGCAACAAAATGATAACTAAATGTAAACGTTAACTAAGAAGTGTGTTCAGATCATAATGAATCCTGTACCGATTATAAGCATGATTTTTCAAATAGTTCCCAAATTGTTAAATTTTCCAGATAAAACCGTGACTTCATCCTCTTTGGGTTAAGAATTGTTAAGAAATAAAAAGGGAAGAGGGGGGGACGGGGAGATGGATATCAACTCTGAACTCCTGCCTCGGAGCCTCCTGCCTCCTGCCTTTTTAAGATAGAATGACAAAGAATCTCGATTTTGCTAGGATACCTCGGACAGAATCATTGATGAGCAGATCAAAATCGGTTTTAACACAACTCCTGCAAATTTTTCCTCAATGGCGGCCTCAAATGTATTTTAAGGCTTCCTTAACGGCCTTATCTCACGCTATGGAGGATCAGGTATTAGCAGGATCGGAAGAACCATTAGTCATTGCCAGTTTTCAACGAGAACGATTTTATCGTCAAGAAGCCCAAAGATATCGACGGATTGCTCAAAAAAGCAATCAAGTTTATGTGTTAGCGGCCCCTGAAACCGACTTTAAAAATCGGTCTGACGACTACGAAACCATCGCTTTTGATAATGAAGATACCCTGACGCAAGAATGGCATTTAATTGTTCTGGGCGACACCTATAGTAGTTGTTTAATTTGCCAAGAAAAAATTACGGCCCAAAGCCAAACCATGACAGCAGTCATCGATAATAATCGTCGTTTTGAAGGGATCTGGACCTTTGATCGCCGGGTTACGGAACAGGCCGCCCATATCTTATTCAAGACCATCCTTGATTATCGCCCAGAACTAGAAGAAAAAATTCAAAACGCCTGTACTCAATATAGACTTTCGGATCTATTTAAAGAAGAACCCCCTCAGCAAAAAGACATTGATAACACCACTTGGGATGTCACCAATAATAACCCCGACCCCTTTGTACAACGTTTGGTGACCTATCTTCAAGCCGGCCAATATAAACTGATCAAGGCCAATCGTTCTCTGGCGGCCAAAGAACACAAGGAAAGGTTAATTAACTCGGTTACTACCGCGATTCGTTTATCTCTAGATCCGGATGAGATTATGCAGATCGCTGTCCAAAAGCTAGGGGAAGGGTTAGGGGTTTGTCGTTGCTTGGTTTATCGTTGCAAGGAAACCGATCCCACCGCTACCATTGAACACGAATTTCTCAATCAAGGTATTCCCTCCATTAAAGGGCAAACTTGGCCCCTACGACACAATCCTCTATTTCAGGAAGTGGTTGAGTTACGAGATGCGTTAACCATTGATAACGCCAGCAGTGATCCACGGATCATCAATGGCGCAAACCCATCAGAACAATCTTTACAAACATTGGTCAGTCGTTGTTCGATTTTGTCCTGGATGTTAGTACCGATTTGTTATCGAGGTCGACTGTTGGGGATGTTGGAGTTGCACCATTGCGGACCCAAACCGGTTACCTGGAAAGAAGAAGACGTGGCCTTGGTCAATGCGATCGCCACTCAAATTGGGGTTGCTCTCATCCAAGCAGAAGCCTATGCTAATCTTCAGGACCTTAATGAACAATTGGAGGCCCTCGATCGCACTCGTTCTAATTTAGTGGCTATCACAGGCCATGAATTAAGGACTCCCTTATCGACGATTCAAGTCTGTCTAGAAAGTTTGGCTTCAGAACCAGATATGTCCCCCGAATTACGTCAAGTGATGCTCAATACGGCCTTGCAAGATGCGGAACGAATGCGGAAACTGGTACAAGACTTCCTCACTTTATCCCAGTTGGAAAGTGGACGGGTAGAATGGAATATTGAAGCCTTAAATTTACACGAATGTATCGAATTATCTTTAAGTAATGTGCGGGCGCGTCATAAAGATACACCACTCCCTAACATTGAAAATCTGGTTAAAGAAGAGTTACCCCTGGTGAAAGCCGATGGAGAATGGTTAGTGGAAGTGCTGGCGAAATTATTAGACAACGCTTGCAAATTTACCAGCGAAGAGGGGAAAATTACCATCGAGGTCAGTTCTCACAGCAGAAACCACATAGAAGTCACGGTGGCAGATACAGGACGAGGCATCGAACCGAAACGCTTGGAAACGGTTTTTGACCGATTTTACCAAGAAGAAGGCGCATTACGTCGCAGTACAGGGGGAACGGGTTTAGGGTTAGCCATTTGTCGTCAAATTGTTCGGGGTTGGGGTGGAAAAATTTGGGCTGAGTCCCAAGGCAAAGATCACGGCAGTCAATTTCACTTTACTGTCCCTATTTATCCCGATCAAATGCCAATTCAACGATCTAATCAAACCATGACCCGTTCTTCTCGTGGTAAACCAAAGGCCAAGGGAAAACGGAAAAAATAAGCGATCGCCTCAGTTCACACCTCTAAGGGCTGGCGGAAAAATCTAAGCTCAATTGAATATGATTATTATTGTATTGTTTATCTTCATTTTGAGATTTTGGTAAGCGATAGGCTTCAAACCAAGGTTCGGAGGTTCCCGGGGTGTTTTGATCTTTTAATAGCCATTGTTGAAAGACTTTTTCTCGGTCATCGTTAGGGGTAACTATTTGATAAAGTCGGACTCTTTTTTTATTTATTGTTTTGGTTCCACAACAGATCAAATTGTATCCAATTTTATCGAGTAATCGTTTAATAATAGTAATTGGACTGGCATTTTTGGCAAGACCAATTCCCATAATTGTTTTGATGTCTTTTCTATTATTGGTGGCTAATACTGCCATATCTATAAGATCGGCATCGACATTGATTAATTTTCTATTAATACTTTTTAGCAAAACTGGTATTCCTAACACTTCCATTGTTCCGATAATAGCCCCAAATTGACTACTATTAAAATCAGGTAAAAAGATACTACCTTGCCCTTGTTCAATTAATTTTTTTGCGACGATAGCATCTCTATCAGCTAAATAATTACGACCTATAGTTAGGAAGTAATGGGTTCTAATTTTTTGATACCAACCTTCATTATCTAAAGCAACCAATTGAGGAGTAACTGGAATACAATAACGACGTTGTAAATCATATTTTCTGAGTGTTCTGCGTTCTTTGACTGTTTTGACTAAAGATTTTTTAATGGTTTGATATTCTTCATCATTTAAGTCGGGAGATTGGGCAATTTTTTGACAATCTAATTGGTAATTACTTTGTCTCACTTCTTCGATAGTTTCTATGAGTTGATTATTGACTAGATGTGAAACTTTTTTGCTTTTATTTGTTTGTTTTTTGTCCTTTTGTTTCTTTTTGAGGGCTAAGCTTATCCGATGATTAGCTTCTTGAATAATTCTAATAATTGTTTCTCGATAGTGAATCATTTGTGCATTAATTCTTACTGCTATTTTTGCCCAACATAATAAAGATTCTGCTTGAAAACCAGTATCCAGGTCATCCAATGATTCTAAATCAGATTGTTGTAATAATCGAATGTTCAACTGAGTTAAACGATGACCTGATGTTAACAAGTTGGGAATGGATGTCGAGCCATTACCCACCTTATTAAACCCATAAGATGCTAACCAAAGATAGCGAGGAATATTATCTCTTATTCTACCTAAAGATTGAATAACAGATGTAGGAGTTTGTACCCCTTGAGCAAGACACCATACTGATGTAAAGTGATTTTTAATATCAATACTAATCCCTGTTTCAATCGCAGGACTACTTAAGACAATATCATAATTAATTAATATTTTATTGAGTTGGGTCATACATTGATAAGCAGGATGATGAGGATCGGTTAATGATTGGGAATCAATGCGTAAAATTTGAGCAGTTGGAAATTGTTTCTTCAGATAAGCTTCTAGGGTTTGTGTTCCCCATTTACTGGTGATTTTTTGGGCAGATAAACAGACAAATGGTTTACCCCCTTCCCGAATATGTTCCACTAAGTCTTGAAGGAAACGTTTTGGGTTTTTTTCCGAATAGTTATAACCTGACCAGGTTTCTTTAATTAACGATTTCCAATGATTCTGAATAATAAAAGGGTTTAAATCGATTCCTGACAAAGCTATTAAATAATCTAAGGAAACATCGCTTAAGTGAGCATCCGCAACAAAAATTTGACCATTACTGTCTACAACAACTTGCAAAAGTCTCTTTAAAACTCTCAAAATAGTTACACGATTATTGGTACAGGTTTCAGAGTTTAAACCATGCCATATTACCTGTTCTACTTCATCAATAATAACTAAAGCATCTCGCCAATCTTCAGGATTAAACTTCGCTTGAGAATTTTCGTGCAACGAGTCAATACATAATCCATAACCGAATGATTGATCCACAGAATGATCTTTGATCTCGGTAATGTAAGGGAGTCCAAACCGTTGACATAACTGTTCGACTAATTTAATCCGATGACCAATTACTAATACTTTTTGATTCTGGGCAATCGCCGCTTTAACAATTTTGCCTAATGCTTCGGTTTTTCCTGTACCAATACCTGATTTAATTCCAATGATTTTCGCCGTATCAGGAATTACCACATCGGGAAGATAAGCACAATTAACTTCTAGGTTAGCTCCATGGGTTAATTGGGTAAATTTTCTCGCTTTCCATAGCTGCAAAGGCCAGGCTTTTTGATAACAGTCATCAAAGGCTTTTTTTCCTTGATTAACCAGCAAATCATCTACCCCTTTACCCTGTTCCGAGTTCCAATGGATTACTTTAACTTGGCATCCTCTTTGCGTCAACAAATAACCCAATTTTCTAATGGCATGGTTAACCGCTTTTATGGTACTGGGTTGCTGATCTTGATCGAAGGCAATATAAATTTCTCGTCCCCCAGATGTTAGCTTTTTTAACTGGGGAATTAAATGAGATTTACCGATCCGGTTTCCCTGTTCATCTTTTGGGGTACGATAGCCATTATTAATCCCAGGAAGCGCGATCGCCACATAGCCAGCACTTAATAAGGCTCCTGCTTTTTTGGCTCCTTCGGTAATACAGATGGGAATGGATGGATGCTCCATCACCCATTGCCAAAACCCCCCATCCGGTTGCGTCGGATTAACCTGTTCTGGAGTAAAATGAATCTGGTACTGTTGCGCTATAGTTGACCACAGATGGAAGGGTACTCTTAAGGCAAAGATCCCCGTAGCTGTTTGGGGTGGGTGTTCATACTTGATGAGTTTACCCTGACCATAACTGAGTCGTGGCTGTTCGGGTTTGAAGCATCCCCAAAGATCCCTATCTCCGGTCATCACATCAACCCCGGAACACCACCAACCCCCCTGTTCTGTGTGTTGATAACGCTTTAAAATATTATTGGTGAGTCTCCCATCGTTTCGTCGGGGAAGCTCATCGGAATATAGTAAATGCTCTGAAGGATAAACCCCCTCTAACGCTGTCACATTCAGTTCTATTAGCTGCTTATCAACACAACTATTTAACCATTCTTGTTGATGGTCCATCTTATCTTCTCCCGACAATTGAATTCCCACAAACTCTATACGCAAGGCATCGATTGCTTCAAAAAGGGTTGAGGATAACTAACCGCTTTACCGACCATGCTCTATATGTAGCGTTTGGACTTACAATCTTAAGAGCAAAACACTAAATATGGAAGGGACAGGTGAACTATTTTCCTGAAACCTTGACCGGAAAATCAGGGGTTCAAGGCCCTGAGTCTGAGAAAAAAAGTAAACTAGAAAAATAACGAATTAAAAAAATTGTATGGCCCGTAGACCTCCTCCTCGCTACCCCGATCGCCGTTCTAACCCTTCTCCTTCCCCCTCCTTCGGTTCAAATATCAACTATGGAACCATCGCCCTATTTGGCGGTATTTTCGTCTTGGGGATCGGCGTAGGGATCGGAGTCAGTTCTAACGCCAGTTTTGACCCCCAAAACGTAGCTTCAAGGGAGGTCATTGATAAAAGTGCGCCCAATGCAGAACTCTGTGTGCAATACGGGGCCAGTTCCATCGTCACCGATATGCGTGTCTTTATCACCCTCAACCCCTTTAGCGTTTTTGTTACACAGCCTCAAATGCAGCCGGGTTGTGTCCTTCGTCGTTCTAATATGAACCTATTGGAACAAAAACGTTTGATTACTTCAGAACAAGCGAGAGATTGTCGAAATCGCATGAATACCTTTGGATTTGTGGGATCTTTGGACAGTAACCCCAGAATTGACTGTGTTTATCCCAACGATGCAGCCGGAAACCTCTTCCTCAACCCCCCTGGTTCGGTTAACCCTCGGTCAGAAGGAGAGAATTTTTGATTAAGTCAAGATTAAAATACATTTATCCGATAAGATGGGACAAAAATAGTTTAGTAAACTTAGTATGAGTATTGATGAAAAACAAGCCATCACCATTGCTGTTGTAGGAGATGTTCATGATCAATGGGAGGAAGCGGATAATGATGCTTTAGAACAATTAAACCTTGATCTGGTTTTGTTTGTGGGAGATTTTGGTAACGAATCCGTTCCCGTGGTTCGTAGAATTAGTCAGTTATCGGTGGCAAAAGCGGTGATCATGGGCAATCATGACGCTTGGTACACCGCTTCTGCTTGGGGAAGAAAACAATGTCCTTACGATCGCCGTCATGAAGATTGGTTACAAGATCAACTCGATATCTTCGGGGATCTTCATGTAGGTTACAGTAAGTTAGATTTTCCTCAGTTTAATCTCTCGGTAGTGGGGAGTCGTCCCTATAGTTGGGGCGGCCCAGAATGGAAAAATAAAAGCTTTTTACGCGATCGCTATCAAGTCTCTAATTTTACACAATCCACAGAAAAAATAATGAAAGCTGTGCAAGAAACCAGCGAAAAAAATATCCTTTTCTTAGGTCATAATGGTCCGGCTGGTTTAGGGAAACATCCTGATGCCATTTGCGGAAAAGATTGGCAACCGTTAGGAGGAGATCACGGTGATCCGGACTTTGCTGAAGCCATTAAACAGACTTATAGTTTAGGAAAAAACATTCCTTTAGTGACCTTTGGTCATATGCACCATCGTCTTCGTCATACCCGTTCCCAACTGCGGACAAGGGTAATTAATAATCAACAAGGAACGGTTTATTTAAACGCTGCTTGTGTTCCCCGTATTGTTGAAAAAGAAGGTCAAAAATTACGCAATTTTTCTTTAGTTTCTTTAGAAAATGATCAAGTTAGCCAGATTTCTTTAGTTTGGGTAGATCATCAAGGGGCGATCGCTTCTCGAGATTCTCTTTATAAAAAACCAATTCTTTCATCCATTCATTAATAACTATGAGGTTACTATCTCCTTTTTCTGCTGAATCTTTTAAACCGTTATTGATTTATTTTCCAGGTATGGATGGAACCGGAAATTTGTTTCATCGACAAGGAGAAAAATTAAAGGATTTTTTTTCGATTCGTTGTTTATCGATTCCATCTAATGATCAAAGTGATTGGTCAACTTTGGTTGATAATACGGTTACTTTGATTAGAAAAGAATTAGCTTCTCATCCTCATTCCTCAGTTTATTTATGTGGTGAATCCTTTGGGGGGTGTTTAGGGATTAAAGTGGCTTTAGCGGTTCCTGAATTAATAGAAAAAGTCATTTTAATTAATCCAGCTTCTTCTTTTAATAAACGACCTTTTTTAAAGTGGGGAGTCGAGTTAAATCAGTGGGTTCCTAACTTTATTTATCAGGGATCAACTGTGATCCTTCTATCGTTTTTAGGGTCATTAGATCGTATGAAAAATAGGGACAGTCAGGCGTTATTAGCTGCTATGCAATCCCTTCCTCAAGAAGTGGTGAGTTGGCGACTTTCTTTGTTACGAGATTTTGAAGTTAACCCCGATAACTTAAAACAGTTTGAAAAACCTATATTACTATTAGCGAGTCAGGAAGATAAATTATTACCCTCTGTTGAAGAGGGAAAAGAATTAGTTGATTATTTTCCTAATAGTCGCTTAACCATTTTACCTAAGAGTGGTCATGCTTGTTTATTAGAAAATGATGTTAATTTACTAAAAATTCTGCAAAAAAATGATTTTGTTTCAAAAAGCAACATCTTGGATGGTAATGTGTACTTGACATACTCCACTCCCTGAAGTGAGTGGATTCTCCCGGACTTGCGTATAGGGATTACTGGCTCATCCAGACCGCTTAACCATCTCTGCTCTCGCAACAGTTGGCCAGAGGCGGGGCTGTCCCCAGTCGTTTAGGTGGTTGGCCTCAGTTTTCGGATGCCCTCCGATACTGTTTACTTGAAATTTGGGCTTTTTGAACTTTGGTACTCCTCTCGTTTCCCTAGCTATTTTTGCTGTGCTTTCGCCACCACAGGTTCTTGGTTTCGACCTTCTCGGAACGCTTTGCCTCTAGGGTTGCCTAGCCTACGCAGTAGGGGGTCGGGTATTTCAACCATACAAATTCTAGCACAAATTTCGCTTACTGTACGCCGTAAACGGCGGGGCTTTAAACCCCTACTTTTTTGGTAATTTTATTAATTTTCACAGATCACTGAATAGAATGATTATAATGACGAGAAATTATATGGTGTGAAGAGAAATCTATGGCCGTTCAATTAAAACAAGCCCTAACCGTAGGGACCTATATCATCAGCCAACGTTTAAAGGGTCGTCAACGCTTTCCCTTAGTGTTGATGTTAGAACCCTTATTCCGTTGTAACTTAGCCTGTTCTGGATGCGGAAAAATACAACATCCCACCGATATTTTAGCCCGCAATCTGACCCCCGAAGAATGCTTCAAAGCCGTAGAAGAATGCGGTGCGCCAGTGGTATCTATTCCGGGTGGTGAACCTTTACTGCATCCTCAAATTGATGAGATTGTCAAAGGATTAGTTGAAAGGAAGAAATTTGTCTATCTGTGTACTAATGCCATCCTCTTAGAAAAGAGTTTACATAAGTTTGAACCCTCCCCTTATTTTTGCTTCAGTGTGCATTTAGATGGACTCAGAGAACATCATGATAAATGTGTCGATCGCAAAGGGGTTTTTGATAAAGCGATCGCAGGGATCAAAGCAGCCAAAGCCAAAGGGTTTCGGGTAACCACTAATACCACCGTTTTTGAAGGAACCGACCCCAAAGAAATGCAAGAATTCTTTGATTTCTTAGACACATTGGGAACGGATGGGATGATGATTTCTCCTGGGTATAGTTATGAATGGGCCCCGGATCAAGATCATTTCTTAAAACGGGAGCAAACTAAGAAATTATTCCGAGAAATTTTAATGCCTTGGAAGTTAGGTAAAAAGAAATGGAACTTCAATCATAATCCTCTCTTTTTAGATTTTCTTTTAGGGGAAAAAGATTATGAATGTACCCCTTGGGGAAGTCCCAGTTATAGCGTTTTAGGGTGGCAAAAACCCTGTTATCTCCTCAATGAAGGCCATTATCAAACCTTCAATGAGTTGATGGAAGAAACCCAATGGGAAAACTATGGACGGGCCAGTGGTAATCCTCAATGTGCCGACTGTATGGTACATTGTGGTTATGAACCCACCGCAGCCGTAGATGCCATGAACCCGGCTAATATGGGACGTGCTTTAGGTAGTGTTATTAGTGCTTAATTTTGTTTAATTTTAAGGGAATGGAAACTAGAAGTAAGTTATCCATTCCCTTTATTTTTTATATATAGAATCATCAACGACAAAATCTAGATTGTTTATTGGTGGAATGGTTTCAGGTTTTGATAAATTATTCTTGTTATTTTTGGTTTTATTTTTCTTTCTTGCACATCTACTGCCTAAACCAAGTCCAGCTAAAGCAGTTAAACCAATGATGGTACTAGGTTCAGGAACGTCTCCTTCTAGGGTTCCAATGACACCATCAGCACCAGCAAGAAACTCTATTTCACCCGCATCACTACCAGCAATAAACGACAAATTATCCCCATCAACATCATTAAATATTGGTATTGATTTAGGATACGAATCAAGAGGATTATCATAAAAGATAATATCCTCTTGACTATCATTATAAAAATTATTTGTTAGACCATTAAATTTTTCTTGAAACTCAAACTGTATTTCAGGAATCACACCTAGTTGACTATCTGTATCAGATAATGTAAAAGCTTCATCTTCTAATGTATAAATACCTTCGATCTCAAAACTAGCAACCATCGGTCTATCTTGTTTAGTGTCATTATAAAAATCATTTGTTAGACTATTATCTTCTCCTTTTAACCCAAAAGGATTATCATAAAAATTTGATGATGCGAATATACCTTTTCCACTATGCTCATAAGAAAAAGAGGGTTGATAACCAGATAGATAATGTAGCAATGCTCCCAATGCTAATGCGCTGCCTGAAATTAGTATAAGAATGAATACAATTCTTATGAATGGAGTAATATGATTTTTTCCCTTAGTAAAAGCTGATAGTATCCCTTCTAAAGTTTGATGTCTTAATAGCTTAGAAATAGACCAAATATGAAGTTTAGCATCAGGGGAAATATGAAATTTAGCCTCAGAAAAACTCTCAATATTTTGAGTGACAATCGCATCAACTTTCCAAGTATAAGCACAGACTATCTCAACAGCAGATTCAAAATCGAGTGAATCAAATGAACGTGCTTTTTGTATAAGATTATTATCAACAATTTTAACATTGACCATACTTTCTATAACTGAAGTAATTTGTTCAACAGCTTCTATCCCTCCTAATTTTTTCGCAAAGATGCAGATTTTTTCTAAGCCTATATCTGTCATGAAACCTTGTATTTTTTGATTTTCTAAAAGTTTCCATAACTTTTCTGCATCTTTTATTAAATGTTCTCTATTAAGAAGAGCTTCTAGGAAAAAATCTGCATCAATTAAAAGTTTCATAATTGTTTAAATTTTCAGATCATCCTCAACCAATTCTATATCTATTGTATCAGGTTCACTACTTTTACTCTGTTTTGAGTTAGATTTTGAAGTTATTTCAGTACCTAAACCTTTACGTAAATTAGGTAGTTTGTTGTTAGTATGTTGTTGTTCAGTGGTATTTTTTTGAATTGATTGTTTAATAAATTTGGTTCGATGATTGATTAAATCATCAAGGTCAAATCCTAAAAGCTCAGCAATTTCTCCAACCCTCGCAAGTCTCGAAAAGGAAATTTTCCCTCTCTCCAACCCGTCGATCTTTCTCTTTAATTTTAGCTTTGGGGGTTTCAATTCATTAGAGCCATAGACAAGTTTAAGCGCACGATCGATTCTCTTGTTTAATTTACTAGCTGTTTGAAAGCCTTTTTCGTGTCGCCATTCCTGAAACTTATAGGGTTGAGCTTTAAGAATTTTTAAGTCTTTTAAAGGACGTTTTAACGCTCTGCAGCATTCTATAGCAAAATCTAGAGGTAAATAAGTTTCATTCTTTTCCCAACGCTTGATTGTCTTTTTGTCTACACCAAGGAGTTTTGCGAGATCCTCCTCTGTATAACCCATCTTCTCTCGCCATGATTTCAAAAAATCTCCCCACATTTTATCATGAATCATTGTAAGATAAACCAATTCTTTAACTGTGTTCTAGCATAACACCGTTTTCAAAATAAACGGTAAAACTAATTACATTTTAAATCTAATAAGCCGAAAAAAGTCCTGATTTTTTAAAAATGTCAACCCAGAAAAGTCCTTAAATTATTTCCAACTATCAACCCAGAAAAGAACTAAAAAAACAACAAATATTTTAATGTTTTTTGAGCATATATGATAACTTTAAACTATGAAAAACCAGAAATGATGGGTAAAACTATGACCATAGATCGACTTATAATAACTGTTTGTAGCTTCAGTCTAATTATCATGATTCTCGTAACTTGCCAAGAATCAACAAGTAAATCTCGGTCGCAAAGATTGCACGACATCATCCAATATCTAGCCAATAGTATTGTGATCGTAGAATCTATTTTTAACCGAGACCGAGATTAAAAGAGTTTTGATCCTGATAGTCAATAATAGAGAAAAGTTTCTGGCAATTAGTATTAAGTTAAAATAAAATCTTGTCTGATTTTTTTACTAATGCTTATTGTCAGATTTCTCTATTTTTTGTACAATAAAATAACAAAGGTAAAATACTACTTTGTTCAATCAAATCATAGAGTTAGGATAATGATTCCCTTATCAGAGACAAAATTAACAGACATTTATGAACAAGATTATTATTTATGGTTACTTAAAACATTAGAATTAGTTAAAAATAGAGATGTAAATGAATTAGACTGGGAGCATTTAACCGAGGAAATAGAAGCATTGGGAAACGAACAAAGACGAAAAGTTAAAAGCTATCTGAGACAATTATTAATTCATTTATTGTTATATCTTTATTGGGAAAATGAACAACCCTATTCTGGTAGAGGTTGGCTAGAAGAAATTAGTAATTTTCGATATGAACTGCAACTATTACTAGAATCAAAAACTCTTTATAATTATTTTCTGGCAAATGTTGAAGAAGTGTATCAAAAAGCTAGAAAAAGAGTAATTAAAAAAACAGAATTATCTCCTTCCATCTTTCCTGAAAAATGTCCTTTCAGTGTAGAAGAAATTTTGAAGGATGATTAAATGCTCAAAATATTTACATGATTAAGTTAAACTTAGAATATTAACCCTTTGTTGAATATGAACTATTAATTTTCTATCTCTTATGACCATTACACCTATTTCAGCCTTAACCCTTGAAGACTTTCTCAAAAAACCCAATATTGATGAGTCTCCAGCGTGGGAATATATTAATGGTGAAATAAGACAAAAACCTATGCCTCAAGGACAACATAGTAAGCTTCAATATAAACTATGCGAAACCATTAATCAAGTTGCAGAAACGTCTAATCTTGCCTATGCTTTACCTGAGTTACGTTGTAACTTTGGCGATCGTTCTATTGTTCCTGATGTTAGTATATTTTATTGGGAAAGAATACCTGTAACGGAAGAAGGAGAAATTGCCAATCAATTTAATTCGTTTCCTGACTGGACAATTGAAATTCTTTCCCCTAATCAAAAATCAACTAAAGTCATTGGTAATATTTTACACTGTTTAGAATATGGTAGTCAGTTAGGTTGGTTAATAGACCCCGATGAGAAATCAATTTTTGTCTTTCAACCTCAACAAACCCCAAAAATTTATAAAGCTGACTTATCCAATAACCAAATAAAGCAAGAAACCTTACCAATTTTAGATAAAATAGAATTAGAGTTAACTGCTAACAAAATTTTTAGCTGGTTACAAATGAAAGTAAAATAATTGATTATGATTGATTACAACAAAATTATTGCCACCGAATTATCATTAAGACAACAACAAGTCAAACAGTCCCTTGAATTATTAATAGAAGGTGCGACGGTTCCTTTTATTGCTCGTTATCGTAAAGAAAAAACAGGATCACTGGATGAAACTCAAATTAGAGATATTTGGGAACGTTATAATTATTTAACTGAGTTAGAAAAACGAAAAGAAACTATTTTAGAAGCCATTAAAAATCAAGATAAACTAACCAATGAATTACAGAAAAAAATCGAAGCTTGTTTATCAAAAACCGAACTAGAAGATTTATATTTACCCTATAAACCCAAACGACGCACTAAAGCAACTATCGCCAGAGAAAAAGGCTTAGAAAAGTTAGCCGAGTTAATCAAATCTCTCAATCATCCTAATGCCAAACCCCAAGCTTTAGAAGCAATAGCACAAGACTATTTATCAGAAGAAAAAGGGGTTAATACTATCAAAGAAGGGTTACAAGGTGCATCAGATATATTAGCAGAAGAAGTTGCAGAAAAAGCCAATTTACGAGCTTATTTACGAGACTATTTAATGAAAGAAAGTGTCTTCATTTCTAAAATCAAAAAAGATTATCCAGAAGGCAGTACAAAATATGAAATGTACCGAAATTTTCAAGCAAGTGTAACGAAAATTGCTCCTCATAATATTTTAGCTTTGTTTCGAGGTGAAGCAGAAAAAATCATTTCTCTAGAGATTGATTTTGATGAAGAGTTTGTGCTTTCTTACTTAGAATATCAAGAAATCAAAACAAAAAATAAATCAATAAAAACCTTTTATCAATCCATGTTAAAAGACGCATTTAACCGTCTTATTAAACCCTCATTATTGAGAGAAGTTAGAGCAGATAGAAAACATTGGGCTGATATGGAATCCATTAATACCTTTGAAATTAACTTAAGAGAATTACTCTTATCTCCCCCCGCAGGAATGCAGCCAACCCTAGCCATTGATCCAGGATTTCGCACAGGTTGTAAGGTAGTTATACTATCAGAAACAGGACAATTTTTAGAGTATCAAGCTATCTTTCCTCATAGTGGAGAAAGTAAACAAAAAGAAGCGAAAAATACCTTAGCAAACTTAATTACAAAATACAATATAAAATTAATTGCTATTGGAAATGGAACTGCTTCTAGGGAAACCGATCAATTTGTTGCAGAGGTCATTAAACCCTTAGAAAATAAACCCATAAAAGTAATTGTCAATGAATCAGGGGCATCTATTTATTCAGCCAGTGATGTTGCAAGAGAAGAATTTCCAGACTTAGATATTACGGTTCGAGGTGCCATTAGTATTGGGAGAAGATTACAAGATCCCTTAGCAGAATTAGTTAAAATTGACCCTAAATCAATTGGCGTAGGACAATATCAACACGATGTGGATCAAAAACTATTAAAAAAGAATCTAGAGGAAACAGTAGAAAGTTGTGTTAACTATGTGGGAGTTGATCTCAATACTGCATCAAAACAACTGTTAACCTTTGTTTCAGGAATTACCCCAACTATCGCTAATAATATCGTTGGTTATCGTGATAAAAATGGAAAATTTAACAACAGAAAAGAGTTATTAAAAGTATCAAAATTAGGACCCAAAGCCTTTGAACAAGCAGCCGGTTTTCTAAGAATTAGAGATGGAAAAAATCCCTTGGATAATACCGCAGTGCATCCCGAAAGTTATGATATAGTAGAAATGATTATTAAACAACTAGGAGTGTCTTTATCTGATATTAATAATATTAGTTCTCGTCTCAAATCTTTAGATTTAAACAGCTTTGTAAGCGATAGCATTGGGTTACCCACCCTAGAAGATTTGATCGCAGAATTAGAAAAACCAGGACGAGATCCCAGAGAAGAATTTAAGTATGCAACCTTTAAAGAAGGGGTAACAGAAATTAGTGATTTAAGCGAAGGAATGATCCTAGAAGGGGTTATTACCAATGTGGTTAACTTCGGTGCATTTGTAGATATTGGCGTGCATCAAGATGGATTAATTCATATTTCCCAACTGGCTAATTATTTTGTTAGTGATCCCAAAGAGGTCGTTAAAGTGGGAGAAGTTGTCACAGTCAAAGTCTTAGAAATTGATGAAAAATTAAAACGCATTAGTTTATCCATGAAAGAAATCTGACCAAAAAATTAACTTTTATAAACAAACGGACAATATTTGATAAATTATTCGTTAGGGTAGAAACGGAAGTGAATCAAGGAATGGACTCAACTGATTATCCTTGACTGATAGGATACACTCCAAGCCCTGACTATTAATAGTCACTATATTTTTGCCTAGTTTTTCTAATAGGGAAAGGGGTCTATTTTGTCTGTCTGGAATTAGAACATAGATGTGTAAATGTAATCAAACTTGAACACTTTCCCTAGAAGCATTAGAAAATGAGGTAATCAATGGATACTCACTTAGTCGAACAAGCTTCTCACGAAAATGCTCTCAATCCTAATGGATACGAAAATAGACACGAAAAAAAACTTTATGTGGACAAAAATCCAGTCTGTCCCTGTTGTTCTTATCCCTTATTACGTCATATCAGTTTAAACGGGGTCTATTGGTACTGTAGTCACTGTCATCAGAAAATGCCACCGGCTCATAAATAAAATCCTTTTAAATACCGCAGGGGAAGCAGGGGAAGCAGGGGAGGATGAGTTTAAGTGTAATGAGTGTCACAATGGCTGACTAAACGGATTTCACATGGGTAATCATTCCGCTTTAAACAACATAAAAGATGAAATCAACGGTTAAAAATCATTGATTGCGATTGATAGAGGCTATTGACTCCGAGGAAAGAAGGGAGGAAATAAATTATGAAAATTGCACAAATTGCCCCGTTACAAGAATCTGTACCACCGTTAGGTTATGGTGGAATTGAATTAGTCGTGAGTTTATTAACCGATGAATTAGTGCGTCGGGGTCATGATGTCACCCTATTTGCCACAGAAGATTCTCAGACCTTAGCCACCTTAGCACCCGGCGCAGAAACAGGACTTCGTCGTTTAAATCTCAGTCCTGAAGAATGTATGGTTTACCTAGAGATGGAATTAAGTCGGGTGTTTCAAAGGGCCGATGACTTTGATATCATCCATTCCCACGTCGGTCAAGATGCACTTCCCTTTGTTGAACTCATCACCACCCCCACTGTCCATACCATTCACGGTTATTTTCCCCAGTTGAGTCAAAAGATGTTTAGACAACATCCTCGGCAAAACTATATCAGTATTTCCCAAGCGCAACAAAAAGATATCCCAGAATTAAACTATGTCGGAACCGTTTATAACGCTATCGACATCGCTCAATATACCTTTCACCCCGAACCAAACGATCCACCTTACCTAGCTTTTCTCGGACGCATCTCCAAATGTAAAGGGCCCCATATTGCGATTGAAATTGCCAAACGGGTTGGTATTCCTCTAAAAATAGCCGGTAAAGTGGATCGTTTCAACGAAGATTTTTTCCACACCACCATTGAACCCTTCATTGACAATGAACAGATCATCTTCATCGGGGAATTAACCAGAAAAGATAAACATCAATTCTTAGGAGGGGCCTTAGCAACTCTATTCCCTATTAGTTGGAATGAACCGTTTGGCCTAGTAATGATCGAATCTATGGTTTGTGGAACCCCCGTTATTGCCAGTATCAGAGGGTCAACCCCCGAAATTATTATCGACGGAAAAACCGGATTTCTCTGCGACGAGAACGATATACAAGGGATGAGTGTAGCAGTTTCCCGTCTTGATGAGATTAACCGTGCAGACTGTCATCATCACGTAACCGAAAACTTTACCGTTCAACAAATGGTAGACGGTTACGAACGAATTTATGAACAATTGCTCAGACCATCTTCCTCTCAGAAAGCAACGGTTATGGCCTTGATGTCCCGTGCGGTCAATGATCTTTCACCCCACCGTTAATATCAAATGAGTGAACAAATGATCGAAGCCAATCAAACCCAACAACCCCTCAAACTGCTTAATCTCGGTGGTAGAACCTTTGCACCCTCCGAACAAGTTCCCATCCCCGAATGGCCCTGTACCATCACCCAACGACTGCAACCCACTTTAACCCTCAAAGATGACGATTTATTCTTAATTACCGATAAATTAGGGAATATTAGTGGTTGTGTGGAAGATCAAGGCGATGTCAGTTTAGGACTCCTGTGCAAAGATACCCGTTTTCTCAGTCGTTTAGAACTACAAATCGAAGGCCAGTCCCCCATTTTACTCAGTAGTACCGCTAGACAGGGGTTTGCCCTCTCTGCCTTATGTGCTAATCCTTACATAGAAGGAAAAATTGAGGCCGAAACCATTGGCGTTGAACGCAATCTTGTGTTACAAGGGGCTTTGTTTGAAGAATTAACCCTGACCAACTACAACACCACACCGGTTGAATTTGAGATCAGTGTCAGTTTTGACGCTGACTTTGTGGATCTATTTGTAATTCGTGGGGCCGTTCGTCACGTCACAGGAACCGTCATGCGTTTACTGGGAAAAAGCGGGATGGACTTTAATCACACTTCCCACGATGTTCATGGGGTTGTAGAAGAAACCGGCGCGTTAACCCTAGCCTATCACGGCTTAGATGGTGTTTTAATGGAATCTCGTATCCGTTTTGATCACCGCCAACCCGACTATTTCAAAGGGTATACCGCCATTTGGCGCATGGTATTAAACCCTCACGAAACCCAATCCGTCGGTTATTGTTTACAGCCGTTTATTGGTGGCAAAATCGCCTCTGCTGTTAGTCCTCCAGCCACCCTTCAACAAGCCTTAGCAGCCGAATTAAGCGAAGAACAAAAATGGCGCGATCGCGCCACAAAAATTCGCACCGACAACCAAGAATTAAACTTGGTCATCGAACGGGCCGAGGAGGATATTTATCTCTTGGGTCAAACCTTTGGAGAGGGCAAAGTTCTGTCCGCCGGGGTGCCTTGGTTTTCCACCTTGTTCGGTCGTGATTCGATCATTGCCGCCGATCAAACCCTGATCTTTACCCCAGAAATCGCCCGGAACACCCTTTTAACTTTAGCTGCTTATCAAGGTACAGTAAAGAACGAATGGCGAGAAGAAGAACCTGGAAAAATTCTGCACGAAATTCGCTTCGGAGAAATGGCTAGATGCGGGGAGGTTCCCCATACTCCTTATTACGGGACGGTGGATGCTACCCCGTTGTGGATACTGTTATATGCTCAATACTATAGTTGGACCCACGACGACGCACTTCTCGACCAACTGTGGGACAACGCTTTAGCGGCCATGGACTGGATCGATCGCAACTGTAAAGAAAACGGCTATCTTCCCTATCAACGCAAATCCCCCGGCGGTTTAAGAAACCAAGGTTGGAAAGATTCGGGGAACTGTATCGTCGACAGTCAAGGTCGTTTAGCTGAGGGTAATATTTATCTGTCAGAGGTGCAAGGATACGTCTATGGGGCGAAAATAGCCTTGAGTCAGTTAGCCAGACTAAGAAAAGAGCATGATCTCGCAAATCGTTGGGAAAAAGAAGCCCATCATCTCAAAATTCGCTTTAACGAACATTTTTGGTTACCGGAAGCAGAATATATCGCCTTGGGATTAAACGATGATGGTCAACCCATTGATAGTATCACCTCCAACCCGGGTCATTGTTTGGGGTTGGATATTTTGTTACCCGATAAAGCCCAAAGTGTGGCCGAACGGTTACTGGCCCCGGACTTGTTCAGTGGTTGGGGGATTCGTACCCTTAGCAGTCTGTCACCTGCGTATAATCCCATGGGGTATCATTTAGGTTCCGTTTGGCCCCACGATAACGGGATGATTGCGGCCGGACTGCGATCGCTGGGTCGTGTGGAACAGGCCCTGGAAGTGGCGCAAGGGATTATTGATATGACCGTTCATCAACCCTATTTTCGTCCCCCTGAACTGTTTTGCGGTTATCCTCGTCTCCCCAATAGCAGTCCGGTGCGTTATCCGGTCGCTTGTACCCCTCAAGCTTGGGCCACCGGAACCATTTTCCAATTTTTGCAGATGATGGCCAATTTAATCCCCGATGCTGCCAATAATTGTTTACAAATTGTTCATCCCACGTTACCGTCTTCGGTGCAATTTTTATCCTTAGAAAACCTGAAAATTGGTCAAACTTTGTTAGATTTAGAGTTTGAAAGGTCGGGTAATGCAACCGCTTGTCGAGTGGTTCGGAAACGGGGTAATTTAAGAGTGATTATTGAAGCTTAAAAGTTAAATTTATTTTCACAAGCATTAAGTTTCCAATAAATTCGATTATGTTTATCAACTTCAATCACCCCTTGTTGTCGCAGTTGTCCCATTAAACGGGTAACATTAACCCTTGTAGTTCCAATGGCACTGGCAATTTGAGCATGGGTTAAAATATAGGGTAAAGCATGACCGTTTTCTGTTCTTTCTCCTTCTTCGGTTGCTAACAACATCAAAAACCCCATTAAGCGATCAATGGTTCGTTTTTGAGCTAAAATATTCGTCCATACCAGTTGAATTTGATGTTGTCGCCTAAACAACTCTAAAACTTTAATATAAATACTCAGAGAGTCAACTAATTCATGCCAATATAACCAAATCACAGAGGTTTGATTAACATGAGCTTCAACTCTAATAATACTATAAGAATTTTCCACAATTTCAAAGGGTTTATTGGTTCCTAAAATACCTAAAAAAATCTCTTCTATCGTTTCATCTTCTGTCAGTTGATTTTCTTCATTCAAAGAAGCTAAACCCATCAAACGCACCGCCCCTTTATTAACAATGTATAATAAACCTGGCCGAGTGGGAATGATTTGATTTTTCTGGAACGTTCGTTGACGACAATGAGAACGTCCCCAATTATAAAGTTCTTGCCAATTATTAAAAGGAGGTTTTTTTGAGGCGGTTAATGATGAATCAGAAGATTTTTTTTGCTCTAATTTACTATTAAGATAGTGACTCTCTCTTCTTTGCATAAAAGCCAAACACTTAAGCCATCATTGTTAATATGGTCTTATTCTAACGAATCAAACTAAAGATGACAAAAACGAGAATAATTAAGAAGTTTTATCCTTTAACTATTACATTTATCCAGATTTCTATTCAGCAACAGTTACAGCAGTTTATCTTCACTCAACTGTTACACTCAGATATATTAGATACTACTCATTCCCTTAACAAGAATAACCCTATTTCTCTTTATAGATTACCGCAAATTGATTCTATCACTTATCGTTGCGCGATCGCCTTTCAACTATCCCCCCATTCTTCCCTATCTCCCCTCACTCTAGCAGATACTATTTTTAACACCCTACAACAACCTTTAGAGAAGGCAGGAGGTTTATTAAAAAAACAGGAAAACATATCTTTAAGCTTTACGATAACACTCCTCGCTCCGGGGTGGTTAGACTTTACCCTCTGCGATCGCAGTTTATCCATTTGGTTACAATCTTGGCCAAGATTTTCCTATCCTGGTAAAAAGTTCACGCCCAAGTCAAGAAATCTTGACAATTTATGGTGTCTGGAATATACTCATGCCCGTTGTTGTAGTTTACTCCGCTTAGGAGAACAAGAAGGACTAATACAGCTTAAAAATAAGCAATTCAAGCCTTATATTTGGTCATTGTCGACCTTGCCAGAAATTACTTGGTTTAACTTAGAATTAAATCAATTTGAGCCATCGCTGATTTCTCAAATCATCACCACCGTTGATCGTTTAGTCAATGAGTCAAACCCCAATGAGATAAAATTAGCACTAGCGTTAAGTGAGACTTTTCTAACATTTGAGCGTCACTGTCGCATTTTTGGGGACATAAGTGGTCAAAAACACCAATTATCTCAAGCAAGACTCGTTTTAGTCGCTATTACACAAATTTTACTCCAAGGGTTATGGTTATCACAGATAGAACAGCCGCCTCATAACAGATTGTAAAAGAATGTAATAAACCCAAAATAAATCTTAAGGAACATGACAAAACATAAACCTTGCTATATATTTATATGTAGTGTGAGGAGCGAACCAGACAAGAGAACCGAGACGAAACACGGAAAGTCGTCGGTTCTCTTTCTGATCTGGGTGGATGGTCAAATTCTCTACAACTTCAACCCCTTTCTCCTATCCGTGTTTCAGCCTTGCTCAAAAAAAAATAAAAAAAAATTTTTGCAAAAGTGATATGTTTTTTGATCCAGGTGGGTATGTTCTTTCTAGAAGCGAAAAAACACTAACCTCTACCAAAAAGGAACATTAAACCAATGAATAACACATTCAAAGCTAACCTCATCAAAACTCTCGCTAACAAAAAAGGTAACAAAGGTTTCACCTTAATCGAATTATTAGTTGTTGTCATTATTATCGGTGTATTAGCAGCTATCGCTCTTCCCAACCTCCTCGGTCAAGTAGGTAAAGCTCGTGAATCTGAAGCTAAGAGTACCTTAGGTGCCATGACTCGCGCTCAACAAACCGCTTTCGCAGAAAGAGGACGTTTTGCTGCTAATTTAGATGAATTAGAAGTCCCCGTGGGTAACGAGAAATTCTACGGTATCTTTGTTGATGCTGACGCAGTCGGAGCCGGTGCTGGACGCATGGGAGCCACTGGGGTTACCAGAAACGATGCGGATGGAACCGTCGCTGACATTGGTGGTGTTGCTAATGGTCGAAATGGAACCCGCGACTACGCTTCCGGTATCAACTACGACCCCGTTGCTCGTACCTTCTCCACCGTTGTCTGTCGTGCCAACAACTCCCAAGCGATGAAAGACGGTCAATACGTTCTTCATACTGGGGCAGGACCAGATGGACAACAGAATAACAAAACCGTAATTGGAACGGTTGCTGGTCTAACCAGTGCGGGTGTGACCAATGCTGCTACTTTAGCTGAATGTGATGACGCCGTCACCGAAGAAGTTAAGTAGGCTCTAGGGTTTACTAATACCTACGTAACCTAAAATAATAATCTCAGGTGGTTCGTTACGGTTGCCACCTGTTTTTATTCTTAGTGATTGATAACCGTGAACTCGCTGCTCCCGAACTCGTTTTAAAGCTATGAATACCACTTTTAAAGCCCACCTGCTCAAAACCCTTGCTAACAAAAAAGGGGATAAAGGTTTCACCCTCATCGAATTATTAGTTGTTGTTATTATTATTGGGGTATTAGCGGCCATTGCCCTTCCCAACCTCTTAGGACAAGTGGGTAAAGCTCGTGAATCTGAGGCTAAAAGCACCCTGGGTGCCATGACTCGCGCCCAACAAAGTGCGTTTGCCGAAAGAGGACGCTTTGCTCGCAACATAGATGAATTAGAAATTCCCGTGGGTAACGAGAAATTCTACGGTATTTTTATCGATATAGCAGCAATTGCTCCTGCCAATGTTCCCCAAAGGGGTTGGATGGGGGCCACTGGTATTGATCGAGACAATACGGGTGCGGTAATCGATATCGGAAAAGGTCCTAATGGGAAAAACGGGACCCGTGACTATGCGGCTGGTGTGACCTACGATCCTCTCAACCGCCTCTTTTCTACCGTTGTCTGTCGTGCTGATAACTCCCAAGCGATGAAAGACGCTCAATACGTCCTTCATGGAAACGCACAGCAAAATCCTAACAACAATAAAACCGTTGTGGGTAGCGTGACCGGTCTTGCCAATAACACCGGTCAGATCACTGTTCCTAACGCCGTTTCCGAATGCGGAGATAGCACCGAAGAAATCAAGTAACTTGACGAATCCACAGCCTATAATAAGTTCGTGGATTCTCCAAACATTTTTTTGGTCGAGAGCAGAAAAAAACGTTGAAAAATGTTGTTAACTCAAAAAAAACAAAATCAAGGATTCACTTTAATTGAATTATTGGTTGTGGTGATTATTTTAGGGATTTTAAGTGCGATCGCTTTGCCACAAATGTTGGGGATGATTGGACGCAGTAGAGAATCAGAGGCCAGAAGTTTAATGGGGGCGATGAATCGCGCCCAACAAGGCTATTTTAATGAAAAAGCCACCTTTGCTCGGAGTGCGGAGCAACTAGAGGTTCCGGTAGGTAACGAAAAGCATTATATCGTCTTTGTGAATCTCACTAATAGTTTCACCGTGGGAGGGTTGCAAGGAGCAAAAGGTAAAGATAACGACAAATATGGAACCCGCGATTATGCAGCCGCAGTGAGTTATGATCCGTTCGATAGAACCTATAAAACCGTTGTCTGTCGTTCCATTGCGCAAGGGAATAAGTATCAAATCATCGGTTTACGGTCTATCGATGCCACCATTGGTACAGGAAGGGTGGCGGGTGTCACAGGGGGAAATAATGCTCAATGCGTTCAGAGTTCCGAGGTAGAAACAGTAGAAGAAATCAACTGATAAATATGATTGAGAAGGGGCATAACTGACCTAAAATGAGGACAGTGCAATCATAGAGGGACTCGCTTAGACATGACACAAACCCAAAATTTAGAAGAAATCGAAGCCATTACCCGTTCTGTGGGTTGGGGGGCCGCCAAAATCCTCAGTTCTTATTATCAGGGAGAGGGGGACTTAAACGTTAATGAAGATAAAAAAGATGGCCCGGTTACGGCTGCAGATATTGCTGCCAACCATTACATTTTAGAGAAATTACAAGCGGTTTTTCCTGAAGACAAATTTGGTTATTTGAGTGAAGAAACCCATAAGGGAATGGAACCCATTGCTAATGACTGGGTTTGGATTATTGATCCCCTTGATGGGACTAGAGATTTTATCGATAAAACCGGAGAATATGCTTTACATATTGCCTTAGCTTATCAAGGCCGTCCCATGGTGGCCGTGGTTGCCATTCCTGAAGCTCAAAAAATCTATTATGCGAGTAAAGGAAATGGGACTTTTGTAGAAACGGCCGATGGAAAAATTACGCCCATTAAAGTGTCTCAAAGAAATAAATTAGAAGACTTATATTTAGTGGTGAGTCGCACCCATAGAGACGATCGCTTTCAGGC
Source organism: Crocosphaera sp. (assembly GCA_030066295.1). Classification (GTDB taxonomy): domain Bacteria; phylum Cyanobacteriota; class Cyanobacteriia; order Cyanobacteriales; family Microcystaceae; genus Crocosphaera. The sequence continues at coordinate 49,267 of JASJBX010000051.1, forward strand.
TTTAATCGAGGCGTTACCTTTAAAAGATCGCATTTATATGGGTAGTGTTGGGGGAAAAATTTCAACTTTATTAGAAAAAACATCTGATATTTATATCTCTTTATCCGGTAAATCTGCGGCCAAAGATTGGGACTTTGCTGCACCAGAATTAATCTTAACCGAAGCAGGGGGAAAATTTACCCATGAAAACGGAGATCCCTTAATTTATAACCGAGGCGATGTGCGTCAATGGGGTTGTTTAATTGCTAGTAATGGTCATTGTCATGAAGCATTATGTGCAGAAGCAACCGAAATTTTAGCTAAAATTGATAGTCAATAATTAACCATTTGACAGGTTGTAGGGTGGGAAATGTCTAAATGATACCACATCCGATTTAGATACCCCCCTTTTAATATTGATAACTTAAATCTTAAAAACCCTCCTGCCTCTTCTAAAAGATAAGATAGACTTTCTTATTGCCCACCTTTGTCACTGATTAGGTCTAAATAGATGACTATGTTGGGGATGATACAATTGAGAACGATAATTTTGATTGGTATTTAAAGCAGGGCTAATTAAATATAAAGTTGTTCTAATTAAGTTTTCTTCTTCTGTCACTTCTGCCATTTTTTCTAAAGGAACAATCCGTATTTTTTCATCGGGCCAACCAATACGAAAACAAATAGCAACTGAGGTATCAGCAGGATAGTATTGTAATAATTTTTCCTGAGATTTTCTAACATGACGGGCAGCTAAATATAAACACAAACTGGCTTGATGGGCTGCTAAACTTTCCAATTTTTCAGCATCAGGAACTTGGGAAGCACTACCACTAACACGGGTTAAAATAATAGTCTGAACTAAATCAGGAATGGTCAATTCTGTGCCTATTTTCGCTGCTGCTGCTTGGAAAGCACTAATTCCAGGGATTAATTGAAACTCAATATTTTCTTGTAAAAGAAGAGAAATTTGTTCATGAATGGCACTATAAAGGGTTAAATCCCCCGAATGAAGACGCACCACAGATTGATGATTTTTAACCCGATCAATCATAATTTTCATGATAGCTTCTAGGGTTTTGTTTCCAGTTGGAATTAACTCACAATCATCACGAACATCTTGTAAAATTTGTTGAGGAACTAGAGAATCAGCATACAAAATAACATCAGCTTGGGTGATAATTTTATAGGCTTTTAACGTTAATAAATCAGGATCGCCGGGTCCAGCACCAATAAAGTAGACACAAGGGTTTAAATTACTCATTATTAGGAATAATATTACGGGGATAAATGGCTGGAATTCTTGCAGTTTTTCTGCTATTAAATAACTCACTTAAGGGGACTTCTGCATCATCTTGAACTAGATGAAGCGGATTCGGTTCTCGACTAATATACTTAGCATAGCTAGAGGTTAGATAAGGACGAAACTGCTCATTTTTTGCAGTATAAACCTCAGCAAAAGCCACTAAGAAAGCATTACCATAAGTATCAATCACTTTTTGATTAGGAAGCTTTAAATCCGGTAAAGAATCTAATACCGCCGTCATTTGTGCATCCAACTTAGAAAAGTTAACATGAGCTTGTCCTTCCACTAAAGCAAAGTATTTGTCATCCGTATTAATCCAAACAAACGCTTGTAACTGTTCAATGGCTGCAGGGGTAGCCGGATCATTACTGCCGGCTGCTAACATAACAGGAACCTTGACTTGAGAGAGTCCTTTTGCCCCAAAGACTGCGCTAGTAACAGGGTTAATCACCAAAGCAGAAGTCACTCGTTCATCCCGAAAATTATAAGCGTTTCGGGGTAATTCTAACGCTCGACATTGTAATAATAAAGATAAATTCGGTCCCCATAGTTCTCGTCCACAAATTGCTTCTAGGGTGTCAAAATCTAGCTTGGCACCAGCTAAAGCTAACGCAGTATATCCCCCAAAAGAATGGCCCATCACCCCCACATTATCCAGGTCTAAGCGTCCCTCAAACTCTCCCCTATTACGTCGTTCTAACTCATCGATCACATAACTAACATCTTGAGGACGATTAACATATTCATCAACTTTAACAATCTCCCGAGAAAAGCCTTGTAACATTTCTTGAAGCTGATTAAAATCGCTACCTGGATGTTGAGGTAAAGCCACCACGTAACCATAAGACGCTAACTGTTGTGCATCCTCTTCAAAATCGTCCGGACGGGAGGCTAAACCATGGGAAAAAACAATCACAGGGATTTTACCCTCTCGCCATCTTTGGGGTTGTACCAATAAAACCTCAAACTCTCGTTGACGACTTTCATCAAATAATCTGAGTCTACGGGAAGGGGCAACCCCATAATCTCCTCGTTGGCGAATATCTCTGATACTGCTGAAGTCAGGAACGTTCTCCTGTTGTCTAGTTTGGGCCGAAATCGATTTCATTTCAGCAACAACAGCATTAGTTCCCTGTCCTAACAGTTCTAAATAAGTGGCAGCTTTGAGGATTTCTTCCAGGTTAAACTGCATATTAACCGGCAAATAACGCAAAAAATTCAGTAAGGTTAACCCTTCTTCTTGGTCAAAAGCAGCTTGAACCATCGCTCCTCTGAGGGGATATTTGCCATTGCGTCCCCCTTGAATAGAGAATAAGCGACCCACACGATTTAATAATTCTTCTCCCATGGGACTATTGAAGAAACGAGAGAGTTCTACCGGGTTGAGATCGGCTTTTTTCAGTAAAGCTTCTCGAAAGGCCTGTTTTTGTTCTTCATTGACCCCTGCTAAATTCATGTAATAGGCTAATTCATTATTAACCACCCCTTCATTAGCAAACAGTTCTAACGAATCAACCCCCAAAGATAAGTTAATCGGTGGGTAAATAAAAATGAGTCTTGACTGGGCATAAACAGGGAGTACAGTCACAATAGCTGCCAAAGTACCTAAGGTTAAATTTCTTAGGTTCTTGTTCAGAGGACGTTTAAGAGAAGACAAAAAACCAAACATATTTTCTTCAAGAGGCGATCGCGATTAGTCTCTGCGCCCTTTAATATAGCATTCCTTGCCATTAACCCGTAGACCCCTTAAGTCTAGGGGTGTTAGAATGGCTTCTTAATCAAAATTATAGATTTAGCTGATTTTCCTCTATAAAAGTCTCAATGCTTGATCAAAATTTTTCTTACCTGATTCGCTTCCAAGCGTCTGAATCCCTTACTTTGCCGGTTAAACAGACACCGATACCCGTCCACCATTATCTCAGACAGCCTCGACGCTTAGTCAAGGCGATCGCTGATCCCAAGTTAATGGAACCATTATCAGATCATGAGTTTCGTCTGAAAATGCGGCCTTTGAATTTTATGGATATTTATCATTTTCAACCTACGGTCATTTTGGGGGTTTGGTCTGATAGTAAAGGAACGGTTTTTTTACGATCTCAAGATTGTGACATTCGAGGAATTGATTATATTAATGATCGTTTTTCTTTAACCCTGAAAGGAAAACTTTGTCCTCAAGAAAAAGAAGGAAAAACCTATTTACAAGGAAAAGCAAATTTAACGGTGGAAGTAGATTTACCTCCGGCCTTACGGTTAACACCAGAACCTTTGCTCAAAGTAACAGGAAATAGTTTGTTAAGAGGGGTTCTTAATCGCATTAAAAACCGTCTTCTTAACCAATTATCGCAAGATTACCATCAGTGGGTTGATTCTCAATCGCAATCTGGTGACATCGTCCCAACTCACGATGAGACATTGTTACCCACAGAATCAGTCAGGCTTCATTTCTAATATTAATTGAGGCGTTTATTTCTGTGTTGATCTACTCTGTAGCAGCCGTATCATAGCGTAGATAAGCTTCGATAAAGGAATCTAAATTACCATCCATCACCCCATTAATATCCGTGGTTTCCACATTAGTTCGTAAATCTTTCACCATTTGATAAGGATGGAAAACATAATTACGAATTTGGTTCCCCCAAGCTGCTTCTACCATATCCCCTCGAATTTCTGCAATTTCTTGGGCCCGTTGTTCTTGAGCAATAATTAATAATTTTGCTTTTAATAAGGCGAGGGCTTTTTCTTTATTTTGCAGTTGGGAACGTTCTTGGGTACAACGAACGGCAAGACCTGTGGGAAGATGGACAATACGGACAGCCGTTTCCACCTTATTGACATTTTGTCCCCCCTTGCCTCCAGAACGAGAGGTACTGATGTCTAAATCTTTATCGGGGATGTCTACCTTAAGATCATCTTCTTCTAACATCGGCATCACTTCAACCCCAGCGAAACTGGTTTGACGTTTGCCATTGGCATTAAACGGAGAAATTCTTACCAGTCGGTGGGTTCCTTTTTCTCCCTTTAAATAGCCAAACGCATAACGGCCTTCTATTTCTAACGTCGCTGATTTAAGACCTGCCTCATCCCCTTCCGACAGTTCCGTTAAATGGACTTTGTAGCCCTGTTGTTCTCCCCAACGGGTGTACATTCTCAGTAACATTTGCGCCCAGTCTTGAGCATCCGTTCCCCCGGCACCGGCATTAATGGCTAATACCGCCCCCTTGGTATCATAAATCCCCGATAATAATTGTTGTAACTCCCAGCGATCGAGATTATGGTTAAGTTCAATGATGTTCGCTTGGGCCTCTTGACGGAGGGTGGTATCGTCTTCCAATTCCAATAATTCAGCGATCGCCTTAGTATCATCTAATTGATGGCACCATTGTTGATACTGTTCTAATTGGGATTTAAGATCGTTTAATTCTTGCAGGGTGGTTTGTGCCGTTTCAGGATCATCCCAAAACTGCGGTTGTGCTGCCGTATTTTCCAGGTTTTGAATCCCTGCTTTCAAGGCCGGTAAGTCAAAGGTAGTCCTGGGTTTGCCCCAGGCGCGACCCAATCAATTCAATTTCTCGTTTCAGTTCGGTTGTTTCCATTTGTGTCTGGCTGCTTAAAATCTAAAGTTATTGTTACCACGACCACCACCACCACCATTAAAGAGGCTATTGTTGGGTAAGCTAATAATAAAGTTACTTAAGCCTAACACATCTCGAATCGGTTGAGTGATGACTCGGAAAGCGGCCAAGACTTTCCCTAATAGGGTACGACTGACAATAATAACATCTTCATTTTGTAGGGTGACATATTGAGTAACATCCAGATTTTCTACCGTTTTAATGGGGTTTAATCCCTGTGTAACAACTTTGCCTTGTTCTGGATCAAATCTCAGTAGGGTTACTTCTTCTCTCGTAATCAGGGGGACATTGGGAGGTAACGCTGCCACTGCGTCTATAAAGGTACTACCATTGGCAAGTGTTAAATTACGAACCGCTAACCCGATGGGGTTAATGGGTACGAGAACACGGACGATAATCGTGGGTTGCGCCAAATTCGTTTTAGCAATTAAGGTACGATCATAGTCTTTTTGTCCTGGATCTAACTTAGAAACAATGACCGTATCCCCCCCCTGTAAGCGAAATGAGGGTAAGCGGGTTCCTTCAATTAAGGGGGTATATAGATCGACCCGTTCTTCGAGTACCGTTCCATCCACTAAGGGACGACGAATAATAACAGAGCGTAAGTCAGCCTCTGGGGTACTGCCTCCTACCCCTGTAATCACGTTATTGAGGGTAATTCCTGGCCCAAAAAAGTAATAACCAGGACGACTCACTTCCCCTAAAATGGTTAACTGTACGGGACGGGGGCTTGCCAAAACAGCAATCACTTCTGGTGGTTCTTGTAGATAACGTTGGCCCAGTTCGTAGGCCACTTTTGTTTCTACTTCATCTAAAGTGAGTCCAACAATGGAGATTTCCCCTAAAAAGGGAACCCGAATTTTCCCTTCAGGATCGATCGCTCCTGCAAAATTAAACTCAGGAAAGTCGAGAACGCTAACACTTACCCCATCACCAATGGCTAAACGATAAAGATTAAACTGCTCCGAGGTTCTCACATCAAACAGAGGGGGTCGATTATTTCCTGGGGGAACATCTCCGGGCGACTCAGGAATCTCTTGGGTTGGTTGAGTCACCTCTTGAGCCAGACTAGGGGGGGGTAAGCACCCTTGAATTAGAGTCCAACCGACCATTCCCTGAGAACAACTGTAAAAAATTGAAGCTAACAAGGGTAACTTGAATGGGATGTTTCGGGATTGTGGGAATCCCTTTTGACGTTTTACCATTGTTTTCCTCACACCACACACATATCCTTCAGATTTTAGGATAGATCAAATCGTTGTTGATTGGTTGATGGCTTAAAAGACAAAGTCCCCCATCCCCATCGGTGGAACTAAGCGATCAACATCCAAAATAAAGATAGTTGATAATTGATCGTTATGTGGCACTCTGGTGACATGACTGGCTATTTCTAACGTATCCCCATGGCGATAGGACTCAGGTAACCTACGAATCTGACTGAGGGGTAATTCCAGTAAAGAAGGAGTTTCAGGCACTACAATGCCAAATAATTCCTCAATACTGTTCTTAGCTAAGATCAGGAATTGTCGCTCTTCTCGGGAAGGCTGGGGAACTCTAAACAGACGTTTATGAAGATCGATAGCTGTGATTTCCCTGTCATCCACATGAATCAATCCCACCGCCGTCGTACCACTCCCTTGTAGGGGGGTATAGTGAGTAATCTTTTTCACCGATTCGATGGGTAAGGCCAACTCAAGGGTTCCTGTTTGAAAAATCAACAATTTACGAGGACCGGTTTCCCCTTGGCTTGTATAGGTGTTAAGTGCATTCGTGTCATAAGAAGTGGTTGGAGTAGCCATAGTGTTTTACCTTGGGAATTAAGTGACAATCATATTTTTAATGGTTTCGAGGAACTGTTGTTCAATATAGGGTTTGGTAAAATAAGCACTGGACCCTAAATGGGTGGCTAACTGACGGTGCTTTTCACTGCTACGAGAGGTTAACATCGCCACGGGAATTTTCATTAATTCGGGGTCACGACGGCGTTGGCCCAAAAATTCAAACCCATTCATATTGGGCATTTCCACGTCACAAATCACCAGTTGAACCCCTGTGGTCTGTTGTAGTTTATCGAGAGCTTCTCGACCATCTCTGGCTTGTATGACCCGATACCCGGATTTTTGTAGGGTTAAAGCGAGGGTTCGCCGTAGGGCTGCTGAGTCATCCACCACTAAAATGGTGGGATTTTGCACCATGGACACCGGAGGGGAAGCGTCATCTCTGTCCTCTTCGACCACAATACCGGCTGCTTTGCCTGAAGATTCGTAGGAATCAACACATTCTTCGAGTAAGGTGCTGCCATTGATCACCGGAATTAAGGTGCCATCCCCTAAGATGGTACAACCGTAGGTATAAGCAGGGGAGGCGATGGCTTTACCAAAGGGTTTAATCACTAATTCTTGTTCCGTGACCAAACGACTCACTTCCAGGGCGTATAAACGGTCTCCCCGTCGTAAAATCAGTAAGGGAGAACCCCAATGATCGGGGGTGGGAATGCCTTGGAGTAATTGAGAGGTAAACCCTTCAGGAAAAGGACTACGATAGTCCAGTAGATGACGTACGGGATAGATGGGAATAATTTGTTTTTGCCAGGCTAAAAACCGTTGTTCCCCTGAGGTTTTAATTTGTTCGGGTTCTGGCATAATAATTTCTTCGATGCTATCAGAGGGGAGGGCAATGGTGGTGGTTTGGTGATGGTTTTCCTGTTGAACTAAACAGACTAACAGTTTGGCAATGGTCAGGGTAAGGGGTAAACGCAGGGTAAAGGTCGTTCCTTGGCCAGAAATAGAACTGACAGAGACGCTGCCTTTGAGAGCATTTAACTGTTCTCTAACCACATCTAACCCCACCCCACGGCCCGACAATTCACTCACTTGGGCTGCCGTAGAAAATCCGGGTTCAAAAATAAGATGTTCCAGGGCTTCTTTTGTCATCACAGCAACCTGTTCTGGGGTCACTAACCCTGCTTCGATGGCTTTTTTGGCAATTTTTTCCAAATCCAAGCCCCCGCCGTCGTCGTGCATTTCGATGATGGTTTGGTTGCCTTGGTGATACGCTTGAATTTCGATTTGTCCTTGTTCGGGTTTGCCCAATTTACGACGAATTTCGGGCGGTTCAATGCCGTGATCAAAGCCGTTTCTGAGGAGATGTTGCAGGGGATCGTATAATTTTTCTAAGGCTGCTTTATCCACTAAAACAGAGGTACCGGTTAGCTTTAATTTAACTGGTTTATTGTACTTATTGGATAAATCCCGTAAGACTCTGGGGAAGCGGTTTAACACTTCTCCTAACGGTAGCATTCTGGCCCACATTAATTCGTCTCGAAGTAAGGTAAGCATTTGTCTTTGTTGTTCTAGGGTTTGATTAGAAGAACGAGCAAACAGCACAATATCATCCACTGATTCCTCTAATTGCATCATTTCTTCGAGTAAACTCTGCACGATAGAATAAACAGTGCCATAGGAATCCATTTCCAACGAATCAAAATCAGTTGTCTCGGCAGGAAGGGATAAAGAAGAAGGAGTCAACGGATTTTCTCGGGTTAGCCAGGAAGACTTATCCCCATTGAGGGCATTTTCAGGGAGTTTCATGCCTGTATAGCGTTCAGGGGCAACCACCATCTGGTCTGATAATTGTTTGAGGGTGGCGGTAATTGTTTGAAAGTAAGAAAAGCGATTGATTAAGTCTTTAACTTTGTTTTGTAATTGCTCATTTTGTAGAGATAAACTATTACGATTAATTACCAACTCCCCCACTAAATTATTCATTTTTTCCAGTCGGTTAAAATCCACTCGAACTGATAGGGAGGCAGCCGTTTTTTGATGGTCTGTCCCCTCTTTTTGAGAAGAAATTCTAGTTCCTGGACGATTTCTGGAGGAACGAGTGGAACGGGTATTAGAAAAAGATTTGGTTAGGGTTTCACGGGATAGGGGTTGTTGATTAACTGAGACATCTTGTTCTTCTTCGACGGTAGGTAAGGTGTCAAAAATATTTGACACCGATTCAACAAAGGTGTGCAAATTTTCTTGAACTTCCTTCTCATTAATTTCTTCAATCTCTAACGATAATGGTTCTTCCCTTGGGGTTTCTACTTGACCGAATAAATCGTCTAAAGAGGCAGCAAACGGAACCTCTTGAACCGGTTCAGAGGATTCATTTAAGGAGTCTCCAAACACATCATCTAAGGCCGGAACTTCCTCCCAGTTGGGTTCTTCCGTTAAACCAAAAACATCATCTAATGGGGGAGCCTCACTAAAATCGATAGGGGTGGGCGCAGTCTCTTCTGTCAGTGTTTCATCAACCGAAGTTTCAGCACAGCATAATTCCTCTTTTTGCTCTTCAGGCTCTTGAAATAGATTGTCCAGGGACAGAGCAGAACTGATTTCTAGGGAAGGCTCCGGAACCGATACCGGTATCTCTGGAGCCTTGCCCGTTGCTAAACTCAATAATTCTGGAGACGGTTGACCCCCCGAAGTGCGATCGCCTTCCACCAACACTAAATGCTGACTCTGTTGTAAATCCTTTAAAGCCACTTGAGCAATGGTTAACGCTTCGGCGGGAGACTGTTGGAGGGCTTGTAGGGTGGTTTGAACAATTTCCCCAAACCCTGGTAGACCCAGGAGTTCAGCGAATCCACTAAACACATCCCCCTGCTCCCGTAAGACTTGAGCCATTTGTTCATTGTCCCCAGAAACCATGACTCCTTCAATCGCTTCTAACCCCTGGGCCACATCCACCTCAAACAGAGACGAGACAATATCAATGCCCAAATCAGCCGAAGAGGGGATATACTGTTCCCCTTGAGCCATACTATCCCCCAAAATAGCTTCAATGGCTTCAAAGACAGGGATAGCCGTTTCAATGGCTTGTTCTTCCTCAAAACTCCCCGTGCGAATTTGTTCTTCTAAGGGATCGCGCAAGCGATCGTAAGCCTCTAATAATAAGCTTTCTAACTCATCATCAATGATTACCGTGTCATCGTAAAGAGCTTTAAAAATGTCCTCGAGACGATGAGCCAGAATCTTAATGGTATTTAGTTCTACACTAGCCGAGCCACCTTTAATCGAGTGAGCCGCTCGCATGATTTCATGCACAGTGGATTTATCACGCTCTTCTTTGAGGTTGAGGAGGCCAGTTTCAATGATTTGCAGAAGTTCGGGGGCTTCTTCAATAAAAAATTGATAGGCTTGATCGCGGATATCAGGGTTCATCATGGTTTTTGAGAGAGTCAGAAAGCAGGGAGAGGGGGAACTCAAGGCAAAAGGCAAAAGGCAAAAGGCAAAAGTTTAATGATTGGTTTTGACTTGTGGTCAAAAGTCAAAACTAATCAACTTTAAACTGTTCCACATTGGCTTGTAACTGTTGCACCAAGAGAAAAACATCTTGGAAAGACTCGGCCAAATGGGTGGCAGAAACCGAGGTATTCTCAGCCATAGCAGAAACATCATTGATGGCCGTATTCATGGCTTCAGAGGTTAAAGATTGCTCTTGAGACGCTTGGAAAATAATTCTAACCAACTCATTAATCTCTTCAGAGGCCACCGTGATCCCCTGCAAACTATGGCGGGTTTGTTCCACTAATTCCATGCCCCGCACCACTTGTTCGGTTCCCGTTTTCATGGTTTGGGTCACTGCTTTGGTTTCGCTTTGAATGCTGTTGACCAAGGTTTCAATCTCTGCCGTCGCCTCTGCGGAACTGGTGGCTAGGGTTCTTACCTCATCGGCAATAACGGCAAACCCTCGTCCCCCTTCTCCGGCTCGGGCGGCTTCAATGGAGGCTTTGAGTGCCAGTAAGTGGGTTTGTGCCGCAAAACGACCAATTAAACCAACCACCTTAGAAATCTTTTGGGAAGAGTCCCCTAAATGTTGGATCTTTTTCGCCGTTTCTGACACCGTATCTTGAAGGGCCATCATCCCCTCTACGGTTTCATTCATGGCATTTTCTCCCGTTACCACCGTCTCAGAAGCTTCTTGAAAGGCTTTTAAGGTGTGTTGGGCATTGACGGCCACCAGATGAATCGAATGATTCATGGCCGTGAGGCGATCGCCGACTAGGGTGATTTGTTCAACTTGTTTGAGAGCTTCAGTGGCCAAGCTTTCAATTAACTGTTCACTATTATCCGTTGTCTGAGAAAACTGTTGCGCTACGGTTTTAACCTGAGTCACCAAAGAGCGTAAGTTTTCCACGGTAAAGTTATAAGAATCAGCAATGGTCCCCATTTCGTCCTGAGTCACTTTCGCGCGAATGGTGAGATCCCCTCGACTAACCGGTTCAACTTCCATTAACAGTTCTAAAGCTCGTTGTTGCAGTTGCTCTTTCTCCACCCGTTGTTGTTCGGAGATTAGGGTTTGCTCATCCAACAAGTTAGACCGTTCTAAGGCCACCCCGATTTGTAGGGCAACTTGGGTCAAAAAGTCGATTTCGGGTTGTTGCCAATGGCGGGGACTTTGACAATGATGGGCGATTAACAATCCTAATAAGTCCCCTCCCACCAAAATAGGCACCACTAAATTGGCTTGAATCTGCAAACCTTCCAACTGTTTCAGATAACAAGGGTTTAACCCGGCGCTATGAATATTAGAAAGGGCTTTGACCCGTCCTTGACGGTATTTCTCCACAAAGGATTGGGCAAAACAGGGATCGGGAATCTCCTGTCCTAAGGCCGCCGGATAAGAGGGATTCACCGATTCGGCAATAATGGTTCCGTTCCACACCTCATCAAAACTATAGACAACCACCCGGTCGGTTTTTAAGGCGTGACGACTCTTTTGAACCACTAAATCAAAGAGATGATCGGCATTAAATTCTGTAGAAATTTCTAAGGTAAGCTCTTTGAGATCACGGGATAACCATGATTCCAAGGATTCCATTTGGGCTAGGGTGATGCCATTGATGGTAACTTGTAGTTGGGTGACAAATTGCTTCAGAAAATTAATCTCTGTTTCTTGCCAGGGTTGAGCATCGGTGCAACGATGGGCCACTAAAAAGCCATACAGTACCTTTTGATTAAAAATGGGAATCATTAACTGATTGGTGACCTGAAAACCTTCTAACATCTCTCCATAGAAAGGATCTTCTTGGGTCAGAGAGTCTAGATGTTCTGAGGTCCAAACGTCGATCTCAGGTCTGTCTTGTAAAGCTTGCCCTAGGTTAGAGGGGATAATCTCCCGGTGATCTTGATGGTCTAAAACAGAAGCATAACCAGGAAACCGGGCCTCATGAATCACGTGACCCTGCTGATCTTCGCCGAGATGATAGATAAAAAGACGCTCCAGGTGAATCAGGTTTCTCGCCCCTTCTAAGGCTTCAGCAAACCAGGGGTCGAGTTTGGCTACATCAAGGGTCGTGGGGGTGGACAGTTCGGCTAAAAAGCGAAACATCTCGGTCTTTTCTCGTAACCCTTGTTCATGGGCTGCAATATTGCTGGCCATTTCGTTGAAACAGTCCCCTAACTGTCCCATCTCATCGTGAGACAGAAGATGGACGCGAGCATGATAGTTTCCTTTGGCAAACTCCTGAGTCACCCCTTTTAACCGTTTAATGGGTTGGGTGATGGCTGAGGCGATGGCTGCTGCTACCATCACCACCACCCCCAAAACTGCCACCGATAGCCCCAGTTGCAACATTAAACTTTGTCTGAGAATCTGATTTAATCCCAGTTCTGGGTCCCCATAAACTAAAATGGCGATTTCTTCACCGTTGTAGTTGGGAAGGGCTTTAGCAGCTAAGGTATAGCCATGATTATCAATATAACCTCTTTGGGAAACCGGTTTGCCTTGAGCCTCTACCGCTGCTTGTAAGATGGATTTATCCGGTAAGGGGG
>JASJBX010000241.1 GCA_030066295.1 Crocosphaera sp.
TCCTTCTTTCCCACTACGGCATTTTATAGTGAGGAACACGCCCAGCCCCACCTTGTTGACCATTATAGCAAGTCACTGGCGATTCATCCCACACTTGTTTAATTATTTTTGATTGAAAACAAAGTGTGGGGCTTCTCGCCAAATAAGCTAAAAATACTATCACAAATCTCCACATTTTAGGAATAAAGTTAGAGTGGGAGTGGCCAAAATTCATGAAAAAGTACCATCACAAAGATTAGACTATCAACTGTTTAAAAACAGGAGTTTTCGATGCCGTGTCTATAATACTTAAATATTGTTCTAAAATATTATCTAATAAAAAACCCTGTATTATCAACAGGGAGAAGGTGAAAAACAGACAATGAAATTTAACCCATTTAGGGAATAATCAAAATAGGACAAGGGGCAAGATTAATCACTAAATTGGTGACACTTTCGGAAGCCCCTTCAGTGGTTAAACCGAGTCCTCGTGACCCCATGATGATTAACTCGACATTTTTTTCATCAGCCACATCACAAATGATAAACGGGGGCTTTCCTTCCTGTTCAATAATTTCGGCTTCAATCCCTTGATTGGCAAACAAAGCTTGGGCCCCTTGTAACAACTGGGCCACGGCCTCAGGAGAAGTCATAATTCCTCCTTGGGAAATTCCCTGGCCATCCGGGGTTTTTTCTACTACCGATAACAAAATTAAACGACTATCATAGGTTTTGACGAGATTAATCACTGTTTCGGCTGCTTCACGGGTTTCTCGACTCTGATCGACTGGGAACAAAATTGTTTTAAACATAGTTGATCTTTCTCCTGGATACCGATTCAGGTACAATCAGCAACAAAGCGATCGCCTTCCCCCATCTCTATCTTATCGTCTCAGGGGTTGGGGTGCTTGTATTTAAGCACAAGCTGATTTAATCTTTTTTTAAGCATCACTCAGCCATCATTGGAGGATATTGACTGTGTCTAAGAAAACAGTAGCTAATTTATCAGCAGCGGATCTCGCCGGAAAGCGCGTATTAGTAAGGGTTGATTTTAACGTTCCTTTGGATAATGGAACCATCACCGATGATACTCGTATTCGTGCAGCACTACCTACCATCAAAGAATTAATCAGCAATGGGGCGAAAGTTATCCTCTGTAGCCACATGGGCCGTCCCAAGGGTAAAGTTGTCGAAAGCATGAGTTTAAAGCCTGTTGCAGCCCGTTTAGGCGAGTTATTAGGACAAGAAATCACCATGTGTGATGACTGTGTGGGTGACTCTGTAGCTGCAGCCATTGCTAAGCTAGAAAATGGTCAGGTGGCTTTACTGGAAAATCTCCGTTTCCATGCAGAAGAAGAAGGTAATGATCCTGAGTTTGCTAAGCAGTTAGCAGCCAATGCAGACTTATACGTTAATGATGCGTTTGGGACGGCACACCGGGCCCATGCTTCCACTGAAGGGGTAACCCATTATTTAAGTCCCAGTGTTGCTGGTTATTTGATCGAAAAGGAACTGCAATATCTACAAGCTGCTATTGAAAACCCCCAGCGTCCTTTGGCTGCTATTATTGGCGGTTCTAAGGTATCTAGTAAAATCGGTGTGATTGAAACGTTATTAGATAAATGCGATAAATTGCTCATCGGTGGGGGCATGATTTTCACCTTTTATAAAGCCCGTGGCCTCAGTGTGGGTAAGTCTTTAGTAGAAGAGGATAAGCTGGAATTGGCTAAGTCTTTAGAAGCTAAAGCTAAAGAGAAAGGAGTAGACTTATTACTACCTACCGATGTAGTTTTAGCGGATAATTTTGCTCCAGATGCTAATGCTAAAACCACCAGCATTGACAACATCGAAGACGGTTGGATGGGGTTAGATATTGGTCCTGATTCTGTGGAAGTCTTCAAGAATGCTTTAGCTGAGTGTAAAGCGGTGATTTGGAATGGCCCAATGGGGGTATTTGAATTTGATAAATTCGCTGTGGGAACCGAGGCGATCGCTAATACGTTAGCAGACTTAACCGGTACCGGCACCACTACTATTATCGGCGGTGGTGACTCTGTTGCTGCAGTTGAAAAGGTGGGGGTTGCTGAGAAAATGAGCCACATTTCCACTGGTGGTGGGGCGAGTTTAGAACTGCTAGAAGGTAAAACTTTACCTGGTATTGCTGCTTTAGACGAAGCTTAATTATTATCTTAGTTAGGTGGGCGTAATGTCCACCTGATCCTTTATTAGTTAAAATATTACTAAAAATAGAATGAAAACAACAACTTCTATTATTAGTTTAGATGAGTTTTTACAACTACCTGAAACTCAACCAGCGTCTCAATTAATTGATGGTAAAATAATTAAAAAAATAATGCCGCAAGGGGAACACAGTCGCCTACAATATAAACTTTGTTCAACCATTAACAAAGTTGCTGAAAACAATAAAATTGCTTGTGGTTTTCCTGAATTAAGATGTATTTTAAATGATAATGTTATCGTTCCTGATATTAGTGTCTTTCGGTGGGAAAGAATACCCCGTACCACTTCAGGACGTATTGCTAACCGTTTTGATCTTTATCCTGATTGGTCTATTGAAATTTTATCACCAGAACAAAGTCAAACTAAAGTATTAAAAAAGCTGCTGATTTGTTCTGAAAGTGGTACAAAGTTAGGGTGGTTAATCGATCCTAATGAAGAAACGGTTTTGATTGTATTTGCTGAGCAAAAAGTACAGTTATTAAGTGGAGATGATACTTTACCTATTTTACCAGAAATTGAACTCAGTTTGACAGTTAATCAAGTGTTTTCATGGTTAACTTTTTAATCTCAATTTATTCATAGATTCGTTAGCTTTTAATTGTAATTGATCATCATCAGGTAATTCTATAGAATCAGGTAATTCTATGACAAATTTTTTAGGTACATTATATTTTTGACATAATGCCCAAATAACGTGCCTATCATTATCTCCTTCTACTAAAAGTTGCTGTGGATGAGGTTGACGTGATTTTTTCTTTTTGCCATTTAACGTACCTCAATTCCTTGGTTAACAGCAATATAAATTCCATCTGCTTTATATTCTACTGCCCTAAGTTTTCCGTATTTACTATCTAGTCTAAATAGTTTACCAACTGATTGATCTTCTATATCTTCTAATGCTTCTTGATAAGCACAAATACAATACCAACTATGGGTAGTCGCAAAGATTTGTACATTTAATTCTTGGGCAGTTTTTATCAGTAAACGCCACATATCTGTTTGTGCTTTGTAATGTAATCCTGTTTCTATTTCATCCACTAATAATACTCCATTTTCGCTTCTTATTATTAACATCCCTAAGATAAGTATTTTAGACATTCCTTGTCCCATACTGTTAATAGGAATATAATGATTCATGTCTTTGATTTTTAGAAAAGGAAATCTAGGAATTTGTTTAATAGGTAGATGTATTTTTTCTATATTAGGATCTATAATTTGTAAAGCTTCTATGATTTTGTCTTCTTTTGCTTCTAAAATAATAGAATCCCATAAATCGTCTATTTTGTATTTTGGTTGTTGATCATTAAATAAGAAATTACAGTTACAAGGATAATGAAAACCCATATATATTTCATTTATTTGATTGGTTGATAAGTTAAACCATTCATTTCCGTGCTTTTTCCTATAAAAAACTCTCATTTTTTTATTTGCATTATTGTATGAAACATATTCTCTAACTGAATAATCGATAAGTCGATAAAATTGATTCTCTTTACCTATTACTTCTTGAAAAATTATATCTACTTCAGATGAAGAAGAATGCAAATTTTTGAAATTTATAGTTAATTGGATCGATTGTTCTTGGGAAGACGAAATCGATATACTGTATGCTTTTCTTGAATCAAATTCATTATTATATCCATAATATAAGTTATTGAATATATATTTTTCTATAAACTGAGATGTTTGTTTTGTGTTATTTCCTATAAATTCAAATCTATGTTCTAAAATGTCAACTAATGCTACTTGCTCATTGTTATTTTTGGCTTGATTGACTAAAAGATAAATAGCTTCTAATAAACTTGTTTTACCAGTATTATTATCCCCAACAATTAAGTTAACTTGTGCTAAACCATCAACGTAAAAATCTTCAAAACAACGATAATTTTTAATACTTAAATCTCGTATCATTTACTTAACCTCTCTATTTCTATTAATTCTCAAAAATTTCTTTAATCTTACAACTAAAATCAAGTAATAAAGGACTGGTTAGTTGATCCGCATTGTATAAAGTCATTCCCTTTTTTAAGATACCCTGTTCACGAAGATAAACCTCTATTAATTGTTGTTGGCGATCAATAATCCAATATTCACAAACTCCATGAATTGAATATAATTTTAACTTCGTTTGACGATCTCGTTTAATATCTTTTTCATCAGAAAAAATAATTCCTGGAGTCATAAAAGCTTTTCCTAGCTGTTTTTTTCGTGACCAATTTCTTAATTCTGCATATATATTTCCAGCAATATCTTGATGATCTAAATGAGGTGCGCGAGTCACAAATAATTGCCCATTAATGATTTCATAACGGTTGCTATTATCAGGTAATCCCTCTAAATCAGAAATTGTCCAACAAACTTGATCAGTGGTTATAGACTTCATAAACTAATTATTCCTATTCAGAGTCTTATACTATTTTACAACAACATGGAACTTTATTTAGAATCAGAAACGACAGTTAAGTATTATAATTAACATTAAAGCTATAGTATTCATATTTTCTTACTAATCTCATCTTTACTATATTCTATACAATGTTATAATGTTTGATGAAATTGACACAAGTTTATAAAGATTAATTTAAACACATAACTAATATGGCCAAAATTTCTGATGAAATGTTGACAAGGGTTTTAGAGTTACAAAAACAGCTTTTAATTGTTCTGGATCAAGCGAAAGACTTAGAATATAAGATAGTAGAACAATTTGGGGAAACAGAAGAAACCATGACAGCATTTGAAGCATTAGACAATATTACCGAACGTCTCAGAAATGCTTATACTCGTATACAAACTTTAATGTTACGTATTGCTGAAGCTCAACCCAATGCAGATGTTAATACATTACAATTGTTAGAGAAGAGTATAGAGCAAGCAGAAGCTAATCTAGCTGCGTCACAAGCTACTATTATCGAGTCTAAAGGAGATGTTGGTTTATTATGATACAGTCCTCTAATTCAGAAAAGTTTGAACGAATGGCACAAAAATTACAAGAAAATTGCCAACAATTTGATGTTTTGAATGAACAATTAGATGAATTAATTGCTAAAGTTGAGGAGGATATTAATAAAAGTCCTTTAACTCAATATCGTCTCAAACAGAAAAAAGTTATCAGTGAATAAATTGATATTGAAGCGATCAACGTTATGATAAATAGGATGTTAATGAAATGCCTGAATTATTAGAAAGAATTACCATTAATCCTAAACAATGTGGGGGGCGTCCCTGTATTCGAGGGATGAGAATTAGGGTGTCAGATGTGTTAGATTTGTTTGCATCTGGGTTATCTTCTGAGGAAATATTAGCAGAAATGCCTGATCTTGAAAAGGAAGATTTACAAGCAGTTTTTGTTTATACTTCTCGCAAACTTAATCATCCTGTATTATTGGTATAATTAAGATAAAGTTGAGTCAGTGTATAAGTATGATTACCTTAAACCTTGACCCTGAATTAGAAAATAAAATACAACAAGAAGCTAAGTTAAAAGGTTTATCTGTTGAAAAATATATTTCTCTTTTAATTCAAGAAAGCTTAGAAAATAAAGATAAACAGCAATCAGAATCTTTAGAGTATAAAGCATGGGAAGAAAAGTTAAATCAATTTATTAATCGTTCGGTTGATGTTAGTATTCAACCTTTGTCAGATGAAGCGATTAGTCGAGAAAATATTTATACTAGAGAAGATGAAATGTTATGAATTACATATCATGATTTCCATTCAATAATCTTCGTCTTGCACCTTCATTAATTAAATCTATTTTTAGCTTATAGTTATTTCTTTCGAGTTTTGTTTGTATATCTCTTAAATCTTGATCCGTAATTAGGGTTTGCTGAATAAGTTACTCAAAAATTTATGCCACTTTTGACCAAGAATTTCCTGACAAATCAATAAGTTTCAGCACAGAAAAATCTTTTAAACTATAATCAAAATTAATG
>JASJBX010000242.1 GCA_030066295.1 Crocosphaera sp.
TAAACATGGCTTCTATCTCCTGGCGATTCATTTTTGGTAGTTTATAGATAAGGATGGTTTCTATCAATTGTAGGATTTCTTGCTGTTGTCTAGCATCAGTCAATTGTTGTCTGACTTGTTCAATTAACTGTCTTCCCTGTTCAATGGCTTCAGTTTCCGGTTCCACTATCAATTTCAGGGTTTTAATGCCTACTGATTCTATTCTACTCAATTCATCGAGATAAAAACGCCTGACTCTCTCAGTCTTCAATAATTCTCTATAACGGCTGATTTCTTGGCTTTCAATTTGACGATTGGGATAAATCACTACCCCTTGCCAATTATTGCTTAATTCACTTTGATGAAGATAGAGAAATATTTCACTAAAAAAACGGGAGTAAAACCGTTCATCTTTTTGAAATTGTACCTCAACAAAATAAAGGGGATGATGGATGTTATTAGGAATAAATACCCCATCTAAACGGAAAGCTAGTTGTTTGACTTCTACAGAAGAAAATTGATAAGAATTAACGGTTTCTGGGGGAAGATTTAATAAGTCAAAGAAACTTTGAGGGAAGGTTTGAAAGAGACGATAGAAAATACTGTCTGTTTTCACGTATTTTTAAAACTTAATTGGGTGTTTGAAGTGAAAGAATCGATAAAATAGGCTTTTCGACTAAGCCAAACTCTCTGGGATCTTCTCCTTCTAAATGTAAGGATACCGCTTCCTTAAGATGATTAACCACTTCATCTAAGGTGTTTCCCTGCGTCACAACCGCAATTTCGACGCATTCTGCTACATAACCACTTTCATTCCCTTTACAAATTTTGGCGGTAATTTTAGGCTTTAATCCCATCATTTTAGTAAAAGAAATGCCTTCATTACGGAGTCTTTCTCTACCAGATAATGAATAATTACTGGGTAAGCTTTCTGGTGCAAAATAACGTTCTTGATCGGTCAGGATGAATAAAATGTTGTAAGTCATACTAATGTACCATTGTCATCAATTGAGACTACAGATGTTTATATTTTAAGGGTTAACGGCCGTTAACCCCTACTTTAGGAAATTGGTATAATATTCAGCAAAATTAGCCAATTAATTGCTCAAATTGTGCCATTTCTGTTTCAAGTTGACGGTTAAAAGATGCCATTACTTGATCCATTTCACTAGCAACTTTGTTGTAAATTCGGAGGCGTAACATTTTCCCAAGTTTTACCCCCATCTTTGGTCAAATGAATTAATCCATCATCACTACCAGCCCAAATTTCACCTTGTTTATGGGGAGATTCTTCTAAACGGAAGATGGTCGAATAAATTTCTTGACCGAAATATTCTCCCATCCAAGACGTTCCCGCAAGTTGCTGTTTATCCTGAAGATCGTTAGTCAGATCATCATATTTATGACTAATAATATCTCGCATACCAGCTATTTGTTTCCAAGGGATAGTAGAATGTTTGTCTCTGAACTCTGGAGATAATCTTTTTGTTGCTTCTCCAACAATAGTAATTCTTCTCAAAATCGCATCCTGTTTCTCTTGATTATTTTTCAATTGTTTATACGTAACATTCTGACTATAGTTAAAAACCAAAATAATGGATTGGTAAATATCCAATAAAGTCCCTAGATCACGCATAATAAAGAACCTCAGACTGGTTAAGAATGTTCTGGCGTTTAATCCAATTGGGACTATTTTCGATACTGGTTTTGCTAATTAAATCCACAGGGCGATGAAAAAGATTTTCCATTTTTTCTTTGAGTTTAATGTTTTCTAATAATCCTCTAGGGGCTGAAGGGAGATAAGTAATGAGTAAATCAACATCACTATTGGCAGAAAAATCATCTCTTAAAATAGAACCAAAAACCGCTAATTCAGCAATATAATTAGATTCACAAAAATGTTTTAACTGTTCAGGGTTAATTGTTAATCTTTCGTAGATTTCGGTTTGAATAATATTAGGATTAAGATGAGACGACATAGTAAGTACCTCGAAATGACAAGTTATAAATTAAACTCCTGTAAAGCAGGATAAAAGTTACTATTTTCATGACTGGGACGACTTAATTTAATTAAAGCAAATCGTTGTAAGGGGGTTAGTCTATCCCACTGTTCGAGAGTAATTTGTTTGTTGAATTCTGCTGCTTTTTTTTGAACTTCTTCAGGAATATGCTCATTATTTAACCAAGGAGGATTATCATCAATGGGTAAAATTTTAGCAGGATTTCCTGTTTTTTCAGTGACTAAAGTTTGTAAAAAATTGTGACATAACTGTGCTTCTTCGGGAGTTTCACAAGCCATATTAATTAAGACTTTTTTTTCTTCAGAGGTAAATTGATTCCAGTGCATTAATTTGAGTTTTACCCCACAAGTATCTAACTTGAGACGGACAATCATCGGGATACAGTGTAAAGACTCAACAAATTCCTGTTCAAATTGGAAAAAATGATCCATAATATTTAACATTTACAATATGTAACGCTCAAACTAAAATATAACTCGCTGGTTATCAAGATATTCCTGTGGCTAATTCTAACGTTTCTGATTCTCTTTTGCGTACCCCTCTATACGATCTCATTGTTCAACAAAAAGCAAAAATGACGGCGTTTTCTGGTTGGGAAATGCCGGTACAGTTTACGGGTTTGAAACTGGAACATAATGCGGTGAGAAACGAGGTGGGAATGTTTGATATTTCCCACATGGGTAAGTTTACTTTAGAAGGGGAAGGATTAATCTCTATGCTACAATCCCTAGTCCCCTCGGATTTAAGTCGCTTGACCCCTGGTAAGGCTCAATATACCGTCTTATTAAACCCCGATGGTGGCATTATTGATGATATTATCGTTTACTGTCAAGGGGAAGAAAAAGCGGTTATTATTGTCAATGCAGCCACGAAAGATAAGGATAAAAAGTGGATATTGTCTAATTTAGGGTCAACCACTCTTAATTTTACCGATTTATCCTCACAAAAGGTATTATTAGCAGTACAAGGCCCCCAAACCGTAGAAAAATTACAGCCTTTTGTCAACGCAGACTTAACGCAACTATCTTTCTTTGGCCATGTAGAAACCGAGGTATTGGGATATCCTGCCTTTATTGCCCGCACCGGCTACACTGGAGAAGATGGCTTTGAAGTTATGATCGATCCAGAAGGGGGACAAGACTTATGGCGATCGCTACTGCAAGCCGGAGTTACCCCTTGTGGGTTAGGGGCGAGAGATACCCTACGTCTAGAAGCAGCCATGTCCCTCTATGGTCAAGATATTGATGATCATACCACTCCTTTAGAAGCTGGGTTAAAATGGTTAGTCCATTTGGACGGCAAGGGTGAGTTTATTGGTCGAGAGGTATTAGAAAAACAAGCCACAGAAGGGGTTAAACGCCGTTTAGTGGGGTTGGAAATGGAAGGAAAGGGAATTGCCCGTCATGGCTATCCAGTGGCTTCTGGGGGCAAAATTGTCGGGGAAATCACCAGTGGCACCCTTGGTCCTACTGTGGGAAAAGCGATCGCCTTGGCCTATGTTCCCACAGAATTAGGTAAAATAGGAACAAGCCTTGAGGTAGAAATCAGGGGAAAATTTTACCCGGCTAAAGTGGTTAAAAAGCCTTTTTATAAGTCACAAAATCGTTAATTTAGGGAACAGGGAACGGGGAATAGGGAACAGAAATTTTTAGAGGATTATCTTAAGATTAGTACATTCTGTTCCTAATTCATTATGAAAGTTCCCCGTACATTATGGCTAATATTTGGAATTAGCAGTTTAATTTTATTTGTCTGTGCTAGTTTCCGTCATTGGTTATTTCAATCCAATGCGTTAGATTTAGGTTGGTTTGATCAATCTCTTTATTTAATTAGTCAAGGAAAACCTCCCATTGTTTCTTTTTCTGAGGATCATATTTTGGGGGATCATGCTGCTTTTATTTTTTATCCGTTAGCTTTATTTTATATTATTTATCCGAATGTTCATTGGTTATTTTTAGTCCAAGCCATCGCTTTATCTTGTTCTATTTTTCCTTTGTATTTATTGGCTAAACAAGCTAATTTAAAAGATAATCTAGCATTAACCATAGTTGGTGTTTATTTACTCTATCCTTTGATTTTTAACGTCAATTTATTCGATTTTCATTCAGAAGTTATTGCCTTACCTACTATATTTTGGGCAGTGTTAGCAGCAAGATCAAAGAAATTTTTACAGTTTGTTGTTGCTATTATTTTAATTTTGAGTTGTAAAGCAGTCTTATCTTTAACCGTTGCAGCAATGGGAGTCTGGTTATTATTATTTGAAAATAGAAAAAAGTATGGATTTTTAGCTTTATGTTTAGGCGTGTTTTGGTTTATTATTACCACACAATTAATTATTCCTCAATTTAGTGGGGATGAAGTAGCAGCCGTGGGACGTTATTCTTTTTTAGGGGACTCAGTAATAGAGATTATCACTAATTTAATTTTACGACCTAATATTATCTTAAGTCGTATTTTTACCTTGGCCAATTTAGAATATATTATCTTATTATTTATCCCGATTATTTGGGGTTTATCCCCTCGTTATTTAACCCCTTTAGTCGCTGCCATTCCCCCATTAACTTTAAATTTATTAACCGATTATCAACCACAAAAAGATTTAGTGCATCAATATTCAATTGCTATTTTACCCTTCTTATTATTATCAGTTATTGCTACTTTGTCCGCCAATAAAAGCTTAATTTTTCAACCCAAATATATAATATTATGGTCATTGATTGCTTTTTTAGCATTAGGAAAATATGGTTATTTTACCTCTCGATATTTAGAACAATTTGAAACAGTATCAGCCATGAGAGAAGCGGTTAAATTAGTTCCTGCTGAAGCTAAAGTTTTAACCTCTCCCCAAATCTCTCCCCATTTAACTCATCGTACTGTCATTAAATTAGCCATAAAAGATAGAGAACCCATTGATATAGAAGAGTTTGATTATATCTTACTCAATACCCGTTATCCAGGTTGGGAAAATTCACAAGATACTGTTAATAATTTGGTTAAAAAACTACAAAAGAATTCAGAATTTAGACAAGAATTTCACAAAAATTATGTTATTTTATTTGGCAAAAAATAAAAGAAATAGCAAATTTAAAATTTCTATTTCTTTAGCTGTAAGACATTTTTAGTGATTGATAGTCTGTCTAGAAAATGTTTTCAATATGTCTGACATTAATAGTTAAGATATCCCTTGTGCTTTCAAATTTTAGTAACATTTTTTTATAATCAATTAATACTATTAATAGAATAGATAAAATATTGATAATTTATGTATACTTCTATACCTAAAATAAAGGGTTGCTTTTTTGTAAAAGTGTGTTACAATTCAGAGGAATAAAATATTAAGTTTTGTAAAAATAATGGATAAATTACTAATAGAACCGATTGAATTAACATATGAACCCATCGAACCCATCTTGTTCCCTTATCCTGACCCAATATTTATTCCCTTTCCCGGTATATTGGGAACCCCTGGGAATGACTTTCTCATAGGAACATCCGGAAATGATTTTATCAATGGGTTGGATGGTGATGATACTATCGTTGCGTTAGCTGGAAACGATACAGTCAGAGGTGGTAACGGTGATGACAATATAAGTGGAGGAGATGGCAATGACTTTCTCTATGGTGATGGAGGAAATGACTTTATTACAGGTGGAAATGGAGATGATACCTTTTACGGTAGTAAAGGGAATGACACCCTGGAAGGACAAGCAGGAAAAGACACCGCGAACTATGGCCACCTAGGACAATCTATCACCCTTTTACCCACAGGAATCGTTCAAAAAGGTGGTGGTTTTGGCAGCGATACCTTAGTGGAAGTAGAAATCATTATTGCTGATGCCTCTGCTAGTAATAATACCATTGATACCTCTAGTGCCGGTGCGCCGGTTTCTATCAATGTTAATTTAGAAAAAGAAACCTTAATTGTTAATAATATTCCCGGTGTTGGTACTTTAACTCGAACTGTACGAAACTTTGATGATGTCAAAGGAACTAATCAAAACGATACCATTACCGGGGATAGTCAGGATAACGATTTATTTGGTAATGGAGGGAGTGATACCTTTTTTGGAACAAAAGGAAATGACTTAGTTGACGGTGGTTCTGGTAGTGATAGCATTAATTACAGTAATTTAGGACAATCAATTACTCTTTTACCCACAGGAACCGTTAAAAAAGGTGGTGGTTCTGGAACCGATCAATTAGTATTAGTTGAAACCATTATTGCTGATGCTTCTGTT
>JASJBX010000243.1 GCA_030066295.1 Crocosphaera sp.
ACCACGATTATCCATCCAGAAACGAAGCACTTTATTCCGAACAAACTGAGTTGCTCTAATGGCTTCATTGATGGCATCTATTTGGTATTGTTTGGGATAAACTTTGTATTCGAGAACAAACATTAATTGACACTCAACCTAACGGTATCATTCTAGCACAGTTTTTCAGACTGTGCGTCCTAAAGGACGGGGCTTGAACCCCTGATTTTCTGGTCAGTTTAAATTTCATAATTAATGCCTAATTCTTTAAAAATGAGAAAAATTAAGTTTACTGAATGTCAACGATCAATAATTGAGGTTTATAGGTTTCAACAAAACTTAATAAGGTGGCAAAATGCGAACGAGAACTCAAGCCAATACAACCAGCCGTTCCATCCTCTCCATTATCTTTATTATAACTGGGATCATAGTGAATTCCCAAAGCACTTCTGCCAGTAGAAAATTGAGGGTAAACCGGCAAAAAACGTCCCCCCACCTCCACTAAAGTTCCGGGAACACTATGGGAACTGATGGTATAATTTCCATCGGGTAATGGGGCTTCGGTTCCTGCTTGATCACGGTTACGAGTTTGGGTAAAATGGCGACCAGCAACGGTTTCAAACGTATATAACAGTTGGCCTTGATGATAGACTCTCAGTAAATAAATGGGATTTTTTTGTTGATTGGTCATCCCAGATGGCACTAAATGTAAACAAGTATTACAAGGTCGCGCCATGTTATAAGCTATCTGTTGAGGTTCGGCACTGATTGCTACATTATTAGAAATCATTAAAGGGGAGAATAACCCCAAAACTAGGGAAGAAAATAACCAGCGAGCCATCATGTTTAATTCCTTAAATTTATCTTAACAGAACCTAATTATCCATACTAAATTGGGGCATTAGCTGGCTAAGAATCACAGTCAATTAACCGCTAATCTTTTTTAGTCTGGAAACCGCGCATTTTATTGATCAATGCTAGGTCAAAATAACTCTCACACCTCTAGTTAACTATTAATGTATCTCTGATTCTATGAATTAAGCAGGATTCTTTTATTTTTTTTTATAATCCTTTTTAATTAAGGGGTTTATGGAGACGATTGTTTACAAAAATTTAGAACCAGTTCAAGTTATAACTAAGAACAGAAAAACCTCGATTTAATCATCTGAGGGGAAATACACCATTCCGAGTCTAACATTACCTAAAGCCGAAGAAGAAAAAAATAAAGTGGTTAAAGTTCCTCTGGGTTAATTTTTTGAGAGGAATCTAGAAGTTCCTAGAAAATACAGTCGAGGCGTTGTGTACAACGTCTCGACCTTAGTTAGAGATACTTTATTCCTTTTCTAGCCATCTTTTGAACTTTTTGTTTATACTATGTTCAGTTATTATTATTATTTTTTCTCCATCAACACATGATAAATAACCCAAAAAATCCCGAGGAGGCAGGGTGGTTGAATAGTTTATCTCATCCATAGGCTAAAATATGATCGTTGAGGGCGAGAGGAGATGGCTATGCGGTTATGGATTAGTACCGTTTTTGTTTTATTTGTCTTAGTGCAGTTGTATCAATGGGTAAAAGGCTTTATTTTGCCCTTACCTATCTATGTTTTAGCTGGCGCCTTTTTAGCGATCGCCTCTAATTATGATAAAGGGATGAGCAAAATTATTTCTGCTTCTGGCCAACAGTCCTTAACTGCTTCGGACAATCAAACCGAAGAAACCTAATTATTATATGGATTGTTGCTATTGTGAGGTGGGCAATGCCCACCCTACAAATTACTCCCAAACTTGACAACTTAAATCCCCAGCCTTTTGCGAGAAACGAATATTTTCCCCATAATCAACCGGACAATCAATCACCGCCGGAACCCCTTGTTCTAAGGCTGTTTTCAAGGTAGGAACTAAATCATCAGCCGACTCCACACGATACCCTTTTAACCCCATACTTTCGGCAAATTTAACAAAATCTGGATTGGTAAACTTAATAAAAGAAGACTTACCAAATTGATTGATTTGCTTCCATTCAATTAGACCATAACCATTGTCATTGAAAATTAAGGTAACAAAAGGTGTACCAGCCCGCAAAGCCGTTTCTAACTCCTGACAATTCATCATAAAACCGCCATCCCCTGTCACAGCAACCACCTTTTTATCGGGAGCTACTAACTTCGCTGCGATCGCCCCGGGGATAGCAATACCCATCGCTGCAAACCCGTTAGAAATGAGACAAGTATTCGGGGTATCGCAATGATAATGACGGGCCATCCACATTTTATGGGCCCCCACATCGGAAATAACGATATCTTCGGGACCCATGACCTGACGCAGATCGTAGATAATTTTTTGCGGTTTAATGGGAAACCCTTCGTCGTGGGCATAATTTTCATATTCTGTGACTAACTTAGTCCGTAAACCAGCGGCCACAGAGGTTGATTTCCCCTGACGATCAGCCCGTTTTAAAATATCCATTAGGGAGTCACTAATATCTCCCACCACTTCCACTAGGGGAATGTAACTGCTATCAATTTCCGCCGGTTCCATGCCAATATGGATAATGGGTGTCGTCCCTTCTGGGTTCCATTTTTTCGGGGAATATTCGATTAAATCATACCCGATGGCAATAACCAGGTCGCTTTGTTCAAAAGCGCAGGTAATGACATCTCGCTGTTGGAGTCCCACAGTCCACAAGGATAGAGGATGAGTATAAGGAACCGCCCCTTTACCCATAAATGTATTAGCCACAGGAATGTTCAAAAGCGTTGCAAACTCCGTTAACGCTTCACTGGCGTGGGCCCGAATAGTTCCATTGCCCACTAAAATCAAAGGATTTTTGGCCTTAGAAATAGCCATGGCCGCTGCGTTTAAACTACGATAAGAAGCGTAGGTTTTTTCCTGGGAGTCTTTGGTTAACGGTCGACCCTCAACCGGTAGGGCTGCAATATTTTCCGGTAAATCGATATGAACCGCCCCAGGTTTCTCGCTTTGTGCCAGTTTAAAAGCTTTACGGGTGACTTCCGGGGTAATACTCGGACGAACGATTTGTTTGTTCCATTTGGTCACGGGAGCAAACATCGCTACTAAGTCTAGGTATTGATGGGACTCAATGTGCATTCGGTCTGTTCCTACCTGTCCCGTAATGGCTACTAAAGGCGCACCATCTAGGTTAGCATCGGCTACCCCCGTCATCAAATTGGTTGCCCCTGGCCCGAGGGTAGATAAACAGACTCCAGCTTTGCCGGTGAGTCGTCCATAGACATCAGCCATAAAGGCCGCCCCTTGTTCATGACGGGTGGTGATAAATTGAATCGAAGAGTCTTTGAGTGCCTCGAGAATGTGTAAGTTTTCTTCCCCTGGCAGGCCAAAAATATACTCTACCCCTTCATTTTCGAGGCATCTTACTAATAATTCGGCTGTGTTCATTTCCCCCATGTGAGTTTTCCCTTATACTGATTAGTCAATAGTGACTCCCGAAATCTTGGTGCCTAAACCTTTTCGGGAGTTGCGGATGGATTATCAAATTTCTCTTATGTCTAATTTAACGAAAGATCCTTGACAAAAACCACTGTTTATGATGGATTCCTCACTTAATCCACACGGTTTTAACATTAAGAAATTCTTGCATCCCTTCAATGCTTAATTCCCGTCCGTAACCCGATCGCTTGATTCCCCCGAAAGGCAGTCGGGGATCGGATTTGACCATCCCATTAATGAACACACATCCCGCTTCAATGTCTTCGATCAGTTGTTCTTGTTCGTTGGGCTCATTTGTCCAACCACTGGCCCCTAATCCAAAGATGGTATCATTGGCTATTTCAATGGCTTCGTCGATATCTTTAACTCGGAAGAGTAAAGCCACCGGACCAAAGAACTCATCGTAATAACCAGGGGAATCCACGGGAATATCGGTTAAAATGGTAGGCGGATAAAAGTAACCGGGGCGATCGCTGATCACCTGACCCCCTAATACTATTGTGCCTCCTTTTGTCACGGTTTCCTGAACTTGTTGATCCAGTTCTAATAACATCGAAGCATTGGCTAAGGGGCCAATGTCTGTCTCTTCGTTCATCGGATCACCCACTTTCAAAGCTTTAAATTTTTCGACGAGTAAGGCTTGAAATTGATCGGCGATGGACTCGGCTAGGATAAAACGTTTGGCTGCAATACAAGACTGGCCATTGTTTAACATCCTAGCCGTAACGGCGGTGGTGGCTGCTGCTTCAATATCGGCACTTTCTAAAACGATGAAGGGATCACTGCCCCCTAATTCTAAAACGGTTTTCTTAATCTGTTTACCAGCAGCAGCGGCTAAACTGGCCCCGGCGGGTTCGCTTCCGGTTAAGGTGGCTGCTTTGACTCTGGCATCATTAATGATAGATTCTACTTGAGATGCGCCGATGAGAAGGGTTTGGAAACAACCGGCGGGAAA
Organism: Crocosphaera sp.; assembly: GCA_030066295.1. Taxonomy (GTDB): domain Bacteria; phylum Cyanobacteriota; class Cyanobacteriia; order Cyanobacteriales; family Microcystaceae; genus Crocosphaera. Next base: position 4,406 of record JASJBX010000243.1, read on the forward strand.
CCCGGCTTCTTCGAGGATGGCTTCCACTGCTAAGGCGCATTGAGGCACATTAGAAGCGTGTTTGAGGATGCCCACGTTACCGGCCATTAAGGCGGGGGCTGCAAAGCGAAATACTTGCCACAAAGGGAAGTTCCAGGGCATCACCGCTAAAATAATTCCTAACGGTTGATAACGGATAAAGCTACGACTGGCATCGGTTTCGGCGGGGACATCTTTGAGAAAGTTAGCGGCGTTATCGGCATAATAACGACACACTAAGGCGCATTTTTTTACTTCTGCGATCGCACTTTTGATCGGTTTTCCCATTTCTAGGGTCATGATTTCCCCTAGTTTCCGTTGATCTCTTTCTAAGATATCGGCGGCTGCGTTTAACCATTGACTCTTTTGTTCGAGGGGAATTTTACGATACTGTTTAAAGGTAGCTTCACCGAGGGCGAGTTTAACCTCAATGTCTTCTGCTGTAAGCGGTTCAAAAATTTTAATGGTTTCTCCCGTTGCTGGGTTAACTGTAGCGATACCCATTTTGTCCTCCTAAATTCCCTTTGGTGTGTATAATCTAACGTTGAGCGTAGCCGAAACGTTAGTGATTCCTTCTTAGTGTGCTATTACTACAGGCAGGTAATGGATGTTTTTTGGGAATTTTTAATATCTATTTCTAGATTGACGCTTTATGAAGGGCATAACCTAAAAAATTAATATTTCTCTACATAAGTTTGCTTGTTGCAACAAACCATCCTCTTTTGGCAGCACAATAGTATTTATTCTGTAAAATATGAAAATAAAAGAACACCAAGACTTTAGAAAAAATTGGTTAAACTAGAATAGTGAGTCTTTAAAAATTTGAAAACAATATTATGACTGTTGCAACAGAAAATAAAATTTATACACCAGAAGAGTATTTAAAATTAGAAGAAGCATCAGACGAAAAACATGAATATCACAATGGAGAAATTGTGCTAATGACTGGAGGAACTACTAATCACAACCGTCTTGTTCTTGAGTTTTGTACCTACTTAAATTTTGCTTTAAGAGAACAAAATGCGGAGGTCTTTGTCGGAGATGTTCGTCTATGGATTCCCCGTTATCGTCAATATACTTATCCTGATATTATGGTAGTTGAAAGACAGCCTATTTATCACCCTCCAGGAACCACAACCATTACGAATCCTAGTATTATTGTGGAAGTTTTATCGAAATCAACTCAAGCAAGAGATCGAGGAGATAAATTTCGTTTTTATCGGTCGATTCCTGAGTTTAAAGAATATGTTTTAATTGATCAATATAGTGTGTTAGTTGAGCATTTTGTGAAAACGGCTGATCATCAATGGATGTTAACGGAATATGAAACAAAAGAAAGTAAATTATCTTTAAATTCCGTTGATTTTGAAATTAGTTTAGAGGAGTTATATAAACGAGTTAATTTTGATGAAAAAGTTTAAAAAGTTATTATGTTATTAAGTATAAGTTTAATACATGAAGAAGCAATAATTGAAAATACAATCCAGAATATTTTAATAATAATTTGTTTAGGGTAAGTTTTATAAGTCTTCGATGGTTACTAAACCACCTTCTGTAAATTGAATAACAAGTTCATATTCTTCTAGCAAAGCAGTACCGAGTAAAGGCCGTCGTCCAGTAGCCAGTACACGCACTTCTTTCTCCTCTCCGTTCCAAAGAATACTAGCTTGATGAACAGGCAATATTACTTCACTATTATCAGCTGTAATCATAATTATTGTACCAAATCGAGACATCAAAACCCGTTGATCACAAAAATAAGTTGACAACAAAGAATTTAATCTATAATTTAAAATTGAATTTTAAACTAATTTAAAACTAATACCCGCACAATTTTTCAGGTCTAGCGGTAGGATACAAGCAAGGGTATCTGAGTTAATCCCGCCTCATTATAATCAGACATCAGTTTTTTGAAACTTGTCCATTCTGGCCCGTCGG
>JASJBX010000244.1 GCA_030066295.1 Crocosphaera sp.
TTTTTTGATTTTACATTTACTCCTGCAAGAGAAAGAAGTTTAGCTAACTGTCGTTTCATTTTCTTGATTTATGACGATTCTACTAATATTTTAGCATAATAAGTCTTGTAGAACCGAAAAAATCAAGGCAGTAATTGTCGCCGATGGTGAATGTAATGCTTCAGATATTAGGTTATTTTGTCAAGAAAAATTAGCCGATTACAAAATTCCTAAAATGATTGAGTTTCGCCAAGAAATTCCCAAAAGTCCTTTAGGTAAGATATTGAGAAAAACTTTAGTATATAAAATTGGAAAAAAGTAGCTCAATCTACTTTTCTGCTAAATGTCCCTTGAAAATCGAGTAAAATAGGCACTGGAGATCATACAAAAGATCAAGCCGTCCTAGAAGGACGGGGTTTCTACCCACATTTTCGATGAAATGCTGGCCAAAGACTGGTACTTTTGTCTCTTTTTTATCATCTAACCCTAACCTGTGCTTTATAAAGTCCGTTGTCGTCCTGCTTTTGCTGCTTTATTTGTCACCCTCAACCCAGGGGAAAAGATAACCGTCAAAATGGGTTCAATTGTTAGTATGGATGGAGATATAACCGTCAAAACGCGGTTTTGTGGTTTTTGGCTATGGGCATTAGTCAGAAAGTTTTGTGGTGGAGAGGATACTTTAGTCCAGTACGTAGTCAATGAGACAGCCAACCCTGTAACCTTAGTGTTAAGTCAGACAACCATCGGAGATATCGAACGCATTGATTTATCCCAAGGTTCCATATGTTTACAACCAGGGGTCTTTTTAGCCTATACCAAAGGGGTTAAAATTGAAAATCGCTGGTGTGGTTTTGGTAGTTGGTTAGCGGGTGAAGGATTATTTAAAACGAAGTTGAAAGGGAAGGGACGGGTATTTATTGGGGCCTATGGCGGTATTATTAAAAAAACTATTTATCAAGACTTAGTCATGGAACAAGGGCATTTATTGGCTTATCGTCCTCAAACCCCTTTAAGATATCATCAAGAAGAAGAAAAAGTCTATGTGACTGTTTCGGGGATAAAAACCAGAAATCAACGGACTCAAGCTACGACAATTTATTATCAGTCTCGAACGATTAAAGGGTTACTAAATTATCTTCGTTCTCTGGTTTAGGGGTTGCTAAGACACAGACTAAACTATTAATAGAAATAGATTACTATTTAACTAATATCTTGCACAATTATCAATCAAAGAGAGAAAATCAAGGCTTAAGCAGTTAGGATAAAAATTAATTTTGTTTCCCGTTACCCATTTCCTATTCTCCTTCTAAACTAGCCGATTTTATAAAAAGTGCAAGATGTGAGTTTAACCCGTGCAGTTGATCAATTAACCGATCATCTACTATCATTATCATCAGAATTAATCCCTAGAGATTTGATCCATAACTAAAATGTTAATGAGAATAGATATTGATCACATTCATTGGTATGTAAAAGATACAGGCAACTGGAAAAAGTGGTTTATTAATGTGATGGGGTTTCATTCCATTGCTGGTGGTAATAATCATCATACTTATACAGAGATTGTCAAAACGGGAAATGAGAAAAATCCTCTTATTTTTGTTATTTCTTCTCCTTTATCTTCTCAAAGTCCCGTGGCTAAATTTCTAGATATTCATCCTCCTGGTGTGGCTGATGTTGCTTTTAGAGTTAGCAATTTAAAGAGGCTAGTAGAAAAAATAAAGAGACTTGGCACTATAATTACAACACCCATTCAAGAAAAAAAAGATGATCAAGGTTGTTTAAAATGGTGTCAAATTATTAGTATAAATGGTATAACTCATAGCCTATTTGAACGACAGGGACACACTCCAGTTTTACCTGAAAGTTGGATTCAAGACAATCCAATTAGTAGGAAGAATCACAATTATTTTTTGGGTTTTGATCATGTGGTTTTGAATGTTCCTAAAGGAGAGATGAACTTAACCATAGATTGGTATAATAAAATATTGGGCTTTGAAAAAAAACAGTTCTTTAAAATAGAAACCCCCCAATCAGGCTTATATTCTCAAGTTATGTTTCATCCTTTTGGAAATATCCAATTACCTATTAATGAACCCATTTCTCAAACTTCACAAATTCAAGAATTCTTGGATATTAATCATGGTTCAGGTGTTCAACATATTGCTTTAAAAACCAATAATATTACCGAAGTAACTGAAAAATTACGCAAAAATGGTTTAACCTTTTTAAAAGTACCTAGTGCCTACTATGAAAACTTAGAAAAATATAATTTTGATTTGAAAATTGCTCAACAAGAGTGGCAGAAAATTATCAAAGAAAATATACTAATCGATCAAGAAGAAACCCAAGAAAATCAAAATCACCCTTTACTATTGCAAATATTTACTAAACCTATTTTTGAACAACCGACTTTCTTTTTTGAAATTATAGAGAGAAGAGAACAAGCCAAAGGGTTTGGAGAAGGTAATTTTCGAGCATTATTTGAAGCTATTGAAAGAGAACAAATGAAACGAGGAACACTTAACCTAACCCATCAACAATAATTCTTGAAAGAATCTAAAATCATTCCCTTGGAAATCATTGAATTTGTTATCCTAGAAACGAAACTAATGTCTCCGTTGTCAGCCGTCGAATGCCATCAAAAACTACTAAAACTAAAACGACCCCGGTTACCACTTGTATTAATTCCTTGTTGATCTCTCCGACTCAAGTAATACAAGGAGAAGGAACGATATCCCAAGCAGGAGAAGCAATTTCCCGTCTAGGTAAACGTCCTTTAGTTGTAGGGGGAAATCATAGTCTTAAGCTTATTCCTTCTTATTTAAATCCAGTTTTTAAACAATTTAACCTTACAGCAAGTTTTGATAGCTATGCCCCTGACTGTTCGGAAACTTCTTTAAACAATCTCGGGCAAACCAGCAAAAATCATCAAGCTGACTTCATTATTGGTGTGGGTGGGGGAAAAGCCTTAGATACCGCCAAACTTCTGGCCCATCAGCAACAACTCCCCATCGTTACCATTCCCACCTCCGGAGCAACCTGTGCAGCTTGGACAGCCCTTTCTAACGTCTATTCCCATCAAGGGGCCTTTCAATACGACGTACCCTTATCCCGTTGTCCAGAGTTACTGATTTTAGACTATAATCTCCTCAAAACAGCCCCGAAACGGACTTTAGTGGCTGGCATTGGAGATGCGATCGCCAAATGGTACGAAGCATCTGTTAGCAGTGGCCATTCTAGCGCGACGTTAACCATCGCTGCCGTACAACAAGCCCGAGTCTTACGGGATCTTCTCTTACAAAAATCTGTTAACGCTTTGGATAATATTGGCGGAGAAGACTGGCGAGAAGTGGTTAATGCAACCGTCTTATTAGCTGGCGTTATCGGGGGTTTAGGGGGGGCAAATTGTCGCACGGTGGCTGCCCATGCGGTTCATAATGGCTTAACCCATATTCCGGCTGCCCACGATGCCTTACACGGGGAAAAAGTGGCCTATGGTATCTTAGTGCAACTCAGGCTAGAAGAGATGTTACAGGGGAATCAATTAGCAGCCACCTCTCGACAACAGTTATTGAAATTTTATCAAGAGATTGGCTTACCAAAAAGTTTAGAAGACTTGGGGTTATCTCGCGTAACCTTAGAAGAATTACGTCAAGCTGCATTGATCACTTGTCAGCCAAAATCAGATATTCATCGTTTACCGTTTAAGGTATCTCCAGAACAATTATTATCGGCTATGGTATCGACTTTGGTTGAAAATTAATGATTATGGCCAGTCATTGCGAAGAGGCAAAATCATGATTAACCCTTCGCAATGACAGTTTACCTTGACTTGAGATAACTAGGATGCTGTTCCTACGGTTTCCTTTTCTTGTTTAGCTGACCCTTGAGTTCCTAATTGAATTAATTCAACTTTATAACCGTTGGGATCTTCGACAAAGGCGATAACGGTGGTTCCGTGTTTCATGGGACCCGGTTCTCTGGTAACATTGCCACCTTGTTGTTTAATTTTTTCACAGGTTCCGTAAATATCATCTACTCCTAGGGCAATATGTCCATAAGCATCCCCTAAGTCGTAGGAGTCGACTCCCCAATTATAGGTTAATTCAATCACTGCGGTGTCGGACTCATCGCCATAACCGACAAAAGCAAGGGTAAATTCACCCCCTGGATAGTCTTTTTGGCGAATAAGTTTCATTCCTAAAATATCGCAGTAAAATTTTAAGGATTCTTCCAGGTTTTTCACCCGTAACATAGTGTGTAAAATACGCATAATTTTTTGATTCAGTTAAACAACAATGTGATCAGTCTGATCTTTATTTGTCATGTTATCATCTCTAAACCAAATTTTCTGTTGAGGAACCGGTAAAGGTAACCCTTGTTGATCAAATTCGTTTTTGAGACGACGACGAAATTCCCTAGACACATCCCATTGTTTAAGGGGTTTGGTTTTAATCCAAACTCGAATAATTAACCCTCGTTCAGCAAAGTTATCCACCCCTAAAATCTCAGGTTCATCGACAATATACTGTCGCCATTGCCGATCTTTAGCCATTGCTTCTGCCACATCTTTAACAATATGCAACGCTTGATCAATATCGGCATCGTAAGCAACAGGAATTAATAAATCTGCCCGTGACCAATTACTGGAATGATTGGCGACAATTTTAACTTCACTGTTAGGAATGGTAATTAATCTTCCTTCTGGATCTCGTAGTTGGGTAATTCTTAAATTGATGTTTTCAACCAACCCCCCAAAGTCCTGAACTTGGATGACATCACCTACAGCATACTGATCTTCAAGGATAATAAAAAAGCCATTAATTGCGTCTCTAATTAGGTTCTGAGAGGCCAAAGAAACCCCTACCCCTAAAATACCTAAACCAGCCAATAAGGGGGCGGTATTAATGCCAATTAAGGATAAACCAATGAGGAAACCCGACCCTGTCAAAATGACAGTAACCACACTCCGAAATACCACGGTAACGGTATTAATTCGGAGTTGTAGGCGTTGGTTTTCATGAAATTCTAAGAGGTTACGAATCATCAAAGCAGATGTTGCTTTGGCAATTAAAGCGTAACTTAACCGAATAGCTACGTAAGTTCCTAAACCCACACATCCCAATCTGGCCGGAATTCTCAACAGGTTAATTAACCAAATTTGAGCAATTCTTGTGTAGGGAAATAAGCCAACTATGATTAAACTAGACCCGGTCCAAATACCAGCTTGAGCCAGTTGTAATAGTCTATATTGAACTTCTTTAATATTCCAATGTTGTCGGTTGGTTAACAACATGGACATGGGTTGATCGTCTCTTTCTTCTCCTATACTTTCTTGAGAGGATTTGAGATGATTAATTTTGCGAGTGATCAGTTTATTGATAATAAAAGCCCCGCCCAAAATGCCGATGGCAATCAATCCTCTAGCAATTAAAAATTCTAACTTACGTTCATTTTTTCCTTGTTGTAACCCTTCTCGCAATCGTTCACTAATATGGTTTGCTTTGGTTTCGGCAGCAATTCCTTCGTTTTGAAAATCGAGGTTTCCAATGGTGATTAGTTGGATAGTTTCATCACCAATGGTAACATAAATTTTAGGGTTTTCTTGCCCTCTCTGTGTGATTTCTAATTCTGGGTTTTCTTGGGAAAAATAAAGATCGCTAATTCTATCTAAACGAGTTTTTATAATTTCAACTCTTTCAGCAATTTTTGATTGTGGGTAAGTTATAGTAAATAAGCAACGACCATCTAAGCGAATACAAGTGGTGACATTGGTTTCCTCAGAATTTTGCGGTAACCAGCTATCTGTATCCCTGATTTCTGGTAGAAAGGGAATGATTTGGGGTTGTGCTTTTGCGGGTAATGTGCCTTGAAATGTGGTTAGGAATAGTAGGGTAGTGGTAAAAAGTTTATGATTTAAAAAACGAGTGAGTGGGAGGTTTTTTTTCAAGGATTTCAACATAAATCAAACTAAACGAAAACAATTACTTCTTTGGCAATCTTCCTTTTGATAGAGTGGTGCAGGTTGATGTAGACAGGAAATTATCGTCCATCAAGTTCATCTTAGTATAACTTAACATTGAGATTTACCCAGAAACAAGGGTTGATATTGACACTCCACATCAACCCCTTAAAACTTTATAACTTTTTAGACTGGTTTAGGCTTTTAAAGCGGGTTGATAATTTAAAACACGAATCAACGTTCCTTCTTTGGGTAAATCTTCAAATCTTAAGCGCAGTTGATTATTATTAACCTGCCTAATATTCATGTCTTCTACTAATTCCAAAAAATTATCTAATGGGTCAATGTCACAGGTTTCTTCATCGGCCGCTGAAGTGCGATAATGGGTGGGGATCATCACTTTAGGACGTAAAGTT
>JASJBX010000245.1 GCA_030066295.1 Crocosphaera sp.
TTAACGACGACATTTACCGCCTCTCAGGGCTTATTATTGATGATCCCCAACCTCTACAAAATAGCAGGGGAACTCACCGCCACCGTCATCCATGTAGCCGCGCGATCGCTGGCCTCTCAAGCCTTATCTATTTTCGGGGATCATGCCGATGTTATGGCCACCAGGAGTACCGGGTTAGCCTTGATCGCCTCTGCATCCGTGCAAGAAGCCCAAGACTTTGCAGCCATCACCACCGCAGCGAGTTACGAAAGTAGAGTGGCTGGAATACACTTTTTTGACGGGTTTAGGACCTCTCATGAAGTGCAGAAAGTTGAGTTATTGGATGACAGTGTACTGCGATCGCTGATCGAAGACGAATGGGTGATCGCCCACCGCAACAGGGCCTTAACCCCTGATCGCCCCGTTATTCGGGGAACGGCCCAAAACCCCGATGTTTACTTCCAAGCAAGAGAAACCGTCAACCCCTTCTATGCAGCCTATCCCGACATTTTACAGAAGGCCATGGATAAGTTTGCCCAACTAACAGGAAGGCAATACAACTTATACGAATATCATGGTGATCCTGAAGCTGAAAAAGTGATCATTTTAATGGGTTCCGGTTGCGAAACCGTCCACGAAACCGTAGATTATTTACTCAACCAAGGGGAAAAAGTTGGGGTTCTAAAAGTTCGGTTATATCGTCCCTTTGCTGCTGAAAAATTAATCGAAGCCTTACCCAAAACCGTCAAGAAAATTGCTGTTTTGGATCGCACCAAAGAAGCGGGTTCAGCAGGAGAACCTTTATATCTAGATGTGGTAACAGGGTTTGTAGAATGTTGTCAGGAAATGCCTCTACCGAAAATAGTAGGAGGAAGATATGGTTTATCCTCCAAAGAGTTTACCTCGGCTATGGTAAAAGGGGTGTTTAATAACTTAGGATTAGATAACCCAAAAAATCATTTTACTATTGGCATCAAGGATGATCTCAGCAATACCAGTATTGATTATGATCCCAATTTTTCCACCGAACCTAATAATGTTGTTAGAGCAATTTTCTACGGTTTAGGGTCAGATGGAACCGTCGGTGCTAACAAAAACTCCATTAAAATTATTGGAGAAGAAACGGATAACTATGCTCAAGGTTATTTCGTTTACGACTCCAAAAAATCTGGTTCTGTTACCGTATCTCACCTCCGTTTTGGCCCCAACCCCATCAAGTCTATTTACTTAGTAACCAAAGCCAACTTTATTGCTTGTCATCAGTGGGAATTTTTAGAAAAATTTGACCTCTTAGAACCAGCGATAGAAGGCTCAACTTTTCTTATCAATAGTCCCTACCAACCCGAATATGTCTGGCAACAACTACCCCGTCCTGTGCAGGAACATATTATTAACAAAAACATCAAAGTTTATGTTATCAACGCCTACGAAGTCGCCAAAAATGCAGGGATGGGAGGTAGGATAAATACTGTCATGCAAGTATGCTTCTTTGCCCTGGCTAATATCCTACCCAGAGACGAAGCTATAGAACAGATCAAAAAATATATCCGCAAAACCTACGGCAAGAAAGGGGAACAGATCGTACAGATGAATATGACAGCAGTTGACGCTGCTTTAGATCATCTCCACGAAGTAACTATTCCAACTGTGGTAGATAATAACGCGCCTGATATTAATCATCCCATCCCAGACACTGCCCCTGCATTCATCCGTGATGTCTTAGGCAAAATGATGGCCAGACAAGGGGAAGACATCCCCGTGAGTGCCTTACCCTGCGACGGGACTTATCCCAGTGGTACGGCAAAATGGGAGAAGCGTAATGTTGCGCAAGAGATACCCGTCTGGGAGGAAGATGTCTGCGTACAATGTGGTAAATGTGTTCTTGTTTGTCCCCATGCCGTTATTCGGTCCAAAGTGTACGAAGAAGCAGCCCTTACTAATGCCCCGGAAAGCTTCAAAAGCGCGGCAGCGAAGGACTTAGACTGGAAGAAAACAGAACTTAAGTTTACTATTCAGGTGGCTGCCGAAGACTGTACCGGTTGCGGTGTTTGTGTTGATGTGTGTCCAGCCAAAAATAAATCCCAACCCAAACTAAAAGCCATTAATATGGCCCCACAGTTACCCATCAGGGAACAAGAACGAGCAAACTGGGACTATTTCCTCTCTATCCCCAACCCCGACCGAAATACCCTGAAACTAAACAAAATAAGCCATCAACAGATGCAAGAACCCTTATTTGAGTTTTCTGGTGCCTGTGCAGGATGTGGCGAAACCCCTTACATTAAGTTAGCCACCCAGTTATTCGGCGATCGCATGGTAGTAGCCAACGCCACGGGATGTTCTTCTATCTATGGCGGTAACTTACCCACCACTCCCTGGACTCATAACCAAGAAGGAAGGGGACCCGCATGGTCAAACTCTCTCTTTGAAGATAACGCAGAATTTGGTTTAGGTTTCCGAGTTTCCATCGATAAACAAGCAGAGTTTGCTATGGAGTTGGTGAAAAGTCTTGCCTCTGATATTGGAGAAACCCTAGCGCAAGAGTTATTAAACGCCAAACAGACTGATGAAGCAGACATTTTTGAACAACGGGAACGGGTAGCTATCCTCAAACACCGTTTAGGGGAGTTAAGCAACAGTAACTTAGATGAGACTCTGCAAGCTAAAGTCACTATGTTGCAGTCTGTAGCCGACTATTTAGTTAAAAAGAGTGTGTGGATCATCGGGGGTGACGGTTGGGCTTATGATATTGGTTACGGTGGGTTGGACCATGTGTTAGCCAGTGGCCGCAACGTCAATATTTTGGTCATGGACACGGAAGTTTATTCCAATACCGGGGGACAAGCTTCTAAAGCCACTCCTCGCGCTGCGGTAGCCAAGTTTGCCTCTGGAGGGAAACCCTCACCCAAGAAAGACTTAGGGTTAATGGCCATGACCTACGGTAACGTATATGTCGCCAGTGTAGCTATGGGTGCAAAGAATGAGCATAGTATCAAAGCCTTTTTAGAAGCAGAAGCCTATGAGGGTGTTTCTTTGATTATTGCCTATTCTCACTGTATCGCCCACGGTATCAATATGACCACTGCTATGAGTTACCAGAAGGACATTGTAGATAGTGGACGTTGGTTATTGTATCGTTATCATCCCGACTTAGTAGGAGAAGGAAAGAACCCCTTACAGTTAGATATGAGAAGTCCTAAGCTTCCCATTGAACGGACCATGTATCAAGAAAACCGTTTCAAAATGTTAGCCAGAAGTAAACCGGATGCTGCCAAAAAACTGCTTAAGGAAGCGCAAGCAGATGTGAATACCCGTTGGCAAATGTATCAATATTTAGCTGCCAGGCAGTTAGAAATAGGTAACGGTAATGGACATAGTAAGGGGAACATTGAGGCGGAAACTACTGTTAATTAGGTTTCGTTTCTGATAGTTTAGGGTGGGTTTTTATGACTCATCCTATTTGTTCCTAAACTCTACTGTATTTTATTTTTTTCTATTTTTTTAAGAATATCAGGAGAAAATCGAATTGTATCTTTTTCTTTTTGTTTCTCACGCGCAAACCGTTTCCTTGTTTTTAAAGTTTCTCTCAATACATATTTAATCCAATGATCTTTATTAGCTTTAAACTTATACTCTTCTAGTAAAGCTTCTTCTGAAAAACTTAGAAAAATTTGTACTAAGTCAGATGAGCTAAGTTCTAAATAACGTTTAAATGAATTTGACTCTTCAGGCCAATGAGGTAAAGTATCATCACCTAAATTCATATCCTTAGCCAATTCAATAATATCATAATAATCTGTGTACCAAATATTTTGATAATCCATATCAGGAAAAATTCTAGCTTTAATAGCCAGATAACTCATTGCTTGCATAATAGCATCTTTAACCGGTTTTTGTTCTGATAAAGAGTAATGTTCTTCTATTGCCGCCTTTAATATTATTCCTAATTGATAACCTCTTTTACGAGTTGTGTTTTTCTCTTTTTCTAGTTCCTCTAATGACAATTTTGCATCTTTTCCATAATCAGTTTTTGGTAAATTATCGTGTCTTTTTCTTGCTTCATCTAACTCAGGATTATGAGTATTAGAAATTAGCCTGTGAAATACCTCTAGAAGTGACATAAAACAAGTCCGTATATGTTAATAACCCATTTAAGTTACCCATCTCAGACAACTTAACAATCTATTGTTTACAATTATTAATAATTTACTGTGATCGCCTATCTTGTAGGTTGGGTTGAGAGATGAAACCCAACCTAACTTTTATATTGTCCTAAATTTTAGTCAATTTTCACTGTTTTAGGATAGTTTAGAGGATGATATGACGTAGAATAAGTAGATATAAGGAAAATAGTAAAATAATTATGCGCTTCGACTGGGATGATCGAAAAAGTCAACTTTTACAACAAACAAGAGGCTATGCTCTAGAAGACATTATCAACCTCTTTACAGGTTACTATATTGAAAGAATAAAAAGTGATAATCCTGAACAATTTATCGCTATTGGTTATCTAGGAAATACCCTCTTGTCTGTTATCTATGAGATTCGCTATGATGAGGAGGGGGAATATATTTGGTTAATAACTTATTGGAAAAGTACCAAACAGGAGAGAAAACTTTATGAACAAAATTTCAATCGATGAAATTGAACAAAAAATTGAAGCAGGGGAGGAAGTTATTGATACTTATTTTGATGCTTCAACTACTAAAGTAGGAAAAGTTTATACAAAAGTTTCTAGGAGAAAACACAGTCAAAAAGAACAGGAAACTAAAGTCAAAGCGAATGATCTTAAATGAGTTATGATTTAGTGCGATCGCTGATCTTGTAGGTTGGGTTGAGAGACGAAACCCAACATCACTCCTTGCTATCTTTTACTGATTATCCTTATTTTTATCTAAAACTTTAGGAAAATTATCTAAATCTTCAAGTGTTTTTGGTGCCGGATAAATTTCTCCAGGTTGTGCCATTACCCGATCAAGATATACTTGAAAAGCTTGCTCATCCTCTCGATTTTTAAGTATATAAGCGCGTAACTCTTGACGAGTCATTTTATAGAATTTTGCTTTCATTATACATACCTCCAATTACCATTAGGAAAAATAACAATTTCGTGTTCATCTCCAGCAAGAAAAAATATATTTTTTGTTCTTTCGTCAATACGAATGAGATAAACAGGTAAATACATTTTAGTTGCCCAATAACTTAAAATGAAACAAGTTAACTGTTGTTCTGCTGTGGGAATTTCTTTAACTCCTTCTTACGACTATTTCCTATATTTTACTATAAAATCGCTGATCTTGTAAGTTGAATTAAGAGACGAAACCCAACATAAAACATAACTCCTTAATTAACAGCATATTCCGTAAATTGTCGCTTAAAAGGAGGATGAAAACCAATAACAATATCTGATTTAGGAACACCACATTTAACTAATTCTTCCCCTATTTCTATTTCCGTTCCATTATGTTGAATCCATATTTTATAATTCTTAATATCTAAATGTAAAATACAACCATAAATCCAATTGTCATTTTTCCAACCCACATTAACAATTTGATAATGATGTCTAATAGTATCAAAAATCAATTCTGTTTCAATATCCTTATCTTGGCTAAACTGACCATACTCTTGCAAAATATTTTGTATAATAGAGCTATATTTTTCTAATTTATCCATTGTTTAATGACCTCCTCAGTTGGTTTATAAATAATCAATTTTAATTGATAATCTTTCATGATTTTTTGAACAAATCTTGTTTGAAAAAGAGAATTATAGGTATCATCAGGAATAGCTAAATATAAAGTTCTATCAGGTTCTGATTCTTGTAAGATAGTACGATAATTAATAAATTGACCTAGTGCAGTATGAAATTCTGAAACGGCTGCTGTTTGAATAAAACTTTTAATTTCAACTGCTATTTTTTGGTTCTCTTTTTCAGCAGCTAAAATCTTTTCAGCCCCTAAATCTATATACATTTTACCTAATTCATAGTAAATTAGATAGGGATCATGAGTAATTTTCCATTCATCCCTTTCTAGTGCATGAATAACAGCATCATGAAAAATATCTCTAGCCGGCATATTCACCTAATAATATAAATAGATTTAACCTAAAGCATCTAAAAATGAATTATTTAGATATCTTGAGAATTTTGTTGAGTATTTTGTAACTTAATAAAACTATCAAAAGCATACCAAGCTAACACATACCAAGGAATTGTTTCTAATTGCCATCCCTTTAACATTAATTGTCGCCAAGCTAATAAACCAAAACCTAAAGGTACAATCACCCCTAAATCAACTATATTATTACTCCCTTGTTTAATAACCTGGTTAACATTATTACCCATTTGATTGATGTGGATAGCAGTTTTTGAAGAA
>JASJBX010000246.1 GCA_030066295.1 Crocosphaera sp.
GTTATTTTGAAAAAAGAACGACTAATGCAGTCGTAGAAGGAATTAATAACCGCTTAAAAGTGTTGAAACGTTGTGGTTTTGGTTTTAAAAACTTCAATAACTTCAAAAATAGAGCTTTATTATTTTGGCATTTAGCTAAAAGTTTAGCATAGTATGTACTGGAGAACCATTTTTTTACAATTAATAATAATTTTTATGTTATAATAGCAAATTAAAATACTAACTTTATTCTCCTAAATAAGCTTCAAGAACTTGTGAATTTTGTTGTATTTCTTCAGGGGTTCCATCGGCTAAATTAGTTCCTTCAGCTAACACCCAAATATGATCACATAAGGACATCACCACATCCATATTATGTTCAATAATTAGAAAAGAAATACCTTGTTGATTCCAAGTTTTAATATGCTCACAAATTTGTCCAATAAGAGTGGGATTAACCCCGGCTGCTGGTTCATCCAGTAAAATAAGTTTAGGCCGCGTCATCAACGTTCTAGCCATCTCTAGGAGTTTACGCTGTCCCCCAGATAAAGCCCCCGCATAATCGTGACGTTTTTCGATTAATCCGACAGATTCAAGGATAGAAAGGGCTTTTTCTTTATTTTCCCGTTCTTCTTGTTTAACCTGGCCCCGTTTTAACCAAAGTTGCACTAAACTTTCCCCGGTTTGTTTCTGAGTGGCCAATAACATATTTTCTAACACCGTCAGACGGGATAACACTCTCGCTACCTGAAACGTCCGAATACAGCCTTGTAAAGCGATTTGATGAGGGGATAACTGTTGAATGGGTTCCCCGTCAAAAATGACTTCTCCTTGATCGGGACGGATAAAATTGGATAAAAGATTAAATAGGGTGGTTTTCCCTGCGCCATTGGGACCAATCAATCCAGTAATAGTACCCTGTTTGACCTGTATTTGCGCTTTGTCCACAGCTTTTAGGCCACCAAAGCTTTTAGATAATTGTTTCGCATCCAAAATGATAGAAGAATCACTCATTGCTCAAACCCACCTTAATTAACCCTCTCACTCACCAAGGCTCAAAATAAAATAATTGCGCCCCATCATAACATATCAAAATCTCATTATCTCATAGAAAAATTTCAACTGCGAACTCCGAACCTTGAAATCCAATGAATAAGCTACAATTTGAACAGAGCTTGTTACAATATTTTACAAAAGCACTTATATAAGTTTATTCCTATGGCTCAATCCACTGTCTCCCCAGACACCGTTAATGCTGATACCGTCACCATTACTGTCGAACCTCGTCACATTCCCCAAGGACATACGGAAGACTTAGGCCCCATTAGTGATACCTCTCCCGACAGTTGGCAATATCATCCTGAGATGATTAATGAGTATTATCGTCAACGTCTTCCTCAAGTCATCGGTCGTCTTATCAACGTTTTCTTATTGTTTGCCCGTTTTGCCGTAGGAATATGGTGGGATAAAATTAGGGGAAAAAATCCTAAAGAAGAGAGAAAACGAGCGATTCATTTACGGGAAATGTTGACGGAGTTGGGACCAACTTATATCAAAGTCGGACAAGCGTTATCCACACGACCGGATTTAGTTCCTCCTGTTTATCTGGATGAATTAACTACCTTACAAGATCAATTACCCTCTTTTCCCAATGAAGTTGCTTATGGTTTTATTGAGGAAGAATTAGGTCAAAGTCCTCAAGAAATTTATGCCGAATTATCCGCACAACCCATTGCTGCTGCTTCTTTGGGTCAAGTTTATAAAGGAAAATTAAAAACAGGGGAAAAAGTTGCGGTTAAAGTGCAGCGTCCTGACTTGATTAAACGCATTACTTTAGATATTTATATTTTACGAAATCTCTCTATTTGGGCGCAGAAAACCTTTTCGTTTATTCGCTCCGATTTAGTGGCGATTACCGATGAATTAGCCGGTCGTATTTTTGAAGAAATCAACTATCTTCAAGAAGCCAGAAATGCCGAAGAATTTGCCAAACTGTATGGTAATTTACCTGAAATTTATGTCCCGAAAATTTACTGGGAATACACAGCGAGACGAGTGTTAACCATGGAGTGGGTTGAGGGAACTAAACTTACTAATATTAATGAAATTCAAGCACAAGGAATCGAAGCGACTCACTTAGTAGAAGTAGGGGTTAATTGTTCGTTACGTCAACTATTAGAGCATGGTTTTTTCCACGCTGACCCCCATCCTGGTAATTTATTAGCCATGAAAGATGGACGACTTGCTTATTTGGATTTTGGCATGATGAGTCGGATTAAACCCTATCAAAGATATGGCTTAATCGAGGCAGTTGTCCATTTAGTTAACCGAGATTTTGATGCGTTGGCTTATGACTATGTTAAGTTAGACTTTTTGAAACCTGAAACCGACTTAAACCCCATTGTTCCGGCGTTAACGGAAGTTTTTGGTAATGCGTTAGGGTCGAGTGTAGCTGAGTTAAACTTTAAAAGTATTACGGATCAAATGTCGGAAATGATGTATGAATTTCCTTTTAAAGTTCCTGCTTATTATGCGTTAATTTTGCGTTCAATGGTAACATTAGAAGGGATTGCAATTGGTATTGATCCGAATTTTAAGGTATTAAGTAAAGCCTATCCTTATGTTGCAAAACGGTTATTAACCGATCCTTCTCCAGAGTTACGAGCATCTCTCAAAGATTTATTATTTAAAGAGGGAAGTTTTCGCTGGAATCGTTTAGAAAATTTGATGAGAAATGCTAAAGATTCCCAAGATTATGATATTGATAAAGTAGTGGATCAAGCGGCTGATTTTCTCTTCTCTTCACGGGGTGAGTTTATTAGGGAAAGATTGGTGAATGAAATTATCAATGCGTTAGATAGTTTCAGTCGTCGCACCTGGTTTAATATGTCCAGTATGGTACGGGAACAAGTCGGTTTAGCGGTTCAAGAAACCCCCAGTGATTTGCAGGAGAAAAGTGAGAGTGTAGAACATTTACAAAATATCTTACAAATTCTCCAAAATACTCCTGGTTTTGACCCAATGCACCTAGTTCCATTAGTGATGAAACTGTTAGGAAAGCCAGAAACCCAACAAATGGGTCAAAAAATTGCTGAAGGGTTGATGCAGAAATTGGTTGCTCGTTTAATTCGTAATTTACTGTTAGAAATTGATCAACCGAGGAACAGTGAGATAGGGACAATGAACCATCAAAAATCCTTACCCGCAGCTTAGGAAATGTTGTTGAAGATAACTGTTTCTTATGTTTGAAAGTAGGGGTTAACGCTTGTTGACCCCTATAACTTTTATATCTCCTTTTCAAGTTTTGAGAATCGGATACAATCAGCGATCGCTAAATTAACCCTTAAACTAATTCAATGTGAGAATCATCTCCTACCATAAATCTTAAGGCTTTGGGTCGTTGAGGTGCCATTTCTAACTTAGCACGTTCTCCAATTAAACTATCAACAATTCGTTGATGAATTTCTAAAATCTGTGCGCCTTCTAATAAGACACTGTGTTCAATATCTGCATCAATTAAAGTGCATTTATCACCAACACTGGTGTAAGGACCAATAAAGCAATTTTCAATGTGACAGTTTTCCCCAATAATAACAGGTCCGCGAATGGTGCTGTTGATAATGGTTGAACTTTCTTTAATATTGACCCTACCACTTATCTTGCTTTTTTCGTCAATATTTCCTGCTTTATTGATGGTTAAATTGGTATCTAAGATGATTCGGTTTGCTTCTAGTAAATCGTCTTTTTTTCCTGTATCTAACCACCATCCTTGTAATTGTACTGATTCGACAATTTTATCACTATTAATTAGTTCTTGAATTGCGTCGGTGATTTCTAATTCCCCTCTGGGTGAGGGTTGAATTGTTGCGATCGCTTCATGGATAGCAGGAGAGAAGAAATAAACCCCTACTAACGCTAAATTTGATGGGGGATTTTTAGGTTTTTCAACTAATTTTAAAACTCGTCCTTTTTCGTCTACTTCAGCGACACCGAACGCGGTAGGATTAGGGACAGAACGTAATAAAATTAATTCGTCTAAATGGTGACTTTTAAACTTATCTAAAAAGAGACTGATATCATCTTGGATTAAATTATCCCCCAAATACATGATAAAGGGGTCGCCTCCTAAAAAGGGTTGAGCAACTTTGACTGCATGGGCTAATCCCAATGGTTCATGCTGTACGATGTATGTAATGTTAGCACCAAATTGTTCACCGTCGCCAGTTTTTCGACGTATTTCTGCCCCTGTTTCGGGACTAATAATAATACCAATCTCAGTAATTCCTGCTTTAACAATTGATTCGATTCCGTACCATAAAATGGGTTTATTGGCAACAGGAACCAATTGTTTTGCGCCTGTATAAGTAAGGGGTCTTAATCGGGTTCCTTTTCCACCGGACAGAATTAATGCTTTCATAATCTTCTGTTAGTTTTTAGATAATTTGATTAACATTTTTTTCAGGGAATCACGCCAATAAGGTGCATTATGTCCTAATAGCTTCGCCGTTTTTTTACCAGATAATACTGAATAATGAGGACGTTTTGCTGGTGTGGGATACTCCTCAGTCACAATAGGATTCACTTGTTTGATATTCAGAGGAAAACCCAGCTTTTGCGCCTCTTCAAAAACAGCTACAGCTAAATCATACCAGCTTGCCACCCCACTATTGGTAAAATGATAAATGTCTCTTGTTTCTGTTAAGTTAAGATGAGTTAGTATTTCGGTTATGGTATTAGCAATATCATAAGACCAGGTAGGGCTGCCAACTTGATCAGCAACGATACCAAGTTGTTCTTTTTCCTTACCTAAACGTAGCATGGTTTTGACAAAATTACCTTTACCTTCTGTCCCATACACCCAAGCTGTTCTTAAAATAACATAGCGATCGCCGTTTTTTTGGATACCTTGTTCCCCTGCTAGTTTACTTTGTCCATAAACCCCTAAAGGATGAGTTGTATCTGTTTCTAAATAGGGGGTATTTTTTGTGCCATCAAAAACATAATCGGTAGAAATATGTAGTAAAAATGCCCCTATTTTTTTAGCCTCTTCTGCTATAATCGCGGGGGCAACACTGTTAATGGAAAAAGCTAAATCTGCTTCACTTTCTGCTTTGTCGACGGCGGTGTAAGCCGCCGAATTAACAATAATATCGGGTTGAGTTTCTTGGATAACTTGACGAATAGTATCAGGGGAGGTTAAATCAAGTTGCTGACGGTTTGTAGCAATGACTTCTCCAACGGATATGAGAGTTTGCTGCAAGTCTTGGCCAACTTGTCCATCACTGCCAGTTAACAAGATTTTTTTCATTATTTTTCTGGGGTGAGAAGCTATTTCTGATCTTACAGGTTTGAGGGCAAAAAGTGAAGCCAGATTAATTCAGTTCCCAATAATGATAAATTTGTTGATTATTTTCGACAGCGATTGCGCCTAAATAGTTAGGATGAGGGTTGAGATAGGATAATTTATAATTAATCTGATGAGTTTCGGGTAAATTGACAAATCTTACCGGTTCATCTGTGGCTATTTCTACTTTTTCTAATCCTCCACCAATTCCTTGGCCAATGGCTTTTAAATAAGCTTCTTTTGCTGTCCAGAGTTTAAAAAATTCTCTATTTTTTTCTTCAGGTGATAAGCGACTAATATGTTCAAATTCGTTCTGAGAAAAGAAACGTTTAGCTAAACTTTCTGCTTCTGGCATGGGACGTATATATTCGACATCAACCCCAATTAAATAATGACAAGTTATGCCATAAATAGCGATATTTTCTGAATGAGATACATTAAATTGTAAGTCAATTTTATTGATTTGTTCTAAAAGTTGGGGTTTACCGTAATCGTTGTATTTAAACTCTACTTTTTGGGGAGTAATGGATAAATAAAGACTTAAAATACGTTTTAGGCTACTTCTAGCTATTGTAAATCTTTTTTGATGCTTTTCAAAACGGAATCTTTGGGCTTTATTTTTTTCTGCTGCGTTTAAAAGCTTGAAACTGTTTTCAACATTTATAGATGATTGTTCTAAGTTTGTTTTCCATAGATGGACTTCTTGGGGGTTAATAGTTAAAGGTTGAGGAGGATGTTTCCAAATGATATCCATAATTTAATGCTTGATGAATTGACTTTAAGCAATGGAAAGGGAAAAACGAAAGGTACTGCCTTTGTCTACTTCACTTTCTACTTCTATTTTTCCTCCTTGTAATTCTACCAGACGACGGGTGATTGCTAGGCCGATACCTGTTCCTCCAGAATATCGTGAACGAGATTTATCTGCACGCCAAAACCGTTCAAATATGTAGGGTAAATCTTCGGATTTAATACCGATTCCTGTATCAATAATTGCGATCCAAACTTGTTTGTTTTCTTGCCATACTTTGACGGTAATGCTGCCTTTTTCTGTATAACAAATAGCGTTGCCGATTAAATTAACTAAGATTTGTTCAATGCGATCGCTATCTGCTAAAACTGGGGGTAATTCTTGGGGACAGTCTAATTGAATAGTTGGTCCATC
>JASJBX010000005.1 GCA_030066295.1 Crocosphaera sp.
TCAATCACAAAATCAGGACAAATAGGGGGAAACTTTTCTTGTTCTTGTCGACTCAAAGATTGCCAACGTTTTAAACTAATCCAAGCAGCATCAGGGGAACGATCTCCACCCTTTGGTAACCGAAAAATAGTCGAAGAACTAAACACTTTTCCCAGTTTAGTTTGACGGTTCCATAGTCCTAAGTCAATGATAAAATCAGCTTCTCTATTCCCACTAATTCCCCCAACCGGTGGCATAACAATTAATTCTCCTTTGGCGGTTCTTTCCAGTTGCCAATCTTGGTTAACTTGACAAAGACGGTAAAATTGTTCATCCGTTAGATTCACTGTATCTAAGTTTAAAATAACTGCTGTCATCCCTCAATTTTCCCCTAATAATCACTTTAAATTAATTGCTTTTTATCTAAAAAATAACTAATTTCTGCCAATATTCTTTTAACCATATAGCCACTTTTCCTGATAACAACATACACCCCAAAAGATTAGGAATAGCTAAAGTTAATAACATCATATCGCTAAAATCAACCACTGCTCCTAAACTAACCACAGAACCAATAAAAATACAAGTTAAAAAGAGCAATTTAAAAATAATCGAACTGGGTTGACCAAACACATAAGTCCAACATTGTTCCCCATAATAACACCAAGTAATCATGGTAGAAAAACCAAATAAACAGATAATTCCCACTAACACAAACGGAAACCAATCGATTACTTGAGCGAAAGCCATGGCTGCTAAAGTAGACCCACTAATACTATCCCCCACAGACTCCCCATACATTCCCGTGGTAATAATCACCAAAGCCGTCACATTACAGATAACAATGGTGTCAATAAACGGCTCTAAAATAGAAACAATGCCCTCTTGTATCGGTTCTTTTGTTTTCGCTACGGCATGGGCGATCGCAGCCGATCCTAACCCGGCCCCATTAGAAAAAGCACTGCGTCTGATCCCTTGTACCAAAATACCGATCAACCCGCCTTCCATCCCAGAGGGGGAAAACGCTTCCTTGAACATCAAGCTAAATGCAGCAGGAATCGCGGTCAAATTAACCAGTAACACCCACGAACAGCCCAAAAGGTAAAAAAAGACCATCACCGGCACTAACTTGCTGGTAATCACCCCAATACGACTGATGCCCCCAATAATCACTAATCCCACCAACAGGGCTAGAATTAAACCATACAACCAATCGTACGCTTTCACCGCCGGAACCACCACCGCCAACGCCGCAAAAGATTGATTGGCCTGGAACATATTACCCCCGCCAATGGCTGCCCCTAAACCAGCGATACCGTAAAAAATAGCCAGTCCTTTACCTAATTTTTCTTTTCCCAACTCCTTTAACCCTTGGGAGAGATAATACATCGGTCCGCCGATAATGGTTCCGTCTGGGTTCACAGTGCGATATTTTAGCCCCAACGTACATTCAACGAACTTATTGGACATTCCCAAAAAACCGGCCACTGTCATCCAAAACACCGCCCCGGTTCCCCCCATCTGAATCGCAATAGCAACCCCGGCGATGTTTCCTAAACCGATACTAGCCGATAAAGCAGTAGCCAAGGCTTGAAAAGAAGAGACTTCTCCCTTTACCTCATCATCTTGATTGTAGAAGCCTAGAGCAATTTTAAGCGCGTGTTGAAAGCCAACAAGACTAATGAACCCCATACGGAGGGTAAAAAAAATCCCTCCCATGAGTAACCAGAGGATAATCACGGGAAAATGGGCAACCTCAAAAAAAAGTACCCGTTCAATGACTGTTACCAGACTCGAAAACAGGCGATCGATATTATCTAGAAATTGATTCACAAAATTAACGTAAAAAGCTGCTACTTAGCCAAAAGACAAAAAAGATAGTGATGCCAATCAAAGACTGACTCATTTCTCCTGAAAGATTAGCCCCTTGTAACAATTGGGCGATGCCCCAGCCTAAAACAAGACCTAAAAATAGTCCGCCTAGGGTGATTAAGATAGCCCGACCCAGCCGATTTTCTTTGCGGTTCAGAAAATAAATATTAGCAAAAATTCCCAACGCTAAAAAGAGGGAAACCGAAGAAGAATTGGCATCAGCAAAACCAGTGATGAGGGCCAAGACCAGAAAAATTCCGGTGGGCCAGAGAATATCGTTAGACGAAGGGGTATCGATAAACTGTTGTAACCAGGGAGGGGAATTATCCAAAGAAAGGGACGGAGGGGTTGGAGGGGTTTCTCGTTGACGTTCGGCAAAACGAATTTTATCCGGAACCTTAATTCTACCTTCTTGACGGAGTTTGAGCCGTTCCATGATGATCGAATCATAGGCCGCCTCGATGTCCTCAACGGTTTTGACGTCGTTACTATATTCTTGTGTTAAACGATTTTTAGCTGCTTGGATTTCCTCAAACGAGGCTGTTTCGCTGACACCAAGCTTTTCATAGGGTGTTTGTTCACTCATTGAGAACCTCCTTGCATATTTCCTTCATCAAACCACTAAAATAATTGAAATTATCATTTTGGGTGTCAAAATATAGCATCACGCATTAAGGTTAGGATATTGAGAAAAGCTACAACTTGGTTAGAGCCTACTTTTTCCTTTTACACTGAGCTTAAGCACAGTGTAAACCTTTTTGCCTTTTGCTCGACCCAAAAGGTGATCAACCATCGACGGGTATTTTGACATCGATTATATCCTTTCTGTACAAAATTGGCTGGCACAACCTTCAAAAGATTTCACAATGTTGATCAGGGTATGCTCAAGACTTATCTGTATTTAGGTATTGACCTGGGTTTTATCCTTATCCGTTGGGTTCGGATTGGCCATTTTGTTTTCTTCAAGTTCTGCTTTCATGGTGACAGATTCTTCGAGTTGTTGGGCTTCCCGTTTAAATTCATTTTCAAATTCTTTAGATGCGTCTTGAAACCCACGAAGGGCTTTCCCCAGACTGCGACCGATTTCTGGCAGTTTTTTCGGTCCAAACACCAATAAGGCAATCACTAATATCAACGCCATTTCCGGCAATCCAATGCCAAAAACATTCATAGGTTACTCCTAAATATTCTTTATCCTAGTCTATCCTATTGTAAACCTTAGCAATGCTCTGACCATTGCCTGTTACCCGTTCCCTATTTCCTATAAAAAAACCCCGAAAAGTCGGGGAAAATTGAACTGAGAGTCGAGGTGATAGACTTTCTGGAAGTATCCAAAACCCTATCACCATTAATCACGAATCAATGACTCAGGGTTTAACCTCCCCAAGTAACGGTAAATCCATTGAGAATGAGAGAAGAGTTGTAAATTTGAAGGATGATTAACAGGAAGACTAAAAATAAGCCCATGAAAACTCCCATTAAAGGAGTGGTTCCCCATCCAGGTACAACCTTCCCATATTCAGAATTAAGGGGTCTGAGTAAATCTCCTAATCGAGTACGTTGTGCCATAAGTTTTTAATCGGTATCTATCTAAGATTTACAGTTTATCAAAGAAGAACCCCTCATGGTAGATTTCTTGCAGGGAACTCGGAATAGGGGGAGACTGGAAGGGGAGGAGCAGGGGGAGATAGGGGAGGAAAAGATCAACTACTCATTCAAAGGAAAGAGACTGAGAAAGTTTTCTAACTCAAACCAGTATTCGAGAAAATATTCGTTGGTTAAAGTGGTAACAAATTCAGAAAAATCGATGTATTTATCCCAAGCTTGTTCGGTTTGGGCAATCTCTGCCGTGATTTCCCACAGGGTTTCGTAATACTCTTGTTTAGAAATTTCTCCTACATTTCTATATAAGTTGAGCAGTGTGTAATCAATGGCAATGGTTTCTTCAACATTATGAAGAACTGCCTGTAATTTAATGTGGGTTAAAAGAATTTCGATAGGTTGAGAATTTTTCATAATTTAAACACTTGAACCAATAAACTAAATAATTATGAGGTTGATGACCGAGAAAGTGAGGCGCAAAAATAGAGATATTGATGTTAATTTAAACAAAAAATCGAGGATTTTCTTGGGGGTTTTTAGGGAATTCTCAAAATTTTGTCAAATCAATTCAGTAATTTTTCTGACAAAAGACAACATGAATCTCCATACTTCTATGAAGTATTTGTTGACTGGCATCGGTAATAGACAAAGATGGCTAATATTCGTTAACTCTAGGGTTAAATTTTGTGTGCTGTTTCCAAGGAAACCATTGTTCCGCTTTTACATTTTCTTGTACATCAGAAATAGAAAATCCCTCAAACTTAGATAGCTTAAACCATAAAACATTAGGAGCAGAAAACGAAATACTACTTAACTGTAAGCAGAAATACAGTCCTAACGTGATCGTACACGCTTCAAAAAATTTCCCAAACATCTCACACCACCTCGTGACATTGAATCACAATCATTAAATTAGACTAGCTAGTCCAATTACTCTTCCACTCTATTACGACTTGATTGCTGATGAGTATGACGGGGTGAAACCGGACAAAGTGTCACACTCTTTGATGAACTTAACAAAAATTTTATCATTATTATGGTAATGGTTCTTAATAATGGCCATGAAAGTCTTATATTTCCTAAAAATTAACAAAAAAAATGCAAAACCACACAATTTAGGCTTAGCTGTCTGGCAACTCCTACTCCTTATTGTTTTCTCTGGAACGATCGCTTATTTGATTTTATTCATCCAACAAACTCAGATGACTCCTGTTGACTGTAGCGAAAAAGATAAGAACAAAGATAGGTGGGTGAAATGTGAGGAAGAAAACATTAATCAGAAAAAAGAGCAAATGATTGAAAATTTAAGAAAATAAAAATTAGGGTTTATAATTAGGTCAGTTAGATTATTACTGATAAATTTAGGATAAATGTTGCTAACACTTTTAGAAAAATTAGGACGAAAACGGATTATCTATGATCGAAATGGAATTAACCCTTATTTGATCCGTTATTACTTACTTTTTTCCGATAAATTAACAGAAGCAGATCAGCCTCGTTCTCTTCCCTTCAATCTCATGTTACACTACATTTGCTTAAGTGATCCCGATGATTTACACGATCATCCTTGGTGGTATGCAACCCTAATTTTAAAAGGAGGTTACTGGGAAATTACTCCAGAAGGTAAGTTTTGGCGCGGTCCAGGTCATTTTCGGATTCGCTCCCCCCACTCCCTTCATCGTATCGAAATTTCTGCTGATTCTCAAGGTTCCTGGAGTTTGTTTTTTTGCGGTCCTAGGATTAGAGACTGGGGGTTTATTAAAGAAGGTAAATGGTTAGATCATAAGCATTACTTAAATCAAAGAAAGCAGAAATTTTCGGAAGTATCACGTTGATTTTATTCAAAATATTTTTTGAACAAAATTCCAAAAATATTTGACTATTTTTGGAGTAAAAATTGTTCTACGATATTAAGAAACCACGATGACTAGAATCTATGACTCTCCTCAACGGTTTGAAGGGTTAGGGGTTGAGGTCATTTTTGGGTCAGGACACTTTATTAATTCTGATATTTTTGAGGTTAATGGACAACAATTAAAGGCACGCAATTTTGTTATTGCTACCGGTTCTCATCCGACTGTCCCTAATATTTCTGGGTTACAAGAAAGCGGTTATTTAACCAATGAAGATGTGTTTTATTCAACAACCTGTCCTGAGTCTTTGGCTATATAAAGGATTACAAAAAATATTAAAGCAATTTTTTGCTATCAGGCGATCGCTTAGCTAAATCAAGAAAATTTATTGTTATACTAAAGTCAGCTTTAAACCTTGAATTATTACCCATGAAACCATCAGTTTTAACCTGTTTCTCGGTTGTAGTAACTTTGTGTACTTATCCAGTTGTGAATATACCTGTTACTTCTCCTGCAATGGCACAAGAACAACTCGTCAAAACCCTAACTGTAACAGGAAACGGAACGGTCACAATTCCTACTACTTTAACCCATGTAAGTTTGGGAGTAGAAATACAAGAAAAAACAGCAACAGAAGTGCAAAAAAATGTAGCAGAACGAACATCATCCTTAGTGGATTTTTTGCGATCGCGTCCGATAGAAAAATTACAAACCACAGGAATTCGTTTACAACCTAACTATCAATACGATAATAATCAACGTCGGTTAGTGGGTTATATTGGTACGAATACTGTTACTTTTCGAGTGAAAACTGAGGAGGTTGGTCGTTTATTGGATGAGGCCGTCAAAGCAGGAGCAACTCGTATCGATAGAGTGGCTTTTACAGCAGAAGAAACCGCCATTTCAAAGGCGCAAAAGGAAGCCTTGAAATTAGCAACTTTGGATGCACAACAACAAGCTCAAGCGGTTTTGTCAACCTTAAATTTTCAATCTCAAGAAATTATTAATATTTCTATTAATGGGGCCAATACACCCCAACCTCAAATGATGCCATCTTCAGAACCCTTAAGAACCGCAAGTGCTGCTGATAGGACTCCTGTTATTGGAGGAGAACAAACCATTAAAGCGATGGTAACGTTACAAATTCGTTATTAATTCAAGCAGCATTATCTCGGTGTTATTTTCTGTATTAATTAATACAAAATAAGCGATTTAATCTTTTTTTACCAACCTTTAAAAAATATTAATTTAGCTAGTCAAGAACAGAAATGAATGTTATCTATGTAGTAGTTTAATAAAGCGACTTGCATTAGAGAATAATTACACAATAACAATCATACTAGAGGGCTTTTAAATGTACGAGGATTTTAATTATATTACCGATGATAAATTTTTAAGAAACTATTGGTGGCAAGAAAAAATTACTTGTCAACGATGTCAGGGTAACGGAAAGTTGCATCTCGAACATGATGAGGATACAATTTCTTGTCCTCTGTGTGAAGAGACGGGGAAAGTACATCGTCATCAGCAACACAAGGCATCTGCTGCTTAGTTGGTGAACGGCTCAATTAAATCACAGATTATAGTTGGGGCTTCCAGACTCATTTTCAAATAACAAATAAAAGCTTAAATTTGACCGTCAATCCGCAAGGTTCTGCTTACACTATTATTGAGAATATTTAGCATTAAAATAATTTTGACTTCATGGCACTCTCCCATTTTCCCTTGCTCGGTGACAGTTCTGATGCTAAAAAATCCTGTTTAATTCCTGTGTGGTGTCGTCCTACATTTGCCCCGGAACAGGGTGTATTGTTAGTGTTATTCGGTTCTTTTTTGACCGGTGCTGCTTTAGCACAGCAATGGAGTCAATGGACAAATCTAGCCTTGCTGTGTGCTTTTTTTACCCTACAGATGGAACACCCTTATGTGGTTCAACTAAAACAACGGAAAACCTGGAAACCGCGTTTTTTGATTTGGGGGGGAATCTATGGGATGAGTGCGCTAAGTTTAGCGGTGATTCTTTGGTTTCACTCATCAGTCTTATTCGTCATTTATAGTTTAGCAGTGGTTGCTTTGATTGCTGATGGCATTGCTGTTATTCACCAAAAACATAAGTCTATCCTCAATGAAATCATTAGTTTTGCTGCTATTTGTTTAGCTTCCCCCTTAGCGTATGGTGCAACAACGGGTAATTTATCCCTTGAAGCAATGGGAATGTGGATTTTAAACACCTTATTTTTTAGTAGTGCCATCTATACCATCAAACTTAGGAAGAAAAAAACTCATTCCATCAAACCAGGAATCATTTATCATGGTGTAGCAGTGTTTATTTTGGCTGGATTATATAGTTGCCATTATTTATCCTTAATTACTGCTTTATCGTTTGTTGTTGCTTTAATTAAATTTGGTATTGTTAATTTTGTATTAGATTGGTATCGTCAAGCGAGGTTTCATGCGATCGCTATTTTCGAGACACGATTTGCTTTAATTTATATTGCGATTGCTT
The DNA here is from genome assembly GCA_030066295.1 of Crocosphaera sp. Classification (GTDB taxonomy): domain Bacteria; phylum Cyanobacteriota; class Cyanobacteriia; order Cyanobacteriales; family Microcystaceae; genus Crocosphaera. The sequence continues at coordinate 7,813 of JASJBX010000005.1, forward strand.
CTATTAGTGTTCTTCCCGCACACTTATCACCCAAGTAAAAAGTCAAAGGATATTAGATAGGGCATTGCTAAGGACTATAATAATTAAGGTAAGTAGTTATGACTAACCTTAATGGAAAATTTGTTATCTATTTTACGGGATAATCCTCTTGTTTCTTTTACTATTTTATTGCTGGTTGTTTTAACATTACCGCCCATTTTTGAGCGGTTACGTCTCCCCGGGTTAGTAGGACTATTATTTGCTGGTGTTGTCTTAGGGAAAGATGGTTTACATCTCTTAGATGCTGATTCAGAAAGTATAAAATTGTTTGCTGATATCGGTAAAATTTATCTCATGTTTGTGGCAGGATTAGAGATAGATTTAGCAGAATTTAGAAAAACAAAAGAACGCTCCTTAGTTTTTGGGGCTTTAACCTTCTTTTTGCCTCTATCTATGGGAACTATAGTAGGTTTAAATTTTGGGTTCGGTTGGAATGCTTCAATTTTAATTGGTTCTCTTTTAGCCTCTCATACTTTACTGGGTTTTCCCATTGTTCAACGGTTAGGAATGGTTAAAAATCAAGCAGTAATGGTTACAATTGGTGCAACTATTTTTACTGATATTGCTGCTTTGTTAGTGTTAGCTATTTCTGTCTCTATTCATAGTGGAGACTTTTCGTCAATTAGCCTAATGATACAACTGGTTTCTCTAGGAATTTATTCAGCAATTATTCTTTTTGGTTTTGGTAGGTTAGGAAAAGAATATTTTAGACGCACTGGTGATGAAGAAAGTAACCAGTTTTTGTTCGTTTTATTGTCAGTTTTTTTAGCTTCTATTGGCGCACAATTGATTAATGTTGATAAAATTGTTGGAGCTTTTTTAGCTGGTTTAGCAGTCAACGATGTAGTGGGGAATGGTCCGGTTAAAGAGAAGGTAGAATTTGTAGGAGGAACCTTATTTATACCCTTCTTTTTTGTGGGAATGGGACTGTTGTTAGATATTCCTGCTTTTGTAAAAACCATTCAATTTGAATTACCTTTAGTTATTGGCATTGTTGGCGGTTTGATCGTTTCAAAATTATTAGCTGCAACGGCTACAAAGTTTATCTATCGCTATAATTGGTCTGAATCACTGACGATGTGGTCTTTATCATTGCCCCAAGTGGCTGCCACATTAGCAGCAGCCTTAGCTGCTTATCAAATCCAAAATTCAGCCGGAGAAAGATTAATTAACGACGCCGTTTTTAATAGTGTGATTGTCTTAATGTTAGTTACTTCAATTTTGGGTCCGGTATTAACAGCACAATTTGCGACAAAGTTACCCCTGCCAAAAACAAAAAATAACGGAAACGATGAAAAGATTGGCAGTACCTTAGATGAATGGTTACCCGAATTAAAATCCGAACAAGAGAAGAATCGTTTTACCGTTGTAATTCCCATTTATAATCCCCATACCCAACGAGACTTAATCGAAATGGGTGCCTTATTAGCCAAAAAAGAATCGGGAATTATTGTCCCCGTTTCCATTGCTGCGGCCAATGTCCATATGGATGATCCACAAGTAGATGGAAACTTAAAACAAAGTCAGATGTTATTAGAGCGAGCCATAGAAATTAGTCAAGAATTTAGTGTCGATACTGACCCCATTATCCGTATTGATGATCATATTGCCCAGGGAATTAGTCGCAGTGCCAAAGAAAAAAATGCCAACTTAATTATTATGGGATGGAGGGAAAACATCGGGTTAAAAGCAAGACTGTTTGGAACCATTGTAGATACGGTTTTTTGGTCGTCCCATTGTCCCGTTGCCGTGATGAGATTATGGGATAACCCGACTAACTTACATCGCATTTTACTGCCGGTGAAAAACATAAGTAAAGCCACCATAGAAACCATCAAATTTGCCAAGCTATTTGCCGAGGCTAACCAGGGAACCATTACCCTATTACATATCTGCGATCGCCAAACCCCCCCCCAACAAGTGACTGAATTTAAAACAACCTTATCTCGGTTAATGACCGAGTATGGACTAGCTGAAAACGCTAAGATCAAAATGATTATTCATGATGCACCAGCACAAGTGATTATTCGCGCCTCTCATCAATTTGATCTCGTTATTTTAAGATCCTTTCGTCGTCGTACCGCCGGCGGTTTAGCCGTAAGTGATATTACCACCGAAGTCTTGAAAAAATTGCGGTGTTCTCTCGTTTTATTCGGTCAACCCCATTCTTAATGGTATCCAAGGACTTTGGCCAGAGTATGATAGAGAAAACTTAAGAAAATAATTGACAGATTGAAAATTTAGCTTAAAATAGCGTACATTCCCTTCTCGTTGTTCCTTGACCTAAACCATGCTTTTATTTGTTTTTTCTACTGACGTATCGCCATGGCACCAGAGAACCCCATATCCATCAACTCCCACTTAGTTTCCGTAGAAGAATTAGTTATTGAACATAATCAGACCCTCCATCAAGCTAAAGAACATCTACAACAACTTACCCTTTATTTAGAACAATTAACCCAGAAAAATATTCAACTCTCAGAAGATGTCCGTCACTGTCAAAGGTTGAACGAAGAACAAAGAATTCATCAAACACGACTCCATAATATTCTCGGTTCTATTGATGATGTGGTCTGGTCTATTGTCCCTCAAACCGGTCATCTTCTCTACCTAAATAACGCGACTGAAACCGTTTATGGTCGTCCCATTGCAGACTTTTTAGAGAACTTGCACCTATGGCAAGATATCATCCATCCAGACGATCAAAAACGGGTTGAAGATGCCCGACAACTGCTGTATAAGACGGGACGAGAAGAGATTGAATATCGTATCGTCTGGCCCGATGAATCGGTTCATTGGGTTCGGGTTCGGAGTCATTTAATTACAGATAATCAAGAAAACCCCATTCGTATCGATGGAATCACCACAGAAATTACCCGACATAAAGAAGCTAACGAAAAACTACGGCACGATGCCCTCCATGATAGTTTAACGGGATTACCCAACCGCACCTTATTAATGGATCGCATTGAACAAGCCTTTAAACGGTGTCAACGGGACAAGGATAGACGCTTTGCCCTTCTCTTTTTGGATTTAAACGGCTTTAAACTGGTTAATGATAGTTTGGGACATTTAACCGGTGATCACCTACTGAAGATAGTTAGTCGTCACTTCGGTCAATGTTTGCGATCAGAAGATACCTTATCCCGACTGGGGGGGGATGAATTCGTCATTTTACTGGAAAATTTAAGCGGTGTTGAACAAGCGATCGCTATTGCTGATCGTATCCATGAAATATTAAAAGAACCGATTGTCTTACAAAACCAAGAAATCCCTACCAGTGTGAGTATTGGTATTGTTTTAGCCGGGGACCTGCCGAGTTATGATAACCCAAATTGTGTGGCTGAACTGTTACGAGATGCTGATACGGCCATGTATCGGGCCAAAGCTAAAGGATCAGGGACTTCAGAAGTGTTTCAACCCTCCATGGACAGCCATGTCATTCAACGCTTACAATTGGCCGATGAGTTAGAAGGGGCTATCGAACGTCAAGAATTTGACCTTTATTATCAACCCATCATTTCCTTATCCAGCGATCGCATCGATGGGTTTGAGGCCCTAGTTCGTTGGCAACATCAAGAAAAAGGATTAATTTCCCCCACTGATTTTATTCCCTTTGCTGAAGAAACAGAAGCTATCTTAGAGATTGATCAATGGGTGTTGCGTCGCGCTTGTCATCAATTGGTTCTGTGGCAAGAACAATTCCCCAACATGGGTCCGTTGACCATGAGTGTTAATCTTTCTAGTAAACATTTAAGTCAACCGGGTTTAATTGATATGTTAGACGACATTCTAGCAGAAACCAATTTAGACGGCACTTCCTTAAAATTAGAAATTACGGAAAGTCTGATGATGGAACAGACCAGAACAGTGTTTGAGATTCTTGAGCAAATTAAACAGCGAAAGATTGAAATTTGTTTAGATGATTTTGGCACAGGCTATTCTTCTTTAAGTTATTTAGATTGTTTTTCTTTTAATGTTTTGAAACTTGATCGCTGTTTCATTAAACGGTTATGGGAAGACGAGGATCGATGTAAAGTAATTAAAGCAATTGTAGATTTAGCCACCACCCTCAATATGAAAGTGGTGGCCGAAGGGGTAGAAACGAATGTTCAACGGGATAAATTAAAAGCTTTAAATTTTAGTTATGGTCAAGGTTATGGCTTGTTTCCCCCTGTAAATAGCACAACCATCACCCATCTTTTAGAAGAGCAAAACCTAACCATCAATTAAGGATGCCCAGCCAGAACTATCGTTATCTTTTATTTAATAAACCCTATGGGGTGTTATGTCAATTTACCGATAATAGCAACCCCGAAAAGTCCCGGCCTACCCTTAAAGATTATATTAATGTTCCTGATGTTTATTCTGTGGGCAGATTGGATAGGGACAGCGAAGGATTACTCTTGTTAACCAATAACGGCCCCTTAAAACATCGGTTATCCCATCGTCAGTTTGCCCATCCTCGCACTTATTTAGTACAAGTAGAACGTATTCCCGATGATACCGCCTTAAATCAATTACGTCAGGGTGTGATGATTAAAGAGTATCGAACCCGGCCAGCTAGGGTTAAACCGTTAGAGAGTCCCCCCTTAATACCCCCTCGTGATCCCCCCATTCGTTATCGTAAAACCGTCCCCACCGCTTGGTTAGAAATGACCTTAACCGAAGGACGTAACCGACAGGTGAGACGCATGACGGCGGCGGTGGGTCATCCCACCCTGAGACTGATTAGAATCGCCATAGGGGTACGAAAAAACGAAAAAATCTTAAATTTAACCTTAGATGGTTTAAACCCTGGTCAATGGCGTGAATTAAGCCCTCAAGAGCTAATTATATTCAGAGATTGAGGTAGATTGTAGAGTTACCCATGGAAAATTCTGATCAAAATGTAAAATTTCATCAAAACAAGCTATGGAAAGCATCATCTTCTATGCGATCAGGAAAATTCCGTTTATCATATAAAGGTGAAGCTAACATCAAACCTTAAACTCTTAGATGAAAAGTTGAGCTTACACCCAACAATGATCAATGATCCCTGTCATGTTTTATTAATAGAAGATAAACTCGAAAATATTCAGTTATTACAAGATTTATTGTCTCAAAGTCAACATAGTTCTTTAGCCCAAGGTTTGACTTTTCCGATTACTTGTGTAACCACGTTACAAGAAAGTTTAGCGTCCCTAGACGCTCATAAGTTTGATGTTATTTTACTGGACTTAGATTTACCGGATAGTCAAGGGGTGGCTACCTTAATTAAACTGCGAGAAAAAGTAGCCAATCTGCCGATTATTGTGGAAATGGATGGACAAAGCGAGGGGGCAGTGGTGGAATCTTTTCAATTGGGGGCTGATGGTTATTTACAGCTAAAAACTCTCGATAGTAACCTTCTAATCCATGAAATTCGTTTAGCCATTGAACGGCAAAAGTATCGGGCTAAAATTAATCAACAACAACAGGAAATCCGTCAAGAACAGGAGTTTTCTGACCTAGATTCTTTGATCAAATCCAGTCGAGAAACCAGCGTTACCGCTCGCTTATTCGGGGCTTATCCCCTGCAAGAAAGTTTACCCGATGTTTTTGATGAATTGGTAGAAAACTACGGAAAATTATTAGACCTAGCTCTCGAACAACGCATCTTCAAAGTAGACTATAATCTTTCTGAACAACTACGAACCCTAGGAGAAAAATTAGGCTTTCTCAAAGCAAGTCCTAGAGATGCCATTGAAATTCACACCAAAGTTTTAAAACAAAAAAGTCAGGACGTTCCAACGGCGAAAGCTCAAGCTTATGTTGTGGAAGGGAGACTGATGATATTAGAATTAATGGGCTATTTAGCTTCCTTTTATCGTAAATATTATATAGGACTAAGTAACATCAACCTTTCTGCTAGAAAAGATTATCGGTAACTTCTATGAATAAATATCTCCTCAAACTCTATATTACCGGAAATACCATCAACTCTCAACGGGCAATCGCCAATCTTTTTCGGATCTGTCATCAAGAGTTAAACGACCAGTATACGGTAGAAATTATTGATGTCCTTGAACAACCCCAAACTGCCGAACAAGAAAAAATTCTCGTCACCCCCACCCTCATCAAACAGTTACCCCCACCTCTACAACGTATTATCGGGGATATGTCCAACACCCAAAAAGTTCTCTTAGGCTTAGATTTAGTTTCCCAAGTTGACAACTAATCTCAATTTCTTGGCAAGATGAGAAGAAAAAGGCAAAATAAACAATGAACCATAAAGGCAGTCGAAGTATAGTTGAGCATAGTCATGTTTTGTCAAACTTAGATACAAAGCGAGTTTAACTTCTGACTTCTGACTTTTGACTTTTGACTTCTACCATAACCCTCTATTCCTTAACAAAAAAAACGGATGACTCCAGAAAACGAACTAGATTATATTGAAAAATTAGAAACCGCCATTCCAGGGTTTGATTTTTTGTCCGAAGGAGGACTTCCTAAAGGACGGGCCACCTTAGTCGCAGGAACCGCCGGCAGTTCTAAAACCGTTTTTGCTTGTCAGTTTTTAGTTGAAGGAATTAAACGAGGGGAAAACGGCGTTTTTATAACCTTTGAAGAACCACCCAAAGCTTTACGCCGAAATATGCGAGGGTTTGGCTGGAATATTGCCCAATGGGAACTCGAACGAAAATGGGCTTTTGTGGATGCCTCTCCCCAACCCGGAGAACCGATGGTGGTGACAGGAGACTACGATCTTGGTGCTTTGATCGCCCGTATCGAGTTCGCTATTCGTAAATATAACGTTCAACGGGTGTCGATGGACTCCTTAGGTGCTATTTTTAGCCATTTAAGCGATAGCGCACAAGTTAGAAGCGATCTGTTTCGTTTAGCCTCGGCCTTACGAGAATTAGGAGTAACCGCCATTATGACGGCGGAAAGGACGGAAGAATACGGAGAAATTAGTCGGTTTGGGGTAGAAGAATTTGTGGCCGATAATGTGGTCATTTTACGCAACGTTTTAGCCGATGAAAAGCGTCGTCGTACCATCGAAATTTTGAAATATCGGGGTACGGATCACCAAAAAGGAGAATATCCCTTTACCATTGTTCCCGGTCGTGGGGTGGTGATTATTCCCTTATCGGCCATTGAGTTAGAACAAAAATCTTCTAACATTCGCATCACTTCCGGTAGTGAAGAGTTAGATACCATGTGTGGCGGTGGATTTTTCCGAGACTCCATTATTTTAGTGTCTGGGGCCACCGGAACCGGAAAAACCTTAATGGTAACGGAATTTATGGCCGGTGGGGTTCTTAACAACGAAAGATGTTTAATTTTTGCCTTTGAAGAAAGCCGAGAACAACTGTTTCGCAACGCCACTGGTTGGGGTGTGGATTTTCAAGAAATGGAAAAACAAGGCAAGTTAAAAGTCGTGTGTCGTTATCCGGAAACCACCGGGTTAGAAAATCACCTCATTAATATGAAGGAAACCATTGAAACCTTTAAACCTAACCGCGTCGCTGTTGATAGTTTATCAGCCTTGGAACGGGTATCTACCTTAAAAGGATTTCGAGAGTTTATTATTGGTTTAACCTCTTTTATTAAACAGCAAGAAATTGGCGGGTTATTCACCTCAACCACTCCCACTTTATTAGGGGGTTCATCCATCACCGAAGCGCATATTTCTACCATTACCGACTCCATTATTTTACTGCGCTACGTGGAAATGTATGGGGAAATGCGTCGCGGTGTCACCGTATTAAAAATGCGCGGTTCCATGCACGATAAAGATATTCGAGAATTTTCCATCGATAACAAAGGAATGCACATCGGCAAACCCTTCCGCAACGTTACCGGTATTTTATCCGGTTCCCCCATGTACACGGCCCAAAGCGAAGTGGAACGATTAAGTAACTTATTTGAAGAGTAACATCCCAAATCTTAATCATTCTCTCTTCTCTGTTTCGCTGTTCTCTCTGTCAAAAGGCGTTATCCTAAATAGTAAAGATGACGGTTAAGTGACCACCCTATGTCGAAAATAGAAACTAGAACCGAACCCATGGTATTAAACATGGGGCCTCATCATCCCTCCATGCACGGGGTATTACGTTTGATCGTCACGTTAGACGGAGAGGACGTGGTAGACTGTGAACCCGTGATCGGGTATCTTCATCGGGGGATGGAGAAAATTGCAGAAAATCGCACCAACGTCATGTATGTTCCCTATGTCAGTCGTTGGGATTATGCAGCCGGAATGTTCAACGAAGCGATTACGGTTAACGCCCCTGAACAATTAGCGGATATTGAAGTTCCTAAACGGGCCCAGTATATTCGGGTGATTATGTTGGAACTCAACCGCATTGCCAACCATTTACTCTGGTTAGGCCCCTTTTTAGCTGATGTGGGCGCACAAACCCCCTTCTTCTACATTTTCCGCGAACGGGAAATGATTTATGATCTCTGGGAAGCAGCTTCTGGAATGCGCTTAATCAATAATAATTACTTCCGTATTGGTGGGGTAGCGGTAGATTTACCCTACGGTTGGATCGACAAATGCGAAGACTTCTGCGATGCGTTTGACCCCAAAGTAGACGAATACGAGAAGTTAATCACCAATAACCCCATTTTTCGCCGTCGTGTGGAAGGGATAGGCACGATTACCCGCGATGAAGCCATTAACTGGGGGTTATCTGGCCCGATGTTACGGGGTTCCGGGGTTAAATGGGACTTACGTAAGGTAGACCATTACGAATGTTACGATGACTTCGACTGGGAAGTACAATGGGAAACCGCAGGGGACTGTTTTGCCCGTTATTTAGTCCGTATTCGGGAAATGCGTGAATCGGTTAAAATCATTCGTCAAGCGTTGAAAGGGATTCCAGGGGGTCCCTATGAAAACCTGGAAGCAAAACGCATGATGGAAGGGAAAAAGTCCGAATGGAACGATTTTGACTATCAATACATCGCCAAAAAAGTCGCCCCCACTTTTAAGATTCCTGAAGGGGAACACTATGTGCGTTTAGAAAGCGGTAAAGGAGAATTAGGGATCTTTATTGTCGGTAATAACGATGTCTTCCCCTGGCGTTGGAAAATTCGCGCCCCAGACTTTAATAATTTACAAATTCTACCCCACCTTCTTAAAGGGGTCAAAGTTGCTGATATTATGGCAATTTTGGGTAGCATTGATGTCATTATGGGTTCTGTTGATCGTTAAAGGTTTTCAATCCATAATTATTAGTTATTGAGGGGTTTTATCCCCTCTCTTTTTTTACAATATAATTAAAGTAATACGATTAACAGTTAAATCCATGAATGAACCGGTGACCGTTAAATACTCCTTAGAAGATATCCTCAAAAAGATCGATGATAAACTTGATAGAATGGAAGAAGCTTCTACCCAAAGATTTGAAAAGTTGGAATCCAAGTTAGAGAGTAACCAAAGAGACTTTGAACAGAAATTAGATAGTTTTCAGAGAGATGTTAATCAAAAATTAGATAGTCTCCAAAAAGATGTTACTGATCTAAAAGTTGGACAAGCAAAGCTAGAAGAAAAAGTAGAAGGTTTAACCAAAAGATTAGATTATCAAGAGTTCATTAATCGTGGGGTTATTATTAGTTTGCTTGCTGCTGTCTTGGGAAGTTTAGCTAAAATGTTGGGATTTATTGGCAATCACTAAATGCTATAATTAATAGTCTTAATAGATAGGAATTGAATCCATGAATGAACCGGTGACAGTTAAATATTCTTTGGAAGATATCCTTAAAAAGATCGATGATAAACTTGATAGAATGGAAGAAGCTTCTACTCAACGATTTGAAAAGCTGGAATCAAAGTTAGAGAGTAACCAAAGAGACTTTGAACAGAAATTAGATACTCTCCAAAAAGATGTTAATCAGAAATTAGATAGTTTCCAGAGAGATGTTAATCAAAAATTAGCTACTCTCCAAAAAGATGTAACAGACTTAAAAGGTGGACAGGCAAAACTAGAGGAAAACGTGGAGGGTTTAACCAAACGATTAGATTATCAAGAGTTTATTAATCGTGGGGTAGTTATTGGTTTAATTGTTGCTTTATTAGGGGGTTTGGCTAAAATGTTAGGATTTATTGGTAATTCTTAGATGCTATAATTAATAGTATTAATTGATAACAGTTTAAACTATGAATGAACAAGTAACAGTTAAATATTCTTTGGAAGATATACTCAAAAAGATCGATGATAAACTCGATAAAATGGAAGAAGCTTCTAGTAAAAGATTTGAAAAGCTGGAATCAAAGTTAGAGAGTAATCAAAAAGATGTTAATCAGAAATTGGACACTTTGCAAAAAGATGTAACAGACTTAAAAGTAGGACAAGCAAAACTCGAAGAAAAAGTCGATGGTTTAGGAAAAAGATTAGATTATCAAGAGTTCATTAATCGTGGGGTTATCATTGGTTTGCTTGCTGCTTTGTTAGGAGGGTTAGCTAAAATGTTGGGATTTATTGGTAATTCTTAGCTTTCTAATTTTAAACATTAGTTTTTACATCTTTTTAAAGAATTAATTATTCTAAAATTACTAATTAAAATATTACTAATAATTAGTAATTACAATCTCTCTTATCTTACCCCGTTTATTACCTTTAGAATTAATCATCCTTGATGCTAAAATACGATTAATATTAAAATCCTTATATAACTCATCAAAAAAAGGATCATCGACATAATTAGTAGGATCTGAATTACTCAACAGTTGTAATGCACCTTGATTAGACATTTTTACAAATATATCTCTTAATCTTTTTTGTTCATTATCGTTAAATTCTAAAGAACTATAGGCATTAAAATTTGCCGTTTCACTAATGGGACGATAGGGAGGATCATAATAAATAAACGTTGATTCATTAGCATAATTAACAACTTCTGCAAAATCGGTGTGTTTGATTTCAGCAATTTTAAATGCTTGATGAACAGCTAGTAAATTATCTTTGTTCAGTATTTTAGGATTTTTATAACGCCCCATAGGTACATTAAAACATCCTTTACTATTGACTCGATATAACCCATTAAAACAAGTTTTATTCAAAAATATTGTACAAGCTGCTCGTTTTACCCACTCTTGTCTATAATTATTAGCATCAGTTTGTTTATCAAACGTATTATAATTTTCTCTCACTTGATAATATAATTCTTTTCTTTTTTCAGTATCTAAGCCAAGATATTCACCTTCTAAAATCGATAATTCTTCAATGAGATTACCGACATCATTTTGAATCACCTTGTAAAGAATAATTAATTCGGGATTTTTGTCAAAAAGATAAGCTTTCTCAATTTTAAAGTTAGAATAAATATCAAAAAACACCGCACCACCCCCAAAAAAAGGCTCGATGTAAGTTATAATTTTACTTTGTTTAAGTTGTTGAGGATATTGTTGTTTTATTGCTGGCAATAATTGGGTTTTTCCGCCAGCCCATTTCAGTATAGGAGACGCTTTAATCCTATCTTGATGCGTACAACTTGGGAAAAGAGATAACTGTTTAATTGGCTGAGAGTTTACCTGATAATTAATCATTTATTTTTATCAATTATGCTGTCAAGACCTCTATGAACTACCCCAACTTTTGAGAAGTTGGGGTTTCCAAATGCCCCAAACTTTTCTGATTTTGTTGAGATTTTTGTCGCTTCATTTCCCCAAGTTGCTTCATAGATCCCGTATGTTTACGATTCTTAGAAGTAGAGCTTATGAGATCCACGATTTCGAGGTGAGTTCCTAACCCCGGTTGCTGATAGGTAGCAACATTATACATGACCATCACACTGGATTTATCTCGTCCATTTTCAAAATGACAATGATTACAGACATGATAACGATTGGACAAATTAGCCCAATCTTTGTGAACAGTTCCACAGTTTGGACAACGTTGTGAAGGTTTAATTTTCCTAGTAGGAAGAAATAAAACTAAACCACCTTTGGCTTCAATTTTATAGGTAATCATTTTGTTGAGAGTGCCAAAACCTACGTCTAAAATTGACTTATTAAGTCCAGCTTTTTGACGTTTTCTTTGACTACCTGGTTTAGCTTTACGAGTCATCTTTTTAGTTTCTAACTTCTCCGTAACCACGATGTCATAACGACGAGAAATATCTGTAGTTACGTGATGCTGCCAATTTTTTCTTTGTTCAGCTACTTTTCTTTGAAGTTTAGAAACTTGCTTTCTAGCTTTTTTCCAACGTTTAGAAGCTTTGATTTTTTTCTGGTAGTTAGGGCATCTTTTCCTCCTTAGTTTTTTTGATGCCGACTTGATCTTTTTCTGGGACCTAAGAGTAAATCTTTGATTTTCTATTTCTAGAAATTCCTGCCCATTGTAGGCGGTTAAGACCGTTTCAGTTCCTAAATCAATGGATAACATGGATTCATACTTAAGATCACTATCCGACCCAAATTTTCTATTAGGAACCTCAATATTAACCGTAAAACTTGCGAACCATTGATTGAGATAAGGCTTATAAATAATGGTTAAAGTTGTGGGAGTTCCCCATTGTTTAGCCTGTCCCCTCATTCTGATAGTTATGCCTAAATCTCTCAAACGAACTTGACCATGTTTACCTTCGGTCAAAGCATTCCATCCACTATGTCCTGGATAAGTCCAACCTGAGTAATTCCGAATAGATTTGAAGAGTGGTTTTTGAGATAAACTTTTGATAAAGCGATTATAACTTAAGTCCACTCTTTTGAGAGTAGCTTGTAGGGTTTGAGAGTTTAGTTTTTTATACTCTGGCCAGCATTCTTTGAAAGCAGGTAAAGCATTTTGTTGTTGGAGATAAGTAACAGACTTTGACCAGTATTGATACTCAGTTTTTCGGTGAGAAATAGCTGCGTTATAGAGATAACAATGCAACCGTCTAGCCTCAAATAGCTTTGACGTTTGAGACTTATTAGGATATAGTCGAAATGTATATCGTCTAATAACAGTAAGCATTGTAATTTTAGAAGTGGTCAAAGAATATATCAAACATCAATCAGGAGGACTAGAAACTAAGAAATAAGGACGCTACGCAGTTGATTTATTGGTCGGTCATTCATCCCTAAGTTATAGAACGTTAGGGAATTCTGACCGACATCTGGTTAAAATCGGGGAACGTCAAACCCATAACAAGGGTCAATTATAACGATAATTCACAAGAAACGCACGGGAGAAGTGACAATGGCTAAAATACGGGTAGGATTATTATTTGGTGGGCGTTCCGGAGAACACGAGGTTTCCATAAACTCTGCACAAGCCATTGCTCAAGCCCTGCAAACCGGGAACAATAGAGACAAATATGATGTCCTCCCCTTCTATATTCAAAAAAATGGTGTCTGGATAGCAGGAGAGACAGCCAATAGGGTTCTAGATAGCAAAACCCCACTCTCCAGCGAAGAGATTAACCCCTCCCAATTATGGCAGTTTCCCCCTCAAGTGCAAGAGGTGGCGGTCTGGTTTCCCGTCTTACACGGACCCAATGGGGAAGATGGAACCATTCAAGGGTTACTCACCTTAATGCAGGTTCCCTTTGTGGGCAGTGGGGTGTTAGGATCAGCCGTGGGGATGGATAAAATTGCCATGAAAATGGCCTTTGCTCAAGCCGGCCTCCCTCAAGTGAAGTATCAGGCCGTTGAGCGATCGCAAATCTGGTCGAATCCCTGTATTTTCCCCAAACTCTGTGACGACATCGAAGCCGCGTTAGGGTATCCTTGCTTTGTGAAACCGGCCAATCTGGGATCGTCGGTGGGTATTGCTAAGGTGCGATCGCATTCTGAACTGGAAACCGCCTTAGATAGCGCGGCCAGTTACGACCGACGCATCGTCATCGAAGCAGGAGTCAAGGCCAGAGAGTTAGAATGTGCGGTGTTAGGCAATGATAACCCGAAAGCCTCTGTGGTGGGAGAAGTGACCTTTGAGGGGGATTTTTATGACTACGAGACCAAATACACAGAAGGCCGTTCCCAGGTACATATTCCGGCTAAGTTACCCGCCAACATTGTCGCCCAAATTCAAGAAATGGCCGTCCAAGCTTTTAAAACCGTTGATGCGGCTGGCCTGGCGAGAGTGGACTTTTTCTATGTAGAAGAAACCCAAGAAATTTATCTTAATGAAATTAATACCTTACCCGGATTTACTAAGTTTAGTATGTATCCTCAACTTTGGAACGCCACAGGCATCAATTTTGAGCAATTGGTGGATCAATTAGTCCAATTGGCTTTAGAAAAATAAGTACATTTCTTGTATTTAAACCCCTTCTGCCTTCTGGCTTTCAATTCAAGATCCACTGAATATGTTCAGGTAATAACTTCAATAAATCATAGGTGTCTTGGATGGTTTCTCGGGCTTTTATTCTTAACTTAGCCATTTTCTGAGGATCATCTAAAGCTTCTTCTATGCGTTCAACAATCCGATCAACAGCAAAAAAATCCACCAATAAACCATTAACCCCATCTTCGATCACTTCCTCGACGGGAGGGGTTTTTGACCCCAACACTAAACCCCCTGTGGACATCACTTCTAACATCGACCAAGACAGAACAAACGGACGGGTTAAATAAACATGAACCGATGACGCTTGAATCACTTTTAAATATTCCCCATAGGGTAAGGACCCCGTAAAATGTAGCCGAGATAAATCATAATCATAAGTCTCTAGCATTAACTGTTTATAAGTCTTCCCATCCGGTAGCGATCGCCCATAGGCCACGCGATCGTCTCCCACAATCACCACATGACAAGAAGGCCGCTTTTTTAACAGTAGAGAAACCGCTTCCATGAACTGAGGAAACCCCCGATAAGGTTCCATTCCCCTGGCCACATAAGTAACAATTTCATCCACGTCCGATAAGTCGAGTTTATTACTATTTAAGAGCAATTTTGCCCCAGGTTTCGGTTGAAAATACTGGGTATCGATACCATCGTGACGGACGGTTATTTTCCGGTGGAACTCCGAGGGAAATTGTTGTTTTTGCCACTGCGTGGGGGATAACCCGCGATCGCAACTATATAAGTCGGTCAAGATAGGAGTATTTTTAATGCGAATACGGGCTTCATCATCCACCGTTAAGGGTTCTTTGGGATCAAAGTCAGCATCGGTTCCGTGGGCGTGATAAAACCATTCAAAAAAGCATAATAATTCCGCTTTGGGAAAAATATCCTTAATAAATAGAGTCGGTCCCCACCCAGAATGGCCGTAAACCACGTCAGGAATGAAGTTTTCCCGTTTTAACTGGTCTGCTAACCGATAGACCGCTTGTCCTTGCAAAACCGCATTTTCTAGGGTTCTCACGTAATGATGGGTTTCAGGACGGGCTTGACGAGAAGGGGTATAGATAGCTTTAAAAACCCCTGGAATACCGCCTTCTTTGCGCTTTGTCCCGAAGACAACCTTGTTTTTAGGATTTTTAGCCAAAACCCTGGTCACATGGCGGAATTGGGCGGGAAAATTAGGGTGTAAAAATAGAATATTCAACTGGGATTAATACCATAAAAAATAGTCTAGAACTCAGTTCTAGACTACAACCAAAACGAAACTTAAATCAAGGAATTAACCCCGTCGTACTTTTACCTGAGAAGCCATATTTCTGAAGGTATTTAAACTGGGGCCGGGACGACGGCGAGGGGTAGAAATCATATAAAATTTGGTGGCGAATTCTACTTCGTTAGGTTCTTCCTTCTTAGCCACTTGAGTATTAGTTAAAGCGGGAGAAGTGGGAACAATTTCGGTTTTAGGGGTTTCTTGTTTCGCTGCTTTTTTAATGGATTTCTTTTTACTTTTCTTAGGGGTAGCCGCTTCTTCGACAACTTCTGCTGCTGCTTCGGGTTGGGGGGCTTCTGCTACCGGTTCAGGGGTTGCCACAGGTTCAGGGGCAGGGGTTTCAACCTTAGGTTCAGACGCAGGAACACCATTGGCTTCGTCTAATTCTAAGAAAAATTCTTTTTTCTTGCCACCACCTAATAATTTCTTCAACATGGTTTCTAATCTCCTAAAAATTTAGTTAAAAGTTAATTCAATCAATGACAATTTTTTCCTAAGATTTTCTTGGTTCGTACCCCAATTTTCTTAGTGCGAGTTAATCGTTTCGTTCAACTAATTAACAAGGTCGTTTAAGGCTGTTTTCACTTTCCTCTCTTAACCATAAAGCCAGATGTAGAAATCTTTTGCAATCATTTTTAACAAAAGTTAACAATTGTCTTAAGGTTTCCAGGGTTGGCCTAGGCTTAATTCCTGTCTAGAGGAGGGGCCAAAGGTTGTCTAAAGGCATTGTCATTGAGGGTTTTGACAGGAGAATTGTTTGTGACAATGGCTAAGGTTTGAAACAGCTTATTAATATCCTGAGAGAAAGGAGACGGTTGGTTACGGTTTCCTGAAAAAGAAAATCCATAAGCCTGTTTAAATTCCTCAGACACCCCTGTTTCAACCGCAATGGCGTAACTATCCCAAGCCGTATCATCCACAATGTAACCCCCAAAATTTTGTAGGGTGTAAAACAACTTTTTCCCTGGTAGGGTTTCTAAGTTCAAACTGTCCACAGTCACATTAGGGGGAATGGCCAGTAAGGTTCCCATCACTAAATTAGGGTTATTACCTCCATAACGTAAGTCTGAGCTATCATTGAAAGCGTAAGCATCAGAGCGAATGGCTGGCCAACGATAACCAGGAGGCTGATGATAAAGGTATTGGCGACCATAGACTAATAGTTTTAGCACATGGGGAATCGGGTGCGCGTCGGGCAGTAATTCCCCTAAGCGAATGGTTCCGCCGATACTGGATAACCCAGACCCTCCTTGTCCTCCAGTGATTCCTTGGCCATAGATGTCTTCTGTTGCTGGGGTTTCGTATCCGAACACTGGCCCCCCTGCTTCGCACCGGGTTAAGGGGTTCAATTGAACTAAAGTATGACCATCCGGTTGTAGAAAAGCGGCTGCGTTATTGGGGGTTTTGGTTTCTGTGGCATCAGGTACAATTAAGTCGTGAGGAACGGGGATGTTTCCTAATTGTTTTCCTCCCCTTTCACACCGTCCAACGCCCCAATTTTTCGGTCGATACCAAGGTACAATGGGGTCATTTTTTTTCGTAACAATATAGTAGTTGATTTCTGGCGAGATATCATAGGCTTCACCTAAGTTTGCTGGTTCATATTCAGCATCTAGTCTGAGAGGAAGATTCCAAATACTATCCCGAGAAAAAGGCTGTTTATGTTTATTTCGCCTACTATTTGAAGTGTATTGAACATCAGAGGCAACTCCATGATTTTTAGTTAAATTAACTGCAATGGGCTGTTGTTTTGGATTAGTTTCCGATAGTTTAGAAAAAATTCGGTGGCTAATTAAAATAGTAGAGAAGACTATCACGATAATAGGAATATAAATTATTTTTTTCGACCAATTTCTCATAGACTTAATAGCTCAAGAATTTTTAAAGAACGGATTTTCAAGAATTCTTCAGGGACTTAAAAACAAGATGATTAGACCAAAGACTAAACGGAGGAGAAATCAATAATTGAGTGGTTAAAACCGCCACAGCTACCCAGAAAACCCCACCTTGAACCGCTATTAAAAGGGCAATCACAAATAAGGATGTGTATCCAATATTCCAGTATAAGGTTAAATGAGGTTTACCAATCGTATTGATTAATTCTGAGGTGAAAATAAACAAAGAATAGGGAATCACCGATAAACAAACTAAGATTAAAATTGGTATAGCTGATGTCCATTTTTCACCAAAAATTATTGGTACATAAAAGGGAGCTAAACCAGATTGTAATGCAATAAAAGGTATAATAACCAAAAAGGCTTTTTTGAGACTACTAAAATAACGTTTTTTAAGTTGAATTAAATCAGTTCTAACTTGGCATAAATAGGGGAATAAAGCCGAGGTAAAAATACTAATAACGTTACGACTAATGCCAAAACCAGCATTAAAAGCAAAATAATAGATTCCTAATTCATCAAGTCCGAAAAACCCACCAATAATTAAATAATCTAAGTTTGCTCGTAATTTATCTAATAATTTTACCCCTAATAAATTACCTCCAAATGTAACAACTTCTTGCCATTTTTCTAAGTTTATAGTAAGAGGTGGCCGCCAAGAATTATATTTCCAATTAATAACAATCCATACAGGAGTTGTCAAAACCATCGGTAAAACAATTGACCAAATTCCCATACCCATAAGAGCAAGAACAATGGTAATCAAATTTGCTAAAATAGACTGAGTTACGTTACATAAAGCGATAACTTGTAACCGGTTTGCTCGTCTATTTAAAGCAGCACTCACCACAAACAAAGGAAACATTAAATAGACGAAAGCAGAGGTACAAAGGGGAGCAATAATATCATTGTCATTATAGAAATGAGCAACCGGAAAAGCTGCAAGACATTGAATAATAAAAATAACAATACAAAGTAACCAATTTAACCAATAGGAACTATTACAAATAGCTGATAAATTTTCTTCTTCACCTTGAACAATTTTTGCTCCTAACCCTTGACTTAAAGTGAAAACTTGGGCGAATTCAAAAGCAGTATAAATAATGGACATGAGTCCATATTCTGCTGAATTAAACATTCGCGCTAAGACGACAGTGGTTCCCAAGCGAAAGACTCGATTAATTAATTCTGCACCACTTAACCAACCAATATTCCTAATAAAATCGTTCGATAAGAGATTTTTGATTTTTTTGATAAGGTGTTGCATCAGTTAATAACGAGAAGGATGATACCTAAATAAAATTAGGAAACTTTGCTTAATCGTACCACGAATTAACCCCTGAGTATAATTATCTAATAGAGCTTTTGGATAAATGGTAATTAATTTCCAAAGTAGGTTAACAATTTTTCTAAGATAAGGATAGTTATGTTGCATATTTTGTAAGTATTTTTGAACACAATATCCATAAACTTTAGATAATGTTTGTGATTTGCCAGGTTGAAGCTGAGACGGTACATTAATAAAAATTTTGTCAACTGTTATTAATAGTTGCTCTTCTAAAGAATCAAGCTTTGAAGTAGAAGAAGAAGATAAATATCGATATAAAATTTGTCTTTCAGGAACCACAGAAAACTTGAATTTCTTAGCCAATCTAACATAAAATTCCCAATCTTCACCGATAGTCAGATTAGAGTCAAACTTTCCTATTTCCATAATTGCTTTTTTTTCGATTAAAGCATTAGAACCACTAGCAAGAAAATTCTCAATTAATAATTCATTATAAACATTTCCTTCAAAATATAAAGGTTTACCTTCCCACAATAATTGCCCTTTTTCATCGATAAAAGAAGTCCAACTATAAGCTATTTTTGCTTGAGGATTATTTTGTAATACTTGAACTTGCTTCTCTATTTTGTCAACCGTCCATAAATCATCTGCGTCTAAAAAAGCTATCCATTTTCCCTGAGCTTTTGTAATTCCTAAATTGCGAGCAGAGGAAACCCCTTGATGCTCAGAAGAATAAATAGTAAGACGTTTTTCTTCTAAATTAGATAAAATAGAAAGGGTATTATCTTCTGAACCATCATCAATAATAATAATTTCTAAATCTTTAAATGTTTGATGTTGAACCGATTTAATTGTCTCGACAATTGTCCTCTCAGCATTATACGTTGGAATAATTACAGAAACAGTTACCATTGTTTTTATTCACATACTTTAACTTCTTTTAAAAGTTATCATTGATAGTAAAAGTAAGAAATGCTAAGTCTAGCAAATCCTACTTTTTACTGAATGATGAGCAAACCCTAGTTAAGCTTTTTTCTCCAAATATAAAGGCAATGATTGGGTGGCTTTCCAATCCATAATAATCGTCAATACAGCCACCATAATTCGTTTAGTAATATAGTTTAAACTCAGTTGACGTTTAGGACAAATTAAAAACCGATGACCCCGCAAAAATTGCTGATAATGTCGAATGGTGGGAGATTCTGGGGTTAAATTCCATTTTTCTTGTAAATGTTCTAAACTAATCTTACCCCAAGTATTACTCCAGCGAAAGAAAAAGTAAGGTAAATCTGATAAACTTAGGGTTTTAGGAGGAACATAAGAAACAATCGAATCAGGTTCAAAATAAACCGGTTTATTCATGTTAAAGAGGGTTAAACAAATATCTGTTTCTTGCGCTAAGGTCATAAATTTTTCATCTAACAGTCCAATCTGCTCGAATAACTCAGTGCGGGCTAACATACAGTGAAATTCAACAATTTGTGTCGTTTCTCTTTTGAGTTTATCTTGAACTTTAGACAGGGGTAATCTCATATAAGGACGTTTTTCTACTAACCATCTTTGATTATTCTTTTCTTTAAATTTGAAGGTTCCCGTGACTTGATGAATAGTATCAAAGTTAGGCCCTTCTAAACAAAGTGGTCCCACCATCCAAGCATCGGTCTCTTCAGCACAATTGACCAATTTTTCTAACCAATCCCTGGCCACTAAAACATCATTATCAATAAAAATAACATATCTTGTTTTGACATATTTTAAGGCTAAGTTTCGTGCTTGATTGGGAGAAACAAAGTAATCAGTCCGAATCAACTTAAAATCTTTTTCCTTAGATTTATTTTCAAGATATTGTTTGATATGGCGAGGGGAATTACCATCAACATAGACTAAATTAAAGGGAAATTGAGTATTATCATAGATACTTTCTAAAGACTCTTTAGTGTAACTAAATCTTTCTCTAGGAACAACGACGATAGTAACAATAGGTTCAGACATAAAAACCTCCAATAAATTTTGATTGATAACTGATTAAAATTGCTATGTATTGTAAGAGATGTTTTGAAAAAAATCAAGATATTTATTTTTACTAGGATTTGGCAGTGGTTGGATAGACTGATAGTACAAACCGTCGTAGTGGATAAACAATCGATAAAATTTGACTATAGGCATCTTTGCCAAAAAAGCGCATTAAAAAGATGGCAATACTTAATCTAAAATTTTCTTTAGAGAAGCGTAATTTAGGATAATAGTCAAGGGCATTTTTTTGAAAATGGATAGCTTTTTGATAATCAGGGTTTTGGGTTTGTAGGGGTTTCCAAGCCAGAACAAAGTTAGCTAACCCATAACTTTGTGATTTGAGATATTGTAATTCTTTGGGGGCTGTTTTAAAGGCTTTTTCAATGACAATTTCAAAACTTTTTTCCATAGCATCCCATTTTTTTGAGGCACTATTAGGATGTTGTCGATAATAAACTAAAGGTTCTTTAATTACTTTAAAAGGATAGACTACAGCAATGCGTAACCACATATCCCAATCTTCTACAAAAGAGCCTAAATTTTTATCAAAGTTTCCTACTTTTTCAAAACATTCTTTTTTAACAACGGCGACACTACCACAGCCAACAAAGTTTTTTTGAGTTAATTCTTTCCAGATATAACCTTCGACTTCTTCTTGAAAAATTCGTCCCGTAGGTATGCCATTACTATCGATAATAGCAACACCAGTATAAACTAATCCTACCCCTGGATTATTATCTAATACCTTAACTTGTTTTTCAATCTTAGTGGGTTCCCATAAATCATCTGCATCTAAAAAAGCGATATAGTCTCCTTTGGCCTTTTCTATACCGGTATTTCTGGCCCCGGCTAATCCTTTATTTTCCTGAGATATTAATCTGACTCTATCATCTGAAATGGTTGTTAACCAGTCTTTTATATTATCTGTACTCCCATCATTAACAATAATAACTTCAAAGTCTTTATAGGTTTGTTGTAAGAGATTATCCAAGGTTTCCGGTAAATACTTCATTGCATTATAAGCCGGAATCACAATTGAGACTTTAACCATTGTTGATGTTATTCATTTATTTTAGTTAACGGTCGAACTATACCATAGTTACTCCAAAAACGCGAGAGCATTGTTTGTGATTATCAAGAAGATATTTTTGCAGATTCCCAGTCCCAACTCATGAGAGAAAAAATTGTCCACCAATAGAAAAATAATGTGGTATGTGTCCAAATATTTTCCGTAATCATTCCTACACATAACCCTAATAAAATAGCAATTAAGGTAAAGGCTAAGTCTTGCTTCATTTTATGATTAAAACTAGAACGTATTACATTTAATAAATAAACAATTTGTCCTCCTAAAAATATAAAAAATATCATTAAACCCATGATACCCCCTTCTATTAAAGCACGGAGGTATTCGTTATGGGGTTCTAGTCCATTGGTTGAAATATATTTACCGGTTCCTAAGCCAAATCCCAGGATAGGATATTGTTGCCATTGTCCCAAAAGATAGGTCCATTGGGCAAGTCGCCAGTTGAAACTATTCCCGTCTGTTTTTGATAACAGAATGGCTTTCCAAATATCAATATCAGGGTTTAATAACGGGGTTTGAGCAATTGAACCTAGCCTTTCTTGTCCAAACTCTGTACTGGCAAATAAGGCAATCACGAAAACAAATAAAAGAATTCCGCCGATAATATTGATGATATTAGCATTGCGACTAAAGATACAAAATAGAAAAGTGGCTAACATCATTAAGCCCACTAAAGCTTTGGTACTGACAAAGAAAAATGCAACAATTCCTAATAAAATTAACCAAGGTTTTCTATTTTGTGAATGTTGTTGTTTCCAATAGGTTAACCCTAAAAAGAGAAAAGTAAATGTGGTGAAAGTATTAGGATGGCCAAAGGTTCCATTAATACGGGTTCCCGCCTCAAAAATATCAGTTTCATAGACTAAAATAGACGGTAAAAGAGAGGAAGGAACGGCGATTTGTAAAAAAGCTGCTGTAAAAGGAAGAATCAAGCCTAAAAATAAGGCGGTAATAATTTTTTGAGGAGGTATTTTATCTTTTAACTGAAGAATTAATAGATAAATAATAATCCAAGAAAAGAGGCGAACCCACTCACGAATGGCAATGGATAAGGCCCATCCTCCTAACCCTAATCCTCCTAATGGTAGGAGAATAACCCATAACCCTTGAGTCACTAACCAAGCGACCAAAAACCACCAAAACTTGTCGGTATAAATTGGTTTATTGGTTAATAGTTGGATGGTGACATACATTAATGTTAGTCCAATCATTCCTAAAGCAAAGGCGGTGGGAATTTGATAGTCTGATAAAATATCCAGAGATGAACGAATAATTAAAAGACTTAAAACAGTCATTTCAAAGGAGACAAAAAAGAGAATTAGACTGCTAATAACAACAATTAAGGCAATAACGTATAAAGCATTAAAACCGACGACAATACCGACTAATATTCCTCCTAAAATTCCTGCCAATGTTATCAAAATGCCAAAATTTGAGGCTTTATTTTTTAGGTGATGAGGGGTCATAATTTAGTCTAAGAATAGGTCAGATTTAGAGTTGATTGTAATACTTAATTCACACCATTAAAAATAATTCCAGTGATAGAAATATTTTTCTTTTGTAAATCATTGGCAACAGTTTGTAAAGCAGTTTTAGAGGTAAACTTAGGACGAGAAACCATCACTAAACTATCACTCAACTCCTGCAAAGTTATGGCATCTGTATAATCGGATAAACAGGGAGTATCAAAAATAATTAAGTCATAGTGTTTCTGGGCTTCTTGTAAGAAAGATTTAAACATTTCTGTTTCTAATAAATAGTAGGGATTAGACTTGAATTGCCCACAAGATAAAAGGGAAAGATTTTTGATATTAGTAACTTGAACTAAGTCAGAAATTGAGAGATCACTATCAATAATATCACTTAACCCAGGGAATAAATTAAGACCGAAATATTCATGAAGTTGAGGATTATAGAGATTCGTATCAATCAGCAGGGTACGACGGGATAACATAGCAGCAACGACCCCTAAATGAGAGGAAACTAATGACGTTCCTTCTCCAGCCATAGCACTGCTTATAATGATTGATTTTAACCCATCTGATTGCGTTAATTCCAGGGTTTTAAATAGTCTGCGGTAAGGTTCAATGGCTGTATGATTTTCCGTAAATAAATCACTGTGTTCTGGGTGTAAACTAATTTGTTTGAGCATAGGTAATTCACCTAAAAAAGTGACATTAAGTAACCTTTCTACATCAAAATCCTTATACAACGTATCATCTAAAATTTCTTGTAATAAAATCATTCCTGTAGCGAAAATCATACCCACAAATCCAGCTAGTAATAAAATAACTTTTTTAGAAGGGGTTTTGTTAGTGGGATCAACTTCCGCTAATTCTAGAATTCTAACATTACTTAATAGTTGTGCTTCCGTTAATCTTGCTTCTCCGAGTTTTCCTTCCAAAAACTTTAAAGTATTAACCGCTTCTTCTCGTTTTCTAACCAATTGGGATAAATTTTGTTTATGATTGGGTATTTTATCAAGGCGTTGTTTGAGTTGTTTCTGTTGGATTTGTAAAGTTTTTAATTGTTCTTGTAAAGCCAATCCTTCAATTTGACTAAGAATAAACTGACTGGTTAAATTTTGACTTAAGTCATCATTGGTGATTTTTTTTGTGCTAATAACATCAGCATTAGAAGTTACCTTATTTAATTCTTGTTGATATAAATTAACTACTTTTTCTTGCTCTTCTACCAAAGAAAGAACCGTCGGATGAGATTCAGTAAAACGCGAACGAGCATTGGCAATAGAAATCTCTAATTCCACCAGTTTATTTTGTAGAGTTCTCAAGGTTTCATCTTGTGCAACTTGTCCGGCAAGATAAGCTTTTTGGGTATTTTGTAAGCCAATTAATTGCTGAATCTCTTGAGTTTTTCGTTGGTTATTTTGCAGTTGAGCAATAATTGTCCGTTCTTGATTTTCTAAACTGCCTAAACTATCAACTAAATTACTGGTTTGTTCTCCTTCTGCCACTAAACCATAGTCTTGTCGATATTGATTTTCTGCTAAGGTAGCTGCTTCAGTTGCTTTTTGTTGTTTGGGGATTTCTTGTTCTAAAAATTCTCTAATTGCGGTAGCTTGTGAGCGAATAGTTTTGATATTTTCAGCCACTAACGTCTGGGTAATTTCGTTGACAAACTGAGCAGATGTTTCGGGATCAGGGTGTTTAAAATGAATTTCTAAAATGTTAGTTTCAGGAACAATTTTTACCTGTAATTTTTTTTTAATCACTTTCATGGAAATAGGCGTTTCAGCCTCTTTTAACCCTTGAGGAAACACCGTATTAACCGTCTTACCTAAAACATTTTTTGATTTAACTAACTCAGCTTGAGTAGCAATAGGACTGGGTTCTCCTGGCCGATAACCTGATAATTCGCTCAAATTTTGTCCTAACTCTGCAACCCCAACTTGTCGCTCATTAATCATCAATTTGGTGGTGACTTTGTATTGAGGGGGAACCAAGACAAGATAGGCCACAGCGCCGGCAATAACGGATAAAAAAGTTGCTCCGCCTAACCATTGCCGACGTTTTAAAATTGCCAATAAGGATGAAAAGTTTGTCTCAGTCATTACAGTATGAAATAGCCAGTTGAATTATCTATAATCTATCTTTGTTATTATAGTCAACCCGCTATTTTTGGTTACCAATTGGCCGGATCGTAATAAGGGTCAGTGGTTAAGACAATTTTATCGACAATAAAGCCATCTTCACGCATCCAGAGGTTAAAGGTTTGCAGTCCCGTTTGCGTGACTTCAACGGTTGCTCTGACTCCATCCATTGTCCTGTTTGACCATCCATAGCTACCATTAAAGCCAGAAATGCGGTCAGAAGTGGTTAATCCTCGGCCATTGAGTCCCGCGTGGAGAGAGTCACTACTGCTGATATCACTTCCCCCAGCTTTTCCTAAAATCCAAACGTAATGGGTTCCGGTTTGGGTAAAGTTGATCTCGTAGTCGAGACGGGGACTCGAAGACTCATACCCTGTATTATAGTTGGTTCCATTATCTACTAACGCTTGTAACCCTTGACCCCCGGAAGCAGCAGCATCATTGACGGTAACCCATTGATGTAAACTACTGGGGGAGGTATGGGAGTGAAACTGTTCTGCCTCAATGGTCACTAACCCCAGTCCATCGTTACTCTGTTGGAAAACGTCATTAATCTCCACACTGAAACTATCCATAACCCCTCCCACCACTGCGTAACCGTTGATATCTTGGACTTGGTTAGACCCTAAACTGAGGGTATAAAGACCATTATCGCTGATGTCCCAACTTCCTCCAGGAACATTAATCGAATAAGTGGCGATCGCAGCCGTCCCATTCCCTATGACATTAACATCATTGAGGGTAGCATTGGCACTAAACCCATTATTTCCAGTCACCATGACATCATTATGGTCCAGACTGTTAAGATCAATAGCAACATTATCGGTGTAAGTGACTTGGAAGGTGTAGTGGGTGTCTCCTGGTTGCGTGATAGTCGGGAGTGCAACATGGGCCACCGGCGCGATGGTATCCCCACCAATCTGAGTACGATATAAACCCCCTCCCGTGGTTCCGATCACCACAGTACCAGACGCATCGGGTTTGAATTGTATATTTTTCACCCGTAACATGGGGAGTCCTTGGTTATATTGTTGCCAACTGTTTCCCCCATCTTCTGATAACCAGACCCCGGTTGCTTCGGAGACAGAGAGAAAGGGATCTTGATCGGTGGCGGCTAAAATGCGATCGGGGTTACGAGGATCAACGGCAATATCGGCGGCTAATCTAAAAGGAGTTGAACCGTCGGTATTATTATTCGTTAACTGGGTCCAAATTCCTTGATCATACTGCCAAATTCCTCGCTTATTATAGCCATCTCGTTTACGATTAACTGCATAAAAAGTATCGTGATCTACAATTTCAATGCGGGTGATTCCTCTGGGGTCTAAATTAGACCCTGTGACGAGATCGTAACTATTACCATTAACATCGGAAGATTGATATAAACCGGTTGCTGTTCCCACATAAATTTGAAAGGTTTCCCCTGTATAGTCAGGGGCTAATTCGTAAACGTTTCCTGTGGTAGTTAGTTTCTGCGTCCAGGTTTGGCCAAAATTATCAGAAAAGAATAATTTTTGACCCCAAATTGTCCAAAGTTTGTTCGTTTCTGTGGGATGAGCCACAATCCGACTACCAGTTCCTAAACTGATCGGACTGCCTTGATTTTGCCAAGTTTGACCTCCATCAAAAGAAGCGTAAATACCCTTACTGCTATCAGTTGTATATTGTCCGACTACACCATAAATTACTTGTTGCTCCACTACTGTATTGGTAAAAGAAACATCAATTAACCCATCAAAATCTGACATTCCATTAAACCGTTGTGATCCCGACCATTCCCAACTATGCAAATCATCTCGACTCATCCATTTTCCTGAGTCCATAGCTGCAATAAAAGATTGATTGGTATGGAAATGATCCCAGCGAAAATTACGAACCACTAACCCTGAATAACCGTTACCTCGCCAATAATTTTCGGTGATTTCGGTACTAGAAACGTCTGTCCAACTCTTGCCTAAATCTTCGCTTAACCAGATTCCCTCACCTGTTCCACCGACAATTTTTTGGGAATTGTTGGGGTCAATGGCAAAAGCTCGAAAATACTTATTTTGCATCGAATAAGCACTGTTATCATACCCTTCAAGTTTATTCCAGGTGAATCCACCATCTTCACTGATGTAATTTCCTGCTTTACTCCATTCTCCAACAAAAGCAATATTGGGATCGCTTTCCGAAAATTGAATTTGATCGAAATAGGTTTGATTAATGTTACTGGTATTTAACCCTGTATTAACCGCAGAAAAAGTGTTACCTGCATCCGTAGAGCGATAAATTCCTTGACCATTAACGGTGATTAATAAGGTAGTTGATTCTGTTGTATGAGTGGTTAAAGATTGTTTATCTCCTGTGGGTAAATTGAGTCCAACTTGTGACCAAGTTTGACCTCCATCCCTACTCCTAAATAATCCTTCATCGGTGGTTGCAAAGAGTTGATTAAAATTATTGGCAGAAACGTCAACATCATAAATATTATTTTCCACACCTGAGCCAATTTTTGATAAAAACTGCCAGCTTTCTCCATTATCCCAACTTTGATAAACTTCCCCTAAACGACTTTCAGCAGCTTGGTCAATACGTTGATGACCAGTAAAGGCTAATAAATGATCACTATTATTAGAATTGAGCAAAATTTCTTGAATTGGTGCTGTATATTCTCCCCATTGAAAATCGGGCAATCCATTTCGTTTTTCTATCCAAGTTTGGCCTTGATCTAGGGATACATAAGGTCCTGATTTTGTCGCCAACCAAATCTCATTGGGATCGGTAATATCAAAGGTGATTTCTTCAACTTCCCAACTCTTTAACCCTTCACCTCCTAACCAACTATTCCCACCATCATGAGAGTAAGCAACCCCTAACATATCGCCACCCGCAATGATAATATCAGAGTCGTGGGGACTAATGGCAAAAGAGGTTAACCAACCCCCAACTCCTGGTTCATAAAGGGGTTTCCAACTGCTATCTATGGGTATCATTTCGGATGCCACGGGTTGGCTTTCATTGATACCCGTAAGGGGGTCTACATCAGCACTCATTGCATCAAGTTGAATGGTGTTTTCTTCCCCAAAATTTTGTGTTTGATTATCTATTGTTTGAGGTTCTAAATATTCATCAATATCGATGGCTGTTAATTGATTATTATTTTGAGTTTCCAAGGAAAGAGTATCTTCTGTAAAACCACTACTATGAGCTTGTAAAATATCTTGTGATTTGGTAAAAATTGCGGGTGCTTCGGTTAACATTTTAGGATTAAAAATTATTATCAATAGCCGCACAAAATCTATAAATTAAGTCGTTAAGTCAATAATAATTCTCAAAAAAAAGAAGCAATATTTAACGATCTTGATTTATTTAAAATATTTTTGATTTGTGAAAAAGGCTAGGGTTGCAATACTTTAATACTATTTTTTTTATCTTAAAAATGCCAACAGTAAAAATACTGATGTTTAACTAATCTTTATCTGTTTTAATTTTTTATTAGTAACATTCACTAAGGAATTAAAAATCCTGAATTTTTGAACCATAAAAATTAACTAAGAGAATTCTATTAAATCCAGTATTTTTTATTTATTTTTCTCAGTAATATTATGGTATAATTTTAGAGAAATAGATTATGAAAAATTATCAATTAGGTTCCATTAATTTGTGATTATGAAAAAACCAAGTTTAACCATTTGCTATCAATTTAACCCTTGGAATAGTAGTATTGGCGGTATTCAAACGATTATTCGTTCTTTTCTAAAATAT
>JASJBX010000052.1 GCA_030066295.1 Crocosphaera sp.
CTAGCTGTTTTTGCTGTGTTTTCGCCACCACAGGTTCTTAGTTTCGACCTTCTCGGAACGCTTTGCCTCTAGAATTTTCTAGCCTACGCAGTAGGGGGTCGGGTATTTCAACCAACGACATTATAACATAAATTTCCCTAACTATACGCCGTAAACGGCGGGGCTTTAAACCCCTAATTTTTCGGTAAGGTGAAGTACCCCAACGTAAGACGATGGGGTATCCCCTCCCGCAGACATTCATAATTTAGAAAAAATTTCAGGAGAAAGATAATGGAAGGAAAATTTACAGAAATTCTTGATCAGATTGGGATGGTAGCTAATTCTGAGGCAACCAACGAATCAACTTGTCTAGAGGAAACCACAGAAGGCTATCTTAAAACTCATTTAGAATTACAAACTGACGGCAGTGTTAAAGTTGTTTTAGAGTCTGTTTTTCCTTTATTTGAAGAGTCAACGACAGAAATCGCAACTCGTATTAAAACAGCCCAGAAAGCCTTACGAACAGAATAAATAGTGAGGACTTCTGACTTCGTTAACCTCACTATCGCCCTTAGCTATGATCGTTGGCATTTTTTTTCTTAGTTTGGGGTGATTTTATCAAAAGAAAAATGAAGATTGATAAGTTATTAACAGTTTTATGGTTAATTATTTTTAATCTAGCACCAACGATTGTCCAAGCACAGTTACCGCTTCTAAAAAAGAAGGATGAGATCAAACAAGCCAAGCAATTGTTAACTGATATTTTGGCAGCAGATGCTCGCATTCTAAAAGATCCTGCCCCCACCATTGGTCTATTAGAATTAGCTGATAGTAGTGTTAACTTTGCCGTTCGACCTTGGGTAAAACAAGCAGATTATTGGGACGTTTTTTTTAGTTTACAAGAAACCGTAAAAGAGAAGTTTGATGAAGCAGGAATTAATATTCCTTTTCCTCAGCAAGATATTCATATTCATCAATCCTAAATAACTTCTCTAGGAACCTCATGTTTGTTTATATGTTATTCTTTCAATACAACTAACTAAAAAAACCTTACCTCTTAATGTTTTTATACTCTTCAATACGAACAGGAATGATTCTAATTACTAAATCGATGGAGTTAACTCCCATTTCGGTGAGAGCGTCAAAAACGCGTTCTTCAGTAGCTTTTAAATATTCATCTGTGATCAATCCCTCTGGTGCATTAGTCAAAATCATGACATAAGCGGTGCTTCCTTCTAGCTGGACATCAATATGATTAACTTGAGTTTGTAGGGAAATATTAGGGTATTCTTCTCGAACTTTGCGTATTTCTAATTGAACACGACTAGAAACAATAAATTCTTTCATAGAACCCGTTAAGGGACCGCACACCAAAGCAATAATTAATAACCAAATTAAGAGAGGTTGAAATACTTTGCGAAAACTGCCATAGGATTGAGAGAGAAACACCAGACAAGCGGTAAAAGTAATCCCCGCTAAGTTCACAATAAAGAGTAAAAAAGAGCCTATCGATACGTCCCAACTACTAATTATCAGTGAACCAATGTGTTGAATTACTATTTTGTCGCCAATGCCTAACCCTAAACCAGTGACGCATAAAGGAGGAACAAGGGCAACGGCGATGGCAACCCCGGCAATAGAACTGGCAATACTTTGACGAGTTAGAGAAAAGGAACCCGCAGCACCAGCAGCAATGGCAATTCCCAAATCAATTAAATTGGGCTGTGTTCTTGCCATAATCTCTTTCCCAACCACATCCACGGGAATCAGTGAGCCAAGAATAAATGCAATTAAGATAGTACAACTAGCACCCAAGGCAACAGTGATCATCGATCGCTTATACAAAGTCCAATCCCGTGTAATAATGCCAAAAGCCATACTGAGAATTGGGTTCATCAAAGGCGCAACAATCATCGCCCCAATAATAACTGCTGTACTATCGCTGATCAGCCCGAAACTGGCGATTACTGTAGCACAAATTAATAGGAAAAAGAAACCAAAAGAAGGAATGGATGCAGCTTCACGGTTTAGTCTCACTTCTTCAAGGGTTAGGGGTTTTTCCAGATAAACGCGCCAACTCGATGAGATTGCTTTCCAAAAAACCAAAAGTTTACGCAAAAAACTGTTATTAAAAATTAGCTTCAGGAAACCGCTTTTTTTCTGCTTATTCATGTTTGTATGTTTGATTTTTGGAATACAAGTTATTTATTTTTGCTCCCTTAGAGTACAATAATACGAATGAGTAAGTCATAGCAACTGGAAACCGTAGAGCAGAGTAATTATTGTTTACATCAAATGATAAGCTAAAATCTCCAAAAATATGATTCAAATTATCACAAAATGTTCTGAAAATTATGAATAATGGCTGGATTTATCTAGAAAAAATTAAGCCTAACCATGCTGGATTAACTGTATTAGAATATTATACTCAAAACTATTATCACTCAACTCCTCAACAATGGTTAGAACGAATTCTATCGGGTCAAATTTTTCTTGAGGATAAAACCGTTACCCCTGACACCATTTTACAAAGCGGACAAAGGTTAAGTTATCATCGTCCTCCTTGGAAAGAACCAGATGTTCCTCTAAATTTTGATACTATTTATGAGGATGATCATCTATTAATTATTAATAAACCTTCTGGTCTTCCTGTTTTGCCAGGAGGAGGATTT
Organism: Crocosphaera sp.; assembly: GCA_030066295.1. Lineage (GTDB taxonomy): Bacteria > Cyanobacteriota > Cyanobacteriia > Cyanobacteriales > Microcystaceae > Crocosphaera. Next base: position 2,652 of record JASJBX010000052.1, read on the forward strand.
TTAGAACATACTTTATTATGGCAGTTAAAGCAACAATATCCTCAAGATCAAGTGTTTCCTATTCATCGGTTAGGGAGAGGGACATCAGGATTAATGTTAATAGGAAAAACTGCGATCGCTCGTTCTCTTTTAACCCAACAAATGCGAGAACATAAAATTAGCAAAATCTATCACGCTTTAATTGGAGACAATAATCTTCCTGATTACTTTATTATTGATCATCCCATTGGTAAAATTTCTGATCCCATTTTAGGTTATATTTATGGAGCAAAAGCTGATGGAAAATATGCTCATAGTGAGGGTCGTATTTTAGAAAGATATTCAGATAAAACTTTAGTGGAAGTTACTATATTAACCGGTCGTCCTCATCAAATTAGAATTCATTTAGCAACTATTGGTTATCCTTTATTGGGTGATCCTTTATATACCATTGGAGGAATTCCTAAAACTAATAATAAAGAGCAAAATGATACAATCAATGTACCTGGAGATTGTGGTTATTTTCTCCATGCTTATCAACTTTCTTTTGCTCATCCCATTACTAATCAATGTTTAACCTTTACTTGTGAGAGACGCTTTTTGGAAGAATAAACTCATCTTTGGAAAGATAGCAACACAAAAATTAACTAGGACATTTTTTGTGTCTTGAGTTGTCATTCCCAGAAAAAAGGACTCTCATTAATTAAACAAGCAGACTTTACAGTAATATATTTGTAATTATTATCTTTTGAGGTGTTTTTTTACTGCAAAAATTGTATAATTCAATACTAAAAACTAACCTTAATGTCAAGATATGATGACAATTGAGCCAAGCGTGCTACGAAAGAATGCGGGTTCCAGAAACGTACTACAATTTTTTTATTTTTTGTGCTATAGTAAAAGTATGGTGCAGTTTCTGTATGCAATTTTAGTAATTTTATATTTTTTAATACAATTTTTCTTCTCACTCTTTTATTTGTAGCAAAATTAGGATTAATTTCAAGGGCTTTTTGGTAGGCAGTAATAGCTTCTTCCTTTCGCTCTATTCGAAATAGTTCATTACCATAATTTAACCATGTGGTTTCATTACTATCTTTGGGGGGTTTTTCTATGACAAAAGTGGGATGTTGTTTCACAGTTTTCCAATCTCTATCACTGATCTTTTCAGGAGATTGCTGAGAAATTTTAAAATGGTTTAAATTAACCTGTTTTTGACTAGCAAAAGTTACTAAGTTACTGGTAGGAACTCCAAAGGCCAAGCCTAATTGACGGACTTCTTTTTGACTAACTTGTTCCCCTTCTTGTCCTGTATTAATACCAATTACATGACCATTAATATCTAAAACCGGTCCCCCACTCATTCCTGGTTTAGTTGGGTTACTGTACAGTAATTCATATCCTGAAAGATTAATATTCAAATTGACATTATCAAAGCTTAAATTTAATCCTCTATCCTTTTGAAATCGACCCCCAGCCGTCAATTTTCTGACTCCGTTTAATTCACCAGGAAACCCAGAAACAAAAATTAATTGTTTACGATTAGCTGGAATATTATATTTACCAATGGTTGCTACTTGATAGGCTTTTTTACTTTCAAATTTAATGATGGCTGCATCCATTCCTTTCGGCAAAATTATATCGTTTGCATTCAAGGAATACTTCTCACCATCAGGAGTCACTAACGTATAATTACCTTTAATTTTTCCTGTCTGACAATAAGCATCAGAAAGCACATGACAAGCAGTGAAGACATAATAAGTATCCCCATCTTTTCCCACGATCGCATCTGAACTGATTACTCCATCTTTATTATCAATTCTGACAGTAATTTGTTGAGCAATATTATCCACATTTTCAGCTATATTTAACCCCGTTTTCCACTCATCAGGAATTAAAGCTAAGTTGGGGTCAACTTCCATTAAAGTTTCGATAGGAACTGCAAAGCTTAACTGACGATAGGTTTCTATTTGTTATTGGTAGGGTTGGGAACCATCTAAATAATTATAAGTTTCATTTAAAATTGGGGCTTTACGTAATCCATTAATGCCGATTAATTCCCCTTTTTCATTTAATAATGCTCCCCCACTCATCCCTGGTTTAACATCAATAATATACATAAATTCACCTTTGTTTGCCAGGTGGTGAGGAAAACTTCACCAATGGTTGTACCTATGGTGAAATCCTTTATACTCTAAGAGAATCAAATCAATCAAAACTCCGTGAGGAATTTAACCCATGCAATACAAAGCGTTAACGACTTCAGTTTTAGGTTTATTAACCGCAGTTACTTGTGTTAACCCCATTCAATCCAACCCTATTCCCTCAACTCTTGCTCTGATTGATCAAGAGATTGGTAAAAATAAGAATCATTTATTACTAACTCAAAATAATAATCCAGAAGTCAGCTTTATTTGTCGACAAGGATACGATAAACAAACGAACCAAGAACAATACACGACTTATGCTTGGACTTCTAAAGGGAAACAAGCAGTGGTTCGTTGGGTGAAAGATTGGCATAAAAATAGCGAATGGACACCAGAAAAACGCTGTGAAGTGGTGTCTTCAAAGTTTCAAGAAGCCTATAATAATGGTAGTCTGCAATACATCATGAATGGTTGGGAAAATAATCAACCCGTTATTTGTACAACCCAACAAAAAGGAGGCGACTGCGTAACCACTTTGATGACACTGCGTCCCGAAGATGACCCCATTAAAATGACACGAAATATGGTTAATTTACTAAGGGGAAGAGCAACGGGAGTTATTAGACATAGTGCAACAGAACAGTCTCAACAATACTTTGAGATTGACTTTGATAAATTTCTTGAAGTTGCCCCCGTTGAATAAGAAGAAAGGAGAAAGCAAAAAGATAATCAGGAAAAGCTTTCTCCTATTAATTAATAATAAAAAAAGAACAAATGAAACTACCATCAATAAGATTTTCGACGGTTTTGGGTTTACTAATAACTAGCAGTTTCTGGCATCTAACGCCTCAAGTAAATGCTCAGGAAAAGTTACGGTTTATCTGTGCTTCTGGACGAGAAAATAACCGTACCTATCCGACTACCTATGTCCTTAAATCTCATCAAATTCACGATAGAGAACCTTTAATTTAATTGATCTAGAAAAACTACTACAATTTTAACTCAATTTACTGGACTGAGACGACGGTGATGTTTTCTTCACCAAAATATTCACCAATCAACATAAGGAGAACTTTTCAACACCTATTCTCACAAGTTTGGTGAGTTAAATTATTCTCTTAAGTAATCAATGATGAGGAGATGAATCAATGAACAAACAACTATTAAAAATCGGTATTAGTGGCCTACTAACGGGATTAATTAGTGTAGGCGGATATATGATGACCAGTGGCTTTGATTTAAAGGGAAATAGTATCATTCCTTCTGCTTCAGTATCGGCCCAAACCGCAGAAGAACAAACCCGTATTCGTGTTTATGAAAAAGCCAGTCCTAGTGTGGTACTTATTCTGACTGATAAAGGAAGTATGGGAAGTGGTTTTATTATCAGTTCTGATGGATTAGTAATAACCAATTCTCATGTCGTTGAAGGTAGTAATTCTCCTGTTGCTATTACATTAGCAGATGGAACAAAAGCCATAGCTGACATTGTCGCTTTTGAGCCCAATGGAATCGATTTAGCTGCTGTAAAAATTCGCAATCAAACTAATTTACCTTTTGTTCCCTTAGCTTCTGCTAATTCAGTTAAAGTGGGTCAATCTGTTTATGCCATTGGTACTCCTTTACATCCAGATTTTCAAAATACTTTTACTTACGGAGTTGTTAGTCGTCTTCATGAAGGAGGAGGAATGATTCAACACGATGCAGCCATTAATGGTGGTAATTCTGGTGGACCATTATTGAACTCAAAAGGAGAAGTGATAGGGGTTAACACAGAAATTTTTACAGACACCGGGAGATTTATTGGCATTAGTTTAGCCTTATCAGTTAAACATTTACAACCCTTTTTAGTGGCTATTGAACAAGGAAATGCTCCACAAATTGCTCAGCGTCGCCGACGGAATAATCCCCGAAACTCTCAAGTCCCAGAATTACCCCCAGAAGGTGCTGTTATCACCGCTAGTTTTAAACCAGGAGACGATACTTTAGGGAATAATAGTTATTTTCATACCTATCAATTTTTTGGTCGTGCCGGTCAAGAAGTCACCATTGAAATGAATAGTAATCGTATCGATGGTAACTTATTTTTGGTGTTTCCTGAACAAGAAAAAATTGTCGCTCAAAATGATGATATTTCACCCCATAACTTTAATGCCAAAATTCGAGCTAGATTACCAGAAGATGGTCAATATACAATCATCTCTAATACCTTTGAACCCGGAGAAACTGGAGATTATAAATTAACGATTAAATAAGAATTGTAGGGTGGGTAATGCCTACCTTACAGGGGTAGATTAAGGTATGACAGAAGCACAACGAGAATAGTCTTCTTTGAGTTGTTGGGGATGGGTTAACCAATAGTCCTTTAACCAGCGACAACCTTGATTCAATAATGTTTGTATTTGTAAGGGCCAAACTGTAACAACACCCTCATTATCCCCTGAAATAAGGTTGAATCCATCCTCAGTAAAACGAAGACTATTAATGGCTGTTTCAGACGCTTTAAAGGTGATTAAAGGTGTCCCTTCGTTATCCCACAACTTAATCACTCCGGCTGCATCTCCCGACGCCATCATTGAACTGTTGGGGTTAAAAACAACTTGATTAATAACTTGGGTATGTCCACTCAAAGTTTTGATTCTTTCCCCCTCAACTGTCCATAAGTTTAAGGTTTGATCAACACTAGCAGACACTAAATATCGACCATCAGGACTAAAGGTTAAAGACTTGATTTCTTGTTGATTTAAGTTGACTTTTTGAACAGTGTTGTTTGCTAAGGAAAAATAAGAGACAGTTCCCCTGCGATCGCTGATAATAATTTGTTTATTTCTTTTCTTATTCTAATAGAAATTTAGCTTAAACTGATATCTTGCGACAGTACATAAAGACTAAAATAAAATAAAAACAAATAAATAAACAAATTTTTCTATTCATCTTGCTCAGGGGTAACATAAAATGAGGATGGATCATCATTATTAGTCGAATTAATTACCATAATTTTTTGATAGGGAATGCCTAAAGAAATTCCTGCTTGATCAAATGCTTTCTTGACTCTCAATCGAAATTCGCGCCCTATGGGCCATTGTTCCATTGGTTTTGTTCTAATGAGAAGACGAATTAAAATCCCCTGATTAGAAACTTCATCAACCCCTAAAATTTCTACCGGATCTAAAAATTTATCACCCCATTCCGGTTCACTTTGCATTTGATTAGCGACTTGAATCATAATATCAATGGCTTTATCAATATCTTCATTCCACCCAATTTTGATAGAAAAGTTAACTCTTGACCAATTTTTTGTGTTATTAATAACCGTAGAAATTTTACTATTAGGAATAGCGATAACCTGTCCATCCAAATTGCGTAAAGAGGTGACAAATAAGTTAATATCTTCGACAAATCCTGCCATTCCATTGCCCACATCAATCACATCCCCAATAGCATAGCGATCGGTGGATAAAATTAAAATACCATTGAGCATATCTTCGAGTAAACTGCGGGAAAGAAAAGCAATAGCAATGGCAAAAACACCGGCTCCTGCTAAAATTGAAATGTTAAGACCAACGATCCAAATACTTAAATAAATACCCAATATAATAAACAAAACTGTAGTAGCTTGTTTTAAAATAATTGAATAAGTATTAACTCTAAGAGGATAACGATTAGAGGTAGGATCTTTAATTTGTCCTTGCTTTGCCCAACGATTGAGATAATAATCAATCACAAAATCACCTATTTTATCCACAAGAATTAACCCGATCCAAACTAATATTAAACGTAGGGTTTCTGTTAGTAAATAAACTGAGAAAAAACGAGTATGACGAAACGTAAAAGTAATAATAACTAAAACGAATAACACAGTCACTAATTGTAAAATAAACTCAATTCTTAATAATAATTGATAAATATTTATTTCTTGTTTAATGATTCCTTGTTGTTGTAAATAAAGTTTTTGTTGGGAATCATGTAGTTTAGAATAAAGCCATTTATTCTTTTTGATTCTTTTTTTAACAAAAACAAAACATTTTTTAACCCATAAAAGAATAGTATTTTTTTTCTTACTATCCTTCTCAGACTCATTATTATTGAACAATCCTTTTTCATCTAAAGGCGTTGATTTATTTGCATCTTCACTAATATATTTTTCAGTTTTTGAACTTGTTTTGGCTTCAGGATCAACGGTTAAATCCTCAGTTAAATCCTGAAGTTTTTTTCTTAATTGGTCATTACATTTCTTTTGGTAATTACGAACTTTTTCTATGATCCAAACCAGAATTAATCCTATGAACATTACAACAACAGAAATTATCCATCTTCCAAGAGGATATTGTCGATCAAATTCATGACCCCAAAGAGCATTACTCAAGGAGATTATAATCGTTTCTCGCCAGACTTTAGCTAATTCTTCTACTGTTGCTCCATTGGCTCTCGCATCTACATCTGTTACTGTTACAATAGATTGCGAGGCAATACCTAAGTCAAATTGGTCGGGAATAAAAATTACTGTTTGTTGATTTTTGGGACCAATTTCTATCTTAGGGGTTCCCGGATGAAGGGGTTTCATTGTTGTCGAACCCCATATATCTTTTAAGGACGTTGGTATCCAAAATTTCCAATTGGGAATATATGAAATATCAAAAGTGCGTCGACTCTCAATGATCCTACGAACAATTTTATTAAATACTTGTTGAACTAATCTTGCTCTTTGCTCTAAAATTTGAGCGACTTCAGTATTAGTTTGATCCAGTTCTTTAAAGGTTGCTAAAGTAAGTTCAGGGCTTAATAAAGCCCTTTCAATTCTTAATAAGGCTCGTTGAATTCTTCTATTATCATCGTAAATATAAACATTACTACACCAAAATCGACCACAAGCATAAGCTTGATTTAGATCCCAAGGAGGTGTTTGAGTTGGGTTAGGATCAGCAGGAGGAGTAAACAGAGGAATTTGCCCTAAGCTTATTGGTATCCATGTTAAAGTTAAGGTAAGACTTAAACTAAAAATGGTGAGCCATTTAATCATTTTTTTTGAAAATTGTTGAATTATTTTGTTGTTAGTAGTTGATTTAATGATTTTCATTTTATCTTTTAAAATTGGAGAAAATGTATATTTTTTTCATTGAAGTTAAATCGTATGACAGATTTAAAGTTACTTGATTTTAAAAAGATTTATAAATTATATAGCATTTCTCGGATTCATGAGGTAAACCTTTTTCCTGCCTACTACCTCAAAGTGATAACCTTTATACCATTCGGAGTCGCGCTCACGACGAAGTCTCACAAGTATGGGAACTGCTATAATAACTCAATTATCATTCAAATGTCTCTAAAATCGATAGTTAACTCCGGTGGTAAATAAAAATTCTAAGTTAGGATTTTGTTCAAGAGAAACCTCATTCCGATAGCGAAAAAATATACGATTATTTAAAGATCATCGGTTACTTACATGACTTTAGCTTGTGAGCTATCTATTTCATTGATCATTTCTAAAGTTTGATCAAGCCTAGAAATTTGTGCTATCTGATAAGATTCATCCCATCTATTTAATTTGTTTGTGCTATACTGTTCGATATTTTGATTACTTGGTATGAAGCTTTCCATACCAGCTAATAAGAGACTACAACAAAAAAGTTCTAACATAAATTTATAAGGAGATAAAAATTGAAAAAACAACAAAATAAGATTTATTTGAAAAATTTTTATCTATTATTAATGAGTTTATTTTTAGTTAATGTTACGTTAACACCGAATTCCAGTAAAGCGCAATTATCGACTCAAGCATCTAATATAGAAGAAACAATAGAAGAAAATAAACCATTCAAAGCCAAAAAGTGGCGCGTTGGTATAACAGGAGAGCCTCCTGCGGTCATTGTATCAGAAGATAGTTCAAATCTAAGAAAAAGACTAACAGGAATATCTATTGAATTATGGGATGAATTAGCAACTGCTTTAAACCTTAAATACGAACTAATCTATAATGATTCTGTTACCCAAACACTGGAAAAATTAGCCAATCAAGAGATAGATATTGCCATGGGCGGTATTACCGTAACAAAGAATAATATTCGTCGCTTTGATTTTACCCAACCTGTTCATGAAGATAAGATTAGTGTTCTTGTTCCGCTTCAATCTCCTACTTTGTGGACAATTATTCAACCTTTTTTTGGATGGGCTTTTTTATCCTCTATCATTTTAATTGGGCTATGCTTATTTATTGTGGGTAATCTATTATGGTTAGCTGAACATCGTTATAACAGTGAACAATTCCCCAAAAATTATTTTAGAGGAGTCAGAGAAGGGGTATGGTGTGCTTTGACAACCTTTAGTACAGTAGGATACGGCGATCGCTATCCTGTTACTAATTTGGGAAGGTTTATTGCCGGAAGTTGGATGCTTATTTCCTTAGCTGCGGTAACCACTTTAACGGCAGGTATTGCCACGACTTTAGCCCTAGCTTTTTCTGCTCAACCTTCTCAAAACTTACAAAGCCCCAGTGATTTAAAAGGAGTCCGTTTAGTGACGATTTCTGGTTCAAAAGCGGTTCAATGGGGTCAATATTATCAAGGGAGAATGGTTGAAGTTGATAATTTATCAGACGGTATTCAACAATTAGAATCAAATCAAGTGGATGGTGTGCTACATTCTCGTTTAGCTTTAGAATATTATTTGTACGAAAATCCCCAAGCACCCTTTCGAGTCGTAAATTTTGATATTGGGACTCAAAATTATAGTATTGCTTTGACTCAGGATCATCCTTTAACTGAAAAATTGAACGAACAAATATTATCCATTGAGATGAAACTTAGATTTGAAAAAATAAAAGATACTTGGTTTAAGTCGCAGCTTAATAAGTAGAAAGTCGAAAATTTGTTTAACTAAAAAGTTGATTGTCGTAAATTTCTTCAAATGTTTCTCTATCCATGAACTATAATAAAAAATTAGGAGACAGTTATATGAGGATAATAACTGTCTCCTTAGTAGTCGAGATAACATCAAGCTCAGAAATAATCAACTTCCTTCTTGTTGTAATTTTTGTCCAATTCTGGGTTCAGTTCCGGCTAACAGACGCATAATATTAGTGCGATGACGGAAGGTAACATAAAATCCAGCAATTATCCCAAATAAACAATAGGGTAAAGGCTGATGTAAGCCAAACATGAGAATATTAACAGCGAGAACCCCAGTAATCGAACTCAAGGAGACGATACGGGATACACTTAACATCGCTACAAAGCTTCCTAACGTCCCTAAAGCAACGATGGGGTTCAGCACAAATAAAACCCCTAAACTAGCAGCCACAGATTTTCCGCCAGTGAAATTGAGGAAAATAGACTTACTGTGACCAAACACCGCAGCGATCGCCGCTAAAATGACTAACCAAGGTTTCCATTCCAGAGGAATCATTTCCGTGGATTGCCAGAAAAACCATGATTTAACGACAATCACAGCTAACATGGCCTTAGCTAAATCTGCACTTAAGACAAAAATAGCGGCTCCTTTGCCTACGGTGCGTAAAATATTAGTGGCACCGGTAGATCCCGAACCATGTTCACGGATATCAATGCCTTTGAGGGATAATGCGGTGAGGTATCCTGTGGGAATTGAACCCAGGAGATAGCCGACACAAATTAGTAATGCGCTAATGAGAAAAGCCATAAGTGATGAATAAAACTAAAGGTGGTCAAAATTTTTGTTGTTTAATAGAGATAGCTGCTCATTTGTTGTGGATCTGGGGCAAAAGCCAACCACAAGGGAAATTGCAGCAAGGAGAGGCTAATTTGTTCTTCCGCTTCATCGATGATGACGAGAGGGAGAAATTCATCCTCTACTAATCGCTCTGCTTTTTGAACTAAAGCATCGGGGGACTCAAACAACACCACTCCCTTTTCCGGACCGAAGTCACCCCGAGAAATCCCTAAACAGTCTTGGAGTCCCCTACGCCATTCTCCCAGTCTTTCTGGGGTGTTGGCCAAAATGAGGAAGCGAGTGCGATCGCCGTGCAGTTCATTGAGGACTGAAATAACCGCAGAAGCCACTAAAATATTTTGTAAGCGACTTCCCATCGATTTAATCGTACCCCTTCCCCCTTGAGAGAAGAACCATTTTTGAACTCTTTCGGCGTGAATGGGTTCAAAGGTTCGGCGTAGTTGCCAAGGCGGTCCGTAATAGTCAGGATTTCTGCGATACTGTTCTAGAATTTGCTGAATGTTACGAGTTTGTTCTGCAAATTCTTGGGGGGCAAATTGAACCGTTGACCCACTGACTGAAGCGGGTGTTATTGGTTCTGCCGATTCTTCCCAACTCTGTTGGGTTGGCAAGTCCAACTGTTCAGCCGCAGCAGCGAGATCCTGTAAACTTCCCACCAGATAGTCTTTAAATCCTTGCACCCGAATGGCCAAGTCTTGGGAGAGTCCTGCGAAGGTGGTCTTCATTTCTTCACGAATGCGATCCCGACGACGTTCTAATTGTTCAACAGAGAGTTCTAGGGTTTGTTTTTTCTGCTGAAGTTCCTTTAGTCCTTCGAGAACCATTTTTTCTAGGGTTTGCTCTACTGTCTGGGTTTTCTCGGATAGTTTCTGAGCTTTACTGGCTTCTAAGACCTCAATCTCAGCGATTAGCCCTTGTTTCTGTTGCTTTAATCCCTCAATCTCTTGATTCAGTTCTTTAATGGTTTTTTCTAACTCCACGGACTTAGGAGACTCATCAATAGCGGATAGGTCTTTGTCTGATGAGTCACTCGCTGGCTCTTTTTCCCCCTGTGTTTCAGGAAGGGTTAACGGTTTTAACCCTTCTGTTTCCTCAAAAGAAGCTTGCTCTTGAGGGGCATCCGGGGTAAGGTCGGTGTTAGAAAATTGGGGAACGTCTGAGGTCATGGATTTAGGGTAAGGGACAGGGTTCGATGGGGGAGGTTTTGATTGAGTCAGTAACAGACTATAGGGGATCACAGTTTTTAGATTGGCGATTATCTTTATGTGCAGATCAGTTAGTTGGCATCTTCTTAAATCGCCTATTTTTTCTTGTTTACCTGTTGCCTATTCTGTCGATCAAAGGGAGTTAGCTTACTTTGAGTTTATCGTTTTATCGGTGTTCATTTCAACCCTTGTTCGTTCATTTTATCAAAATTGCAGAATCTTTCCAAACAGGCGTTAAGGGTTTGGGGATCAAAGATTATGGGTAGAAAATGAATGCTTTTTACTTCTTTAAAATAAAATAAAATCGGTATAGGTTGCCAAAATATTTGCCAATTTTGCCACTCACTGTAGGGAAAACTACGGATACACTGATTGGATCGATAAACATCTAATGCGGTTGGGGTAAATTGTAGGCGAATGGTAACGGTTTGCAAGAGCAAAAATAGACCCAATAATGCCAAGGGAACGCTTACCCAAGGTTGGATCAATAAAGTGGCGATCGCCATAAGGATCAAGATGATCGGGATTTTATAGCTGGGGGCCAGTTCAATGGTTGGCTGGTTGGTGCTGGGGGGAGTTACAGAAGTCATAGGAAGGGTAAAAATCTGTATGCAGCAGGACAAGTGTGGGACAATGGAAAAGGGGATAGATTACGGACAAATTAGCTCCCAGGATAACATCTATCTCCTGATTTATGGAACCGTTATCGTCAAGTTTTTTTGAAAGTCTAATGCTTAAGTTGTTATTTTTGTCAACCCCAGTTGGACCGTTAGGCTCAGGTATCGGCGGAGGGGTTGAGTTAACCCTGCTTAACCTAGCTCAAGAAATGAGTCAACGAGGACATCAAGTAACCGTTGTTGGGCCAGTAGGTTCAACCCTTGATCATGTTTCTTGTCGGGAAATTTCAGGAACTTGGCAAGAAATGATCCAAAATAATCATCGGGATACACCGATTATTTTGCCTGAAAATTCGGTTTTGGGCAATATGTGGGATTATGCCAGAAAGATTCAATCTGACTATGATTTAATGGTTAATTTTGCCTTTGATTGGTTACCTTTTTATCTCACTCCTTTTTTTGAAGTTCCTATTGCTCATTTTATCAGTATGGGGTCGATAACAGACGCTTTTGATGAGATTATGAACCGAGTTGCCATCAAATATCCCAAAACTATCGGGGTTTATACTCGTTCTCAAGGGGAGACGTTCCCCTTCAATAATATTTGTCGTATCTTAGGCAGTGGCTTAGATTTATCTTTATATCATTATTGTGAGATCCCTGAAAATTATTTGGCTTGGGTGGGAAGAATTGCCCCTGAAAAGGCGTTAGAAGATGCCATCGAAGCAGCAGCAAGGGTCAATATTCCTTTAAAAATTTTTGGTAAGGTAACAGATGAAGAATATTGGCAAACCATTCGTCAAAATTATCCCCATGCACCCTATCAATATGAAGGCTTTTTTAATACGGTAGAATTGCAGGAAAAGTTAGGTCGATGTCAGGCATTATTAATGACTCCGCGATGGGTAGAAGCCTTTGGAAATGTAGCTATTGAGGCCTTAGCTTGTGGGGTTCCTGTGATTGCTTATACACGAGGAGGACCAGCAGAAATTGTGCAAGATCAAAAGACAGGATTTTTAGTGGAACCGGATAGTATTGCTGGGTTAGTTGATGGGATTAATCATATTGATCAGATTGAGAGAAAGCAGTGTCGACAACAAGCAGAAGCCGACTATTCCCTCAAAGCATTAGGCGATCGCTTTGAACGTTGGTTTGATGAATTGGTTGAAAATTAGCTGAACGTGGGGAAGCCCGCGTTGTCCCTACTGGATCAGCGTCGGGAGGATGTCACAATCAATCTGGCTTTTGGCTGGCACTTGTTTTGTTTTCCACTTCGGTTTAGGCCCTCGCTTACGTCTAGTAATCACAGGGAAACCGTTATACAAAGGAATCACCCAGGTTTTGCCAATTTTATAGGCTCCTTCGACTCGTCTTTCTTTGAGCAGTACCCGCAGTCTAGCTGCGGAAATGCCTAACCGTTCTGCTGCTTCAGTTGTCCCAATAAACATTATTATTACTCCCGAAATTTAACTAGTCCGATATCGCTACAACTACTTATACAAGAATACCACTAAAAAAAGGAGAAGGTATTCCACTTCAACACTTATACCTTCTCCCCTCAAAAATCAAACAATTTTAAAACGGCCATTTCCAGTTGGTAATCTCTGGCTTATCGATACCATTTTCGTAAGCATAGGCCCGATGTTCAATAATGGCATTTTTCATCCGTTGCTGAACGTAAGCTGCGGCTGAGCCTAACTTGGGAACCCGAGCAATCACATCTAACACTAGGTTAAAGCGGTCAATTTGGTTATTCATGGCTAACTCTAACGGTGTATTAATGTTGCCCTTTTCTTTGTAACCCCGCACATGAAGGTTATCATGGTTCGTGCGATGATAGGTTAACTTATGAATTAACCAAGGATAACCGTGAAAATTGAAGATAATCGGTTTATCAACCGTAAATAAGGTATCAAAATCTCGATCAGAAAGTCCATGAGGATGTTCTGAGTCTGATTGTAATTTGAACAAGTCAACTACGTTGATAAAACGCACTTTTAACTCAGGAAACTCGTCCCGTAAAATAGCTGTGGCTGCTAAAGCCTCTTTGGTGGCAACATCCCCACAACAAGCCATAATCACATCCGGTTCATCGGGATCTTTTCCACAGTCATCGTTACTGGCCCATTCCCAAATACCAATGCCTTTGGTGCAATGTTTAATGGCTTCGTCCATGCTTAAATATTGCAGATGTTTCTGTTTATCGGCAACAATCACGTTGACGTAATCTTTACTCTTTAAACAGTGGTTGGCAACGGATAATAAGGTGTTCACATCTGGGGGAAAATACACCCGCACCACCTCTGCACTTTTATTGGTCACTAAGTCCACATAACCGGGATCTTGGTGAGAAAACCCGTTATGATCCTGTCGCCAAACCGTCGAGGAAAGAAGAATATTTAAAGAGGAAATGGGCGCACGCCAAGGTACTTCGTTTTTACAAATATCTAACCATTTGGCGTGTTGATTAAACATGGAATCAACCACGTGGGCAAAGGCTTCATAGGTGTGGAAAAAGCCGTGACGACCGGTCAATAAATAGCCTTCTAGCCATCCTTGTAGGGTGTGTTCACTCAACATTTCCATCACCCGACCATCGGTGGTAATTTCTGTGCCGTCGGCATCGGCATCGATAATGTCAGCCATCCAGACTTTTTTGCTGACTTCATAAATAGCATTAAGACGGTTAGAGGCCGTTTCATCGGGTCCAAATACCCGGAAACTGGTCATGTTATTGGCCATAACATCCCGTAAAAAGACCCCCAAAGGACGAGTATTTTCCGCTTCTACTGCACCAGGGTTGGTAACGTCTACCCCATATTCCCGAAAATCAGGCATTTTTAGGTCTTTGCGTAATAACCCACCGTTGGCGTAAAGGGTGGCACTCATCCGATAGTTTCCGGTGGGGGCTAACTCTTTTAACTCCGGTAGTAGGGTTCCGTTGTCGTCAAAGAGTTCTTCGGGTTTATAGCTTTTTAACCAGTCTTCTAGAACCTTAATATGTTCTGGGTTGCCGTGCATTCCTGATAAGGGGACTTGGTGCGATCGCCAGAAATCTTCGGTCTTTTTACCATCAACTTGCTTGGGACCGGTCCATCCTTTGGGGGAACGTAAGACAATCATGGGCCACATGGGACGTTTGGCTACTCCACTCTCACGGGCTTCTCTTTGGATGGCTTTGATCTCTAAAATGGCGGTTTCGAGGGTAGCAGCCATTTTCTGGTGCATGACTTCGGGATCAGAGCCTTCGACGAAATAGGGTTTATAACCGTATCCTTTGAAGAGATATTCTAATTCTTCGTGAGAAATCCGAGCTAAGATAGTAGGGTTCGCAATTTTATAACCGTTGAGGTGTAAAACGGGTAAAACCGCACCATCACGGATAGGGTTAATAAATTTGTTAGAATGCCAAGCAGTAGCCAATGGTCCTGTTTCGGCTTCTCCGTCCCCTACCACAGCAACGGTAATGAGATCGGGGTTATCTAACACAGATCCGTAGGCATGGGATAAACTATAACCTAACTCTCCTCCTTCGTGGATGGAACCAGGGGTTTCTGGGGTACAATGACTACCGATACCACCGGGAAAGGAAAACTGTTTGAAAAAGGCTTTCATTCCTTCTTCGTCTTCGCTTTTTTCGGGGTAAGTTTCGGAATAGGTTCCTTCTAAGTAAACCGGACCTAACACCCCTGGCGCACCATGACCAGGGCCGGCCATATAAATGGTGTTTAAGTCGTACTTTTTGATGAGGCGATTGAGATGGATATAGATAAAACTTAGACCCGGACTTGATCCCCAGTGGCCTAATAAACGGTTTTTAACATGGTTCTCGCTTAAGGGTTCTTTGAGTAAAGGATTATCTTTTAAATAAATCATCCCAACGGCTAAATAATTGCAAGCTCGCCAGTAAGCATGAATTTTTATTAATTCTTCTGAGGATAGGGGAGTTTCTTCTACTTGTGGTTTATCGGGTGTTGCAACCATTAACTATCACTCCAATTGTGTTTTTTTAGCAGCAATAATAGGAATAACTATGATAGTTTTCCTGTCTATTTGAGTCTTTTTTTTGACTTTATTGGTTAGTATAATACTTCAGATGGGTAAGTGCAATTCTTTATTTATATTTTTCTGCAGTTTTTATAAATCTTATTCAATCAATTATCATTTCTTTACTTTAGCTTAAAGTGTGAACTTAGGGAGGGTTTTGAGATAGAAAAAAATCTGTATCAATCATAGACTTTTAACCATGCTAGTATCTGGAGGGTTGAATTCTGTTTACATCCACTTTTGTTGTATCCACTGACGAAATTGTTGTGCATCAGAGATAGGAGAGTTGACAGCAAAATAGCTATTAGACCAAGTTTGCCACAAGTTAAGCATCAGGGGAATTCCTAATCCTAAACGTTCCATTAATTGTCGCTGCTTAAAAACGTTTTCGGGTGTGCCTTCCACTTGTAATTGACCATTATCCATCACAAATAGCCAATCTGCCCAAAGATAGACAAAGTCTAGATCATGGGTGGCAATGAGAACGGTTGTTCCCTTAGCTTGAATATGATTAAGGGTCTTGATCAAATGGCGAGTTTGATAGGGATCGAGGTAAGCGGTGGGTTCATCGAGTAATAATAGTTTAGGCTGAAGGATCATGACATCGGCAATTGAAAGGCGTTTTTTTTGTCCTAAACTAAGATAATTTACAGGGGTATGAGCTAAGTCTGTTAACTCAAATTCCGTCAAGGTTTGCTGAATGCGATCGCTAATTTCTCGAGGTTGGAGTCCTAAATTACATAAACCATAAGATAAGTCTTCTTCTACTGTGGTTCCTACTAATTGTTGTTCGGGATCTTGAAAGACCAAACCCACTTGTTGCCTAAGTTGATTTAGGGCAGTATGATTATATTTTAAAGGTTTTTCTTGCCAGCGAATGGTGCCTTTTTGGGGACGATATAAACCATTAGCAAGACGAAATAGGGTGGTTTTTCCACAACCATTGCGGCCAATAATTGCATAGCGTTTGCATTGTCTAATTTGTAGAGAAAGGCAATTTATCGTAGGATTTTGAGCGCAAGCATAGGTATATTCAATCTCTTCAAATTCCATTAACATAGATAATAACATCCTAAAGAAATTAATAAGCATAAAGAGCCTGCGATCGCTTCTAAGCTATACCTTAAACTAGGACGATGACGGGTAGAATGCCAAAATTGTAATTGTCCTTGAAATCCTCTACAGGCTAATCCTAAAGAAATTTGTCGATAATTGTCTAAAGTTCGCCGTAAAAGCTGACTAATAACCAAAGCAAGACTTCTCATCGAGGTTTTCCAATTAATATAACCATTACGGGATTTTTGAGCGTCTAAAAGTTCTAATACCGTATCGGTTAAGAGAAAGATAAAGCGATACATCAAGATTAGTAATTCTAAGATAAGGGAAGGAAAGCCAATTTTTCTTAAGAGTTGCAAGGTTTCGGCTAAAGGAATAGTTAATAAGATAAAATATAAACTAGAAGTTAATGCGATCGCTCTCGTTAGAAGGGTTATTCCTTGTCTAATGCCTTCCTTGCTTAGATAAAGATAAAAATTTCCTACGGGCAGTCCCCACTGTACATCTGGGCTAACATTGGTTAAATTGCTCTGTAAAACGATTCCCAGACTTAAAGCGGGTAAACTCATTAACCAAAAACTCAAGGGAATTCCTAACAATTGCAAATAGGTTTGATAAGGAATTCCTCCATAAATTATAATCCAAATTCCCAACCAAATTGTAATAATGATTTGCCAGGGAGGAGGGGTAAGATAACCCAACATAAATAAAAAAATGGCAAAGATAAATTTATGGTGAGGCGGTAAAAAACGTAGTTTATTTTGATAAGCTAGGGAATCAATTTGATGGTGCATTCTAGAGATTTAAGAGCAATAAACTATGTATCTATTTTGTCTTGATTTGCTTCTTTTCTTCCTTTATAAAGCCCAATAACATAACCGATGATTCCTGCACCAACTGCTCCTTGAACCACAAATAAAAGACTTTCAATTTCACCACTGGGCAGTTCTAAAAGAGGATTAAACCAAGGCTCATAAGTGGGCTGAATTTCCCCGATCGCCTCCTCTGCTTCTCCATCTGCTCCACCAAATTCTCCTTTAACGAAAAAGAGGGGAAAAATGGCTAAAATAATCACTGCAAATACCAATAACCAGTTATTTGTCTTGTTTGTCTGCATTCTTTTTACTCTGTTAATTTTCAATCATTCCCCCATTCTCCACTCCTGGGAGGGGTTAGGGGTGGGTAGGGTTAGGG
>JASJBX010000053.1 GCA_030066295.1 Crocosphaera sp.
ATCCAATATGGGTGTAACCTTTTAATAACAGGGGTTGTGGTTTTATTCAGCAAACCCTACTTACTTTTAATTCACCAAGTTCTTTTTGTACGTTACCAAGTTCTTTTTGAATGTCTGTTAATTGCTCTGTTTGTTTTTGAATTAACTGCTTTAACTCTTTTATATCTGATTCGGTTACGGTTGTCATTATTTGATTCTCCTGTCAGAAAACAGTGTTTAGTTAGCTTTAAGTCTTAGATCATTGCTAGGATAAGTTGGATGATCACAACTTAAATTATAACAAATATCTAACAGTTCAATCAAATGATAATATTCAAATTAATCCTAATGGTAGGAGAATAATTTGATGACTCGTGCCAATTTTTCCTCGATGACTGATGCTGAACTCCGTACTTATATTTTAAAGGATAGAGAATATCACGAAGTATTCTATGCTTATGTCGACAGAATATCTAATCGTTATAGTATAATGACACTATCTAATAGTCTTTCCGATATCATGTCTATTAATATTATCAAAGAACATATTCAAATCACTCCTGATACTTGTGGAGGAAAACTTCGTATTGCTGGACATCGTATCCGAGTTCAAGATATTGTAATTTGGCACGAACAAATGGGAATGTCTCCTTATGAAATTATTGAGCATCATCCTAGCATTACTTTATCTGATGTTTATGCAGCTTTAGCTTACTATCATGATCATGTAGAGGAAATTTCTCAACAAATGGAAGAATCAGAAGCTTTTATTCAGGATATAAAATCAAAAACTTCTTCGATTTTACAACAAAAAATCAAAAAAGTTAATCAAGCTTAACTAACCTCTAGTTTAGTTTGTTTAAGATGACCATCTTCTAATTCTACAATGCGATCAGCTACGTCTAAAATACGATTATCATGGGTAACAATTAATATAGTACACCCTTGTTCTTTGGCTAATGTTTGCATAATATTAACCACATCATGACCTGATTTACTATCAAGAGATGCTGTAGGTTCATCGGCCAAAACCATCTTGGGATGACTCACCAATGCGCGGGCGATCGCAACTCTTTGTTTTTGTCCTCCAGAAAGTTTTTGAGGATAATAATCAATCCGTTCTCCTAACCCCACTGCTTCTAATATTTCCTCAGTTTTGTGTTTAATTTCTCCCCTAGAATATTGAGGATGTAACTCTAAAGACATAGCTACGTTTTGTCTTGCGGTTAAACAGTCTAATAGGTTATGAGACTGGAAAATATAACCGATATTCCGTCTAATTTTAACTAATTGATGTTTTTTTGCACCCACTAACTCTTGTCCTAACACTTTAAGACTTCCTGTTTGTGGGGATCTTAACCCTCCCATTAAAGTTAATAAGGTGGTTTTACCCGAACCCGAAGGACCTTTTAAAATAACCACTTCCCCTGATTTTAGGGTCAAATTAATATCGAAAAGAATTTGTTTTCTCAACTCACCTTTTCCAAAATAATGATTAAGTCCTTCAATATCAATTACAATATTACCATTCATGATTTATTACCTTAATTTAAAAGATATCAGCCGGATCAGCAGCGCGTAATTTACCGACAGCAATAATACCAGAAATACAGCACATTAAAATGGTTAAAATCAAAACAGTAATCGCTCTTGATGTTACCATCATAATCGGTAAACCAGTCGCTTTAGCTGCATTGTAATACATCAACATGGAAAAAGAAACACCAGGAATAAACCCAATAATACCTAAAATAATGGCTTCTTGAAACACCACTGTTAATAGATAAAAATCGGTATATCCCATCGCCTTTAAAGTAGCATATTCAGGTAAATGATCAGCAACATCTGTATATAAAATCTGATAAACGATTACAGTTCCTACCACAAAACCCATAATGGTTCCTAGGGTAAAAATAAACCCGATC
The DNA here is from genome assembly GCA_030066295.1 of Crocosphaera sp. Classification (GTDB taxonomy): domain Bacteria; phylum Cyanobacteriota; class Cyanobacteriia; order Cyanobacteriales; family Microcystaceae; genus Crocosphaera. The sequence goes on from JASJBX010000053.1 coordinate 1,905, forward strand.
GCTGTTCTCGTTCTCCAGAATTTTTTCTCATGTTGGATAAATTCTTCTTTGGAATAAAAACTAATATCTTCATAATTAAAAGTTTGTCTCAAAAATTCAATATTTTTATCTAAATTAGCGTCTGATGTTAACTTAATCACTCCAATATCAATCAACCCTTTTTTTCTCTCAGGAAATAAGCGTAAAAAGTTAACATCGCTGGTAATAATTGTTCCGTCTGCACCAAAAGAAGTCCCCACCGAAAACAGTCCTCCCACTCTTATCCTACGGTTTCCAACTTCTGTTTTTACTGTTTGTCCTGACTCAAAAAACTCAGGAATAGGACCAAATTCTTTCCGACTCAACCGATCATATAAAACCACATCTTGTTGTTTAGTAACTGAAATTTTTTCCTGAACTTCAGGCAACATAATAACATTTTGATCGGGGTTTAAACCAACATTTAAAATATTCCTAGTTTTTCTTGCCACGGGATTTTTCCAAGTAGAAACTCCGATATAAACAGGAGTAACATTTTCTATTTGATCCACCCCTAATGTTTCGTATAATCTCCGTTGAGAAAAGCTTCTAATCCCTGTTAACGTATCCGTTTTAGAATTAAGCATAAAAATATCCCCATCTAAACTTTGATGAAGTTTAACGGAACTATCAAACAAAGCATCCCTAAAACCCAACTGCATGAACATCAAAACATCGGCAAAAGTAATTCCTGCTAATGCCACTAATAAACGGGTTTTTTCATGGGTTAATTGTAACCAAGCTAAAGGAGTTTTCATGATGTTTATAATTGAATTTCTGTAATAACTTTTGCGTAAGTCAGTCCTGAAACTTTAGCAGATGATTCTGGGGTCAACAAGATATCTACTTCTACCACTCTGACATCAACATCGGCTGCCGGATCAGTATCTAAAACATCTTTTTTACCAATTTGTAAGCCAATTTTATCAACGGTTCCTTCTAAGGTCCCAGCAAAGCTATTGTTATCACTTTTCATGATAGCTTTTTGTCCTATTTTTACTTGGTTGATTTCGCTTTCATAAACTTCAGCAACCACCATCATTTGACTCGTTTTACCTAGTTCTAAAATGCCATTATTATCATCTACTTTTTCCCCTGGATAGGTATGAATTTTTAACACTTGTCCCTCCAGAGGAGACTTAATATAAGCTAAGTCGAGATCGGTTTGCTTTTCTTCTAATTGAGCGATCGCCCTATCCAGTTCTGCTTGGGATTTTTGAACATCAACGGTCCGAACTTCTGCAATGCGATTTAAGTTAGCTTTTGCTACGATAATTTGTTGGTTTAAGCTATTAATTTCTTTAAGAGATTGTGATTTTTCTGCTGCAATTTGCTCTTGTAAAGTATTAATGGTTTTAGTCAATTTTTCTTCTGCTTCAATTAAACTTTTTTTTGCTTGATCTAACGCTAATTGACGTTGATCTAATTCTGATTGAGCAATGACTCCCTCTGTTGCTAAATTTTCGTATCTTTGATACTCTCTTTGAGCATCTTGTAATTCAGCTTGTAAGCGTCCAATGGTAGCAGTTTGCTGTCGTTTTTCTCCCGTTAATTCCATTTCCAACCTGGCGATCGTCGCTTGATTGGTTGCCGTTTCCCCTTGTAATTCTGCCTCTAATTGTTGAATGGTTGCTTCTTGTGCCTCAATTTCCCCTCGTTTTGCCCCTGCTTTAATAATTTCTAGGTTGGCCTGAGCAACGTTAACCTCTTTTTGTGCTGCCTTGAAAGCGGCTTTTTTGCTGTCTATATTATCTAAAATGGCAAGGGTTTGTCCCACTTTGACTTGATCGCCTTCTTGCACTAATAATTGTTGAAGTTTCGCCCCTCCTTGGGTGGGGGGTGAGGCTAAATTAATCACCTCTCCCAAGGGTTCCAGTCGTCCTAAAGCTGAAATTGCCTTGATTTCCGGCTGTTGAATCGATGTGCTAACTTCGGACGGTTGCGACTCAGGTGAACTACGATTCAAGGCGTAAAAGGTTGTTACTCCCATCAACGCCACCCCCAGGATAGAAGTAGCGATTACCCAAGGTTTTCCCTTCTTAGAAAGGAGGGTTTTTTTGAACTCCATTGCTGGTCCCATCATGTTTCACCACACCCACAGAAAAATTAGACTAGACTGTACAGTTTGATTATAAGACTTTTGACAAAAATAGACTAGGGGTCAACCACCGTTAACCCCCAATCATTGAATGGTCTTCTTATTCTATCGTCCAGGAATCCCTACATACCAGAAATAGGTAGCCATGGGAATCACTGTGGCCAGAACCATTAACACGACAACCCAGATAGTAGCACTGGTATCGTCCGTGTCTTCTGCACTGGTAAAGGTGCTTTCAATGTTCAGTTCTTGAACTTGAGGGGGGCCCGGATCGGGGTTGCCCGATAAAACCGCAACTAGGCGATCGCCAGCTTCCAGGAAGGCTTCATTATACTTCCCACCCTGACGCAAAGGAACGGCAACAGTTTCTTTAACCACACTGGTTGCAATCTCATCAGTTAGCAACAACTGGGTGTCTTCTCCTTGACGAAGTGCCGTTTTATTGGTGAAGGTATCTACCACAAGAATGACTTGATTAGCCTGTTCTTCGGGGGTAGGATACCATTTAGCGAAAATATCATCGGCCAACCCTTCCATGGTGACACCGTAATCTAAGCGGCGAACGGCAATCAATCTGACTTCAGTCCCCGTGTTGTCCGCTAACTTCTCTAACTGGCCACTTAAGCGGTTTTCGTTAGCGAAACTAATAGCATCTGCTTGATCAAGCACCCAAGTATCCGCTCCTGGACTTAACACAGGCAGATCATAAACCCCTGTGGCAGTGGCGGGGGTGATGGCGGTACTAAAGGCGATCGCTAAACAGAGTATGAGTCCTATGACGTATTTTATAGGTTTCATAGCAAGTAGTTGAATGAACATAATAGCTGAATTTTCAACTATTTTCACATACAAAGGCATACCTGCAAACTGAAAGCTCTATCCTAACAAAAAAGCACCCCCATTTCTGAGAGTGCTTTTTTGTATTATTTAGTTGTTATCAAGGAATTAACCATTGATAGCAGGAGCAGATACAGGCTCAGCAGACGCTAAGTCTAAGGGGAAGTTGTGAGCGTTGCGCTCGTGCATTACTTCCATTCCGATTCCTGCACGGTTTAATACATCAGCCCAGGTGCCGATGACACGACCTTGAGAATCAAGGATAGACTGGTTGAAGTTAAATCCGTTTAAGTTGAAGGCCATGGTAGATACACCCATTGCGGTGAACCAGATACCAATTACAGGCCATGCACCTAAGAAGAAGTGTAAAGCACGGCTGTTGTTGAAGGATGCGTATTGGAAGATTAAACGACCGAAGTAACCGTGAGCAGCTACGATGTTGTAGGTTTCTTCTTCTTGTCCGAACTTGTAACCGTAGTTTTGAGACTCGATTTCAGTGGTTTCACGAACTAAGGAAGAGGTTACTAAGGAACCGTGCATAGCGGAGAATAAAGAACCACCGAATACACCAGCTACACCCAACATATGGAAGGGGTGCATTAAGATGTTGTGTTCAGCTTGGAACACGAACATGAAGTTGAAGGTTCCGGAGATTCCTAAAGGCATTCCATCAGAGAAAGATCCTTGTCCGATGGGGTAGATTAAGAATACTGCGGTCGCTGCGGATACAGGTGCGCTGTAAGCAACACAGATCCAAGGACGCATTCCTAAACGGTAGGAAAGTTCCCACTGACGACCCATGTAGCAAAAGACTCCGATTAAGAAGTGGAAGATTACTAACTGGTAAGGACCGCCATTGTAAAGCCACTCGTCTAAAGAAGCAGCTTCCCAGATGGGATAGAAGTGTAAACCGATAGCGTTAGAAGAAGGTACGACTGCACCAGAAACGATGTTGTTTCCGTAGAGTAAAGAACCAGCTACAGGCTCGCGGATACCATCGATGTCCACGGGAGGAGCAGCGATGAAAGCGATGATGAAGCAGGTGGTAGCAGTTAAGAGGGTGGGGATCATTAAGGTACCGAACCAACCGACATAGATACGGTTGTTGGTGCTGGTCACCCACTGACAGAACTGTTCCCACAAGGAAACGCTCTCGCGTTGTTGTAAGGTAGTTGTCATGGTTATAATTCCTTATTTATTTGTCAAGGTACGTTTTGTATTGACATTTTTATACTAACCAATTTATCAAGTTTTGTAAAGAAGATTAACTAAATGTTTTCTTATGTAAATAATAAGTAAGGCTTATCTTCTGAAGGCAGGAGGCAGGTGTTAAATCTACTTTAATAACTCGCAAAGTGCTGTAGATTCGTTAGGAAACCATTTCAAATGTGAAGTTATCTTGCGCGAGAAAGTCGTAGGTGAAGTGATCGACGACGTTAGTATCACTCAACTCTAAGTTATAGAAGTCCACAAAATCGTGATCAAAGTGGGGGCCAGCGTGCCATGTACCGACTTCTAGCTTAATAAAACAGTTTCCAGGAATCTTAAAGGCTTGTAATTGCTCAATATTGGGATAATTCTCTTCTCCAGGAGGCGCAACAGCCATAAACCATTCTTTTCCTTCCAATGACCCTAAACATTGGGTACATTGTTGATGACGAGTAATGCGATGAAACTGACGACCTCGTTCTTGTAATCGCATAATATAGAATCTAGGTATGCCATTGTTAAGGTTTAACTGAGCATCGGTTTCATCATAGACCTTGCCATCTTCGGAAGGTGTGAGTAATTGTCCGTAAGGTTTGAAATTCTCTGTATTGATATCAATCAGTGGTAACGATTTAACGGTGGTTACTGGAGTCATCAGGGTTAAGTAGAATGAATTATTGTTCATCCATCTTAATAAGAATCTACTGTATCTGAAATGGTGGGTTACGACGGATTGTTATATTCTTGTAATAACCTCAATTGTAGCCGTCTAACCCACCCTACGATCTCAAATACACAGTGTTATTGACTCGAGGTAATTCCTCTTTCTCTGAGTTGTTGCACAAAATAGTCTTCTAAAGAAGCTCTAGCGCGGTTTAAACTGAGTAACTGAGCGTTTATAGTTGGGAGGAATTCCATAAATTCGTGAGGATTTCCGGTTAATTGTCCGTGCCAATTGTTTTCAATCTCTTTAATACCCGATATCCACGGTTCTAAGGCTTGTTTTGTTCCCCCTTGAACGATCACTTGATAAGCATCGGAACGGCCTAAAATTTCTTCGAGAGACCCCACACATAATAAGTCCCCCCTGGCTAAAATGGCAATGCGATCGCAGATTTTTTCGATATCGGTTAAGACATGGGAGTTAAAAAAGATGGTTTTTCCCTGTTGTTTGAGGGATAAGACGATTTCTCTGACTTGATAGCGTCCCAAGGGGTCAAGTCCGGACATGGGTTCATCAAAAAAAACCACTTCGGGGTCATTTATTAATGCTTGGGCCATACCCACCCGTTGCAGCATTCCTTTAGAGTATTGTCGTAATTGTTTCTTTTTAGCGGTTTTTTGGGCTAAACCGACTAAGTCAATTAATTCGGGGATGCGTCTTTTTTGCACTGACTTAGGAATTTGAAATAAACCTGCGACGAATTCCAAAAATTCCCAGGCGGTTAAATAATCGTAATAATAAGCGTTTTCGGGTAAATAGCCGATTTTTTGTTTGACGGAGAGATTACCGACGGGATATCCCAATAATACAGCGCGGCCTGTTGTTGGGCGAACAATACCGAGTAACATTTTTAAGAGGGTTGTTTTCCCTGCACCATTGGGGCCGAGTAACCCGAAAGTTTCTCCTTTGTAGACGGAGAAAGAGCAATCATTGAGCGATCGCAATTTTTGATTCATCCAAAAGCCAGTGCGATACACTTTACTTAAATTCCATGTTTGCACCACTGGCATTACTTCGTTTTGTTGTTGTTGTGGTTTGACTTCAGTAACGGAATTCATTGCTTTAAATGTGGTAATTAGTGATCTATTTAGAAATGCTCTACTTCCATTGTTCCCTATTCTCTAAGTAAAATTAACTTTGTTAAGAATTTTAATACAATCTACTCAAACCTAAAATTATCAATGACAGGTAATAACTAGAATCGGTAGCTGTTTCAACTAAGTTATTCGCATCTTCGGTTAAAATTTCTACGGCTTCTATGTCTTCTGAATTTGCAACTTGTTTACTAATTTTTGTAATAGCTCTTAATAGTTCATCAGCCAATAAACAAGTCAAACAACTGAGTATAAACATAGCCACAGGGAAGAGTAGAAAATTAATACAAAAAAATGTCGTTATCTCCTGCTTACATTTGCAACTATAAAAAACTAGATATTTTGACATAGTTCTACAAGAAAATCCTGGAACTGTCAATATTTAACGCACAAAAGAAACATTATACCGATAAATTTTATGGTACAATTAAAGGGAGTTACAAAGTAAGGGCTTGCGCCCTAAGCTTTTTTGGGTCATGAAATCTAACTACCAAATTTACATCGAAGAGGAATTCAATCAACCCAGTTATTATCCTCTCAAACAAGCTATTGATAGCGACAGATATCAACCGATTAGTTCCTGGACAGGAAGACTGATATTACCTCCGCCACAATTTCAGCAAACCACAGAAGATTCAATTTTATTAGAAGTACACAATGCTCCTGAGAAATATCAAGAGCTAGTGGGGAAAATTGTTAAGCTGCAATGGAGTCCTAACTCACAGATAGGAGAAAAATATATCCAGATTGTGACGAGAGATGTCCGCTTTACTCAGGTCGCTGAAGAGACAATTGTGCATCCGAAGCGACTCAATAATCGCTCGGGAGTCGGACCATTAGAGTCTTTGGCTGGGGCCAGACCGAATGACGATGTCATTGTTCTGCTATATCCAGAGCAAATTATTGACAATCGACCAAGTTCTGTTCAAGAGCAATCTTCTACAGAAATGACCTCTGATCTGTCGCAGTGTTTCTCGGTGATACTGAGTGAGGAACCCGTACAAATTACGGGTCGTTTTTATGGTTTAGTGACTATTATCAAGCGAGAAGACTCAACGGTTTCGGGCAAAGATTGCTTTGTGGTACGCCACTTCAATAAAACCTCAAAACAATTCGACGGACCAGAAGAACTGATTCGGATTCCTCAAGTTCCAGCTAAAGAGAATGGGTTGTCGAGTTCAACCAACGAAAAAATTGAACAATCGACTCTTAACCAAGCCGGTTGGTACATTTACGGTGCTAAGAATGCTGAGGGTGCATTTATAGCGCAAGCCATTGAACCCCGCGCTCCCCTCCGATTAGAACCGGAGCGGGTAGTGTTGGGACTTGAAGCAGGGCTAAACTGCATCAAAAAGGAAATTTGGCATCATGTGCCAGAGCAAAAAGGCACTGCTAAGACCATTCTTCTCGATCCCTCTGCTCCTGAAGAGAGAGAAGCAGTATCAAGCTGGCTGGAAGGAGACAAGGCACTGGTTATTCATCTTTTTGGCGGCATAGGCGGACAGATAATAGATGAACGCCAAACCATTTTCAAGTTGGTCACAGGTCATTTCGCCTATGGATTTGCCCGTGTCGTTCGCGACCCTTTCACAGATGAATTGCGCTTTGACATCGAATACGAGCAAGTATACGCCCACAATAGCGACGGGATCATCTCTGGAGCCATCAAATGGCCCAGTTATATGGGAGATTTACAGCGAGGTTGGTTAGGTCTTCGACCTGTTTCTGATATAGTTGTCAAACTCGATGCCCTGACCCAAGATTATGACTTTGATGGCATCCGACTGTCACCCTTGGCCACCTTGAAGCAACAGTTACAAATTATGATGGCTCGTTACCGCGTTGGAGACGGTACTGGTATCGCCTTAGTAACCCCAGCAAGGTCTTGTGTACAGGACTCCAATCAAGCACTCTATCGAGCTATCCAGCAAGTAGAAGAGGAGGTTAAGGGCAATAAGGAAATTCAAAATTGGCTGCAACGTCATCCCCATGATTTACAGACCAAAAGGTTTGAGCAGTTAGTCGAGTTGGGACGTTTATTGGAAGAGAAATTAGTCCCTTTAGGAATTGTTCGTCGTGACTGGAGGCAAAATAGCAAAACAATAGTTGGAACCTCTGGAAATCAAAGTAAGATTTGCCGACTCATTCGAGCCATCGCTAGTTGGCGAACCATGCTACCGCGACGCGCCCACGACGAGATGGCGAGCCTGTTATTGGCACGGGGGGCTAAATTATGGTTTATTCGGACGAATCAAGTGGGGGGTTGGGATGCCAACATTTGCCCCTACGCTCCTACGACTTTATCGTAGATCGGCAATCTGCTCCCAGAAAAAAAATTAAATCATAGCCTAAAAAGTCATCGACAAACTCCTAACACCATCCATAATAAAAAATAGCGTGATAAAGAAAAGCCAGAAACATCCATGAGCAAAGGAACCCTCTTCGACAAAGTTTGGGATACCCATACCGTTCAAATATTACCTTCAGGACAAACCCAACTCTTCATCGGACTGCATTTGATCCACGAAGTCACCAGTCCCCAAGCGTTTGCTATGTTACGGGAAAGAGGACTCAAAGTCATGTATCCCGATCGCACCGTTGCCACTGTCGATCATATCGTACCCACGGAAAACCAGGCCCGTCCTTTTGTTGATACCCTAGCAGAAGAGATGATGCAAGCCTTGGAAAACAGTGCCAAAGAGAACGGTATTCGCTTCTATAATATCGGTTCAGGAAACCAAGGCATCGTCCATGTTATCGCCCCAGAACAAGGACTCACTCAACCCGGAATGACCATTGCTTGCGGGGACTCCCATACTTCCACCCACGGGGCCTTTGGGGCGATCGCCTTTGGCATCGGAACCTCTCAAGTGCGGGATGTATTAGCCTCTCAAACCCTTGCCCTCTCTAAATTAAAAGTGCGTAAAATCGAGGTAAATGGCACGTTACCCCCTGGAGTCTATGCCAAAGATGTGATCCTTCATATCATCCGTAAACTAGGGGTTAAAGGGGGTGTAGGATACGCCTACGAATATGCCGGAACCACCTTTGCCTCAATGTCCATGGAAGAACGGATGACCGTGTGCAATATGTCCATTGAAGGAGGGGCCAGATGTGGCTACATAAACCCTGATAATGTCACCTTTGACTACCTAAAAGGACGAGATTTCGCCCCCAAAGGAGACGACTGGGAAAAAGCGGTCAGTTGGTGGCGTAGTATGGCTTCTGATGCCGATGCCGAGTACGATGATGTGGTTAGCTTCGACGCTTCAGACATAGAACCGACCGTAACTTGGGGTATTACACCCGGTCAAGGTATTGGTATCAGCGAACCTGTTCCTACCCCTGACAGTTTACCCGAAAGCGATCGCGCCATCGCCCAAGAAGCCTACAGTTATATGCAGTTATCTCCTGGAACCCCCATCAAAGGAACCAAGATAGATGTCTGTTTTATCGGCAGTTGTACCAATGGCCGTATTAGTGACTTAAGAGAAGCAGCCAAGTTTGCTAAGGGCCATCATGTAGCCAACGGCGTGAAAGCCTTTGTGGTTCCAGGTTCGGAACGGGTGAAAGTAGAAGCCGAAAAGGAAGGATTGGATAAAATCTTTGTCGAAGCTGGGTTTGAGTGGCGCGAGGCCGGATGTTCCATGTGTTTAGCCATGAACCCGGATAAGTTACAAGGGGATCAAATTAGTGCCTCTTCTTCTAATCGTAACTTTAAAGGTCGTCAGGGATCATCAACGGGACGCACTTTGTTAATGAGTCCGGCCATGGTGGTTGCTGCTGCGGTTAATGGTAAAGTTGCTGATGTGAGAGAACTGAGTTAAGAGTCCTTTGGCCGAGGCAAGAAGGCTTTGCTAGTAACTGAACTCTTTCCTTCTGCCTTCTGCCTTTCAACTCCTGCCCTCTTTAAGGCAACCATTGAGGCCGAAAACCCACTAAAGGTAACTCTTTTAAGTCGGCTTTACTGTTAGGATCGTTTTTTATCGGAGGAATTAATAACCATAGTTTTCCTCCGACGATCGCCTGACCCGAATTATTGGTTAAATTATCTTCTAAACTGGGGTCATCACTGGTTAAAACTTGGTCAAATAATAAGGCTAACCCGTCAGGAGACAAACTAATTTTGATGTCTTGATAATCGGATAATTTAGCCAAAGGGGTTACTTTTCCCGTCTGAATATCAAACTTAGCAAAGTAGGGTTGTTCTTGATATTCATCCCCTTCCAATAGTTCAGTTAGTAAACAATATAATTGATTTCCTGTGGGAGTAAATTGACAATCAATAATTGATCCTTGTGTATTTAAAAGTTCTTTTTGAATGCCTTGATTATTAACATAAAATAACGATCTTGTGTAGCGTAAATTAGCATTGTCTGTATTAAAATCTACCATTGCTGCTGAATTACCTGTGGGAGAAAAATCTAATAATTGACCAAACTTAGGCAAAAAATCTAAAGGTTCTGATTCCGGTTCTAGAGGCAAAATTCCGATTCCTTCACCTCTAGCAACGGCTAAGGCTTGATTATCAGGGGTAATTTCAAAATGCCCCCCTGTTATCTTTAATCTTTCTGGTTTTTCTCCTTTTTTTACTACCCACAAATCAAAGTCAGCCGGATTTTCTCGGTTAACTCTTTGGATAACAATGGTTTCTCCATCCGCAGAAAGATCAAATTGATTATTCTGATAGGTTTCATTGTCTAAAATTTCTTCTATTTTGCCAGCAGTGTTATTTGTCGTTTCTTCTACTCCATTATTAACCCCTGTGGTAACTGTATAAAGTTTTAATTTTCGCAGGCCATCAATCCCTAACCCTTCCTCATAAGCAGAAAATAAAATGCGATCGCCTTCAGGATAAAATTCAAAATTCATTACCACTAAATCCGGTGGTGTTAACATCTTTTTATGTTGTTGGGTGATGTTATAAAAAACAAGTTTTCCTTGTTCTTCTCCTTGGGTTCCAATATAAGCTAAAGCGCGATCGCGACTTTGAAACGTTCCCACAAAAGGTTCCATTTCTTGACCGATTTTCTGATCGTCCCTAAATCTTTCCCTCGCTTCGCTTAATTGGACGGTATAGGTTTGTCCATAGGGAACAGGGGTTTCCAAGGTGTAAGCTAAGCGACGGCCCGCCCAACTAATCTTACCCGGAAGAGGGGGATCGATCACTAAATTTTTTTCAACCGTTGCTTTATCCATGGGGCGATCAAAGGTTAAAATAAAAGCCCGATCTTTATTACTGATGGTTTCTTCTTGCCAAGTAAAATTTTCAACCTCTGGACCCTTTCTCAAAAAGCAATTTTCACCACAAAGTTTATCCCCAATCATCAAACCACCAATAACAAGGCTAAACCCTCCAATTAACAACATAGAGAGTTTATCGATGGGTTCTTGTAATCTAAGTTTATTGAGCATTTTAATAAATAACTAATCACTGATAAGTAAACTAATTAGAATAACCATAGGGATCGTCAGGGGTAGGAATAGTGGTAATGGTGTTGGCCGATAACACTAACTGACGTTTTTGTGTTGGGGTTTCTTGCATGGTTTGGGTATCGATAGCGAGGGTTTCTGTCATCATTTCCCCTTCTATTTGTAACCACGTATCGGGAGGATAATTACTGCGACCCCGTTCCACTTTCACGGGAAGTCCCACGGGGTAAGCATCTACAGCGCAACAGGTAATAATAAAACGACTCAATAAAATATACTCTTCCGAGAGTAGGGGAGAATGCACCACAAACCCGGTTATATTGGCTTTTTGTCCTTGGTAAGCGTCCGGTTCGGGATAAGCGTTGAGGGTTCTGATCCAGTCAATGAGCGATCGTTCTTCTGGTTTAATATTCAAAGCAAAGCTTTGAGTTTGGCTTTGGGTGATGGGTAAGGAGTCGGAAATACCCCGTTGCAAAGCCACTTGACTATCAAAAATGATGGGGGGAATGAGCAAACCAGCGATCGCAGAAATAATCAACAAACTGCTTCCCCATCCTGGAGGGAAAATACTGATGTGTTGCACAGTTTCTCCATTATTGCCTTTTTGACGCAGGGTTTGAACCCATAACCAGCTTTTCACACCTCCTAAAATAATTAACAGGATGCCAGTGCCAAAAACCAGTAAATTATAGTTAGGATGGATTAATAGTTTCAGTTGACCCGTCACCCAATATTTGGAGAGTAGAACACCCCAAGCAAGGATAGCTAAGATATCCAACCCTGGTAAGAGCAATTTTAGCTTAGGGGAAGGTTTAAATTTAGATAGTACATTCATAAACATTATTTGACCTCTTGAATCACAGCTATTTTAGAGGAAGTAACTATGAAATAAAGCCAAGATAAAGGTTAACTGCGCCGCCAGTGCAAATAAATACACTATCATTCTCGGTTGAAAAATTGAAAGCATTAAGCCAACGGCTTTAATATCAATCATGGGACCGAACACCAGAAAGGCTAACAGGGAACTGGTGGTGAAGGTTGAGGCAAAGGATAGGGCAAAAAACGCATCTACAGTCGAACAAATAGAAACAATGGCTGCTAATAACATCATGGCCAAGATGGAACTAATGGTTCCCTGTCCCAAACTCAACACAATCTCACGGGGAACAAAAACTTGTAGACAAGCAGCGATCGCACTCCCTAAGATTAACATTCCTCCCAGTTCTCTCAGTTCCTGGGTAACGTTTTCTAGAAATAATTTTAACCGTTCCCTCATTACTGATGATCGATTCGAGGTTAAGCTTAAAGTCCCTGCCGACATTTCATCCAGTCGCATTGGACCGTTACTACTGCCGAGTAAAAAGGTTCCAGACTGTAATAACATGGACTCTTTGAGGTTGGGTTCTTGTTGTCTCGAACGAGCAAACCTAGGTTGACGGGATAATAGGGTGATCCGTTTGGCTAATAGCGGTTGTAGCATGGGACGAGGATCTTTCTGCACACTGAAAATCCAACCAATAGCAATGGCAATAATTAGAGAAAAAAGAATGCGATAAAAAACGATTTCCGGTTGACCCCGAAACGCCACCCAGGTAGACCAAATTACAATAGGATTAATGGTGGGGGCCGCCAATAAAAAGCCGATGGCCGCTGAGTTGGGCAGTCCCTGCAAAAGAAACCGCCTCGCTACGGGGACATTTCCACACTCGCACACCGGAAATAGAAAGCCGATACAACTCCCTGCGATCGCCCCTAATAAGGGGTTTTTGGGAACACTGGCAATTAATTTTCCCTCATCGATAAATAAGAGTAAGGCACTGGATAAGGATACTCCCAACAATAAAAAAGGGAAAGCTTCCACCAGCAGACTGAGGAATAAGGTAAAGGCGTTGTGTAATTGTGTCATTATACGATTGCCCGATCAGGCTGGTAGTGGTCATTTAGACGTAGGGTCGATCGATAAAGTTCTCTCTATATTCCTGAATTCGATTAAACAGGTACTACTCTATCACAATTTTTAATATTTCCTTAATATAACTTATTTACCAGTGCATTAGCTTAGGGTGGGTTAGACGGCTATAATACACGATTATTCCAGCAATATAAGAATCCGTCGTAACCCACCATTTTTGTTGAAACAGTTCACTATAATTGCCGTAAGATTCACTTTGCAAAAAGTCTCTAAAATCATAGTTGGGTTAATGCTAATTGAAGCTAAAATTTGTATACAAACACATTTACCGAAAATTTGGGTTTAACCCTTAGTTATGACTTCTTCCCCTTGGCAACAACAAACCTTTATCCGAAGAACCCAATTAATTCTCAGTAGTTTTGAGCATTGGTTAGGTTGTTCTTTGTTTGAACAGTTTGGCGTAACTGATGTAAAAATAGACCCCAAGGAAGTCTCGAAACAGTTGTTTGAAGCAGATTTTATTGTTGTTTCTCATGGCACTCAAAACGATCCCATTTTTAATTACGGTAATCAAAAAGCTTTAGATATCTGGGAATTGACTTGGGAAGAATTTACTCAAACTCCCTCTCGGAAAACAGCAGAAGCCATAGAACAACAAGAACGCGATCGCCTTTTAGCTCAAACCACGACAAAAGGGTTTTGTTCCTACTCAGTCATCCGAATTACTAGCACTGGAAAACGATTTAAGATTAATGATGGTATTGTCTGGAATGTTATTGATGAGGAACAAACTTATCAGGGACAAGCAGCTTGTTTTTCGGACTTCTATTTCTTGTGATAACTTACCCCTACATAGGATCAGACTCCGGCCACCATAACCTAACACTAAGCATTATGATACAAAAAAGTAGTATGTCTTGTCAAGCCCATTGTCTCGTTGCTTATTGAAAAGAATTTTCAATAATTCTGTGGGGTGCTTGAACAATTTCGGGAGCGTTTTGTATAAAAAAATACTATTTTTTCAGAAATCTTCAAAAAACACATTTATTAAAAATACAAATATAATACATATTTTTTGATAAAAAAATCAGGGTAGTGAAACGAAATGAACTAGCGATCGCTATAACCACAGTTCCTATAGAGAAATAAGTTATCATACTTACCAGACAAAACAGAACAAAGCCAATGAAAGCAACTTCAAAGCCAGTTCCTCCAGGTAGTTTTGGTTTACCCATACTAGGTGAAACCCTGCAATTCTTGCTAGATCCGAAATTTGCCGATAAACGAGAAAAACAATATGGTTCTATCTATAAAACCCATGTTTTAGGACGGAAAACCGTCTTTATGAGCGGACCAGAAGCCAATAAGTTTATTCTATCAACCCATTTGGAGCATTTTTCCTGGGGAAAAGGTTGGCCTAGTAATTTTCATGAACTATTAGGACGCTCTTTGTTTGTTCAAGACGGGCCAGAGCATCAACGAAATCGTCGCTTATTGATGCCAGCTTTTCACGGTCAAGCTTTGACTAATTATCTGACCACGATGGAGCAAATTATTACTAAATATTTATCAAAATGGGAGAAGCAGAGGCATTTAACTTTGTTTTCTGAGATGAAACAAATGACCTTTGAAATCGCCAGTGTGTTACTTTTAGGAACATCACCAGGAGACAATATTGAGGGTTTATCGCAGTGGTTTGCTGATTTAACCAATGGTTTATTTGCAATTTTACCTCTACGTACAGGGTGGTTTAAATATGGTAAAGCCTTAGCTGCGCGTGATCGACTTTTAGAATATATTGATCAACAAATAGAAGAAAAAACTTCAAATCCTGGGGATGATGCACTAGGGTTAATGATACAAACCAGAGACGAAAATGGTGGACATCTTAGCAAAGAGGAAATTAAAGTACAAGCCTTACTTTTATTATTTGCTGGCCACGAAACCACCACTTCGATGTTAGTTAGTTTCTGTATGGCATTGGCACAACATCCCCATATCTTAGAAAAAGCAAAAGCAGAACAAAAAGGGTTAAAGATTAACAGTCATTTAACCCTAGAAAAGCTTAAACAGATGACTTATCTTGAACAAATTCTCAAAGAAGTTGAACGTCTTTATCCTCCGGTTGGTGGTGGCTTTAGAGGGGTGATTAAACCTTTTATGTTTAATGGCTATTATGTTCCTGAAGATTGGATTATTAGCTATCGCATTAATTCGTCTCATCAAGATAAAAATGTGTTTTCTAACCCCGAAACCTTTGATCCTGAGCGTTTTGGTGAACAACGAGCAGAACATAAAAAGACAGAATACAGTTTAGTGGGTTTTGGGGGAGGTCCGAGATTTTGTTTAGGCTATGCCTTTGCACAGATGGAAATGAAAGTTTTTGCCTCTTTGTTATTACGTAATTATGGTTGGGAAATATTACCTGATCAAGATTTAACAATGGATGCTATTCCTACCCTTCATCCCCGTTCAGGGTTAAACATTGAACTGGTTCGTTCTATGAATAAATGATACAAATGCTTGCTTTTTCTTGACTTGACATGATATTCTATACACAATGGAGAAGGTGTGCGCCTGTAACCTCTTCTGAAAAGGCAATCATCAGTCAACATTAATCAAGCAACAACGTGAACCCAGGTAGGACATCTTCCCCCGATAAAGAAACAGGAAGAGATAGGGTTTCTGTGGGTTGTTGAGGACGATAGATTTCTACCGCACGATCTTGAAGATTAATTAACCAACCTAAGCGTAAACCTGTGTCTAGGTACTCCAGCATTTTCTCTTGTAGGGGTTGTAATCGATCACTAGGGGAACGTAACTCAATGACAAAATCAGGACAAATAGGGGGAAATTTTTGTTTTTGTCTGGGGGTTAAGCTGTCCCATCTTTCCTTAGTTATCCAAGCCACATCAGGGGAACGGTTTCCTCCATTGGGTAAGTCAAATACTGTTGATGAACTAAACACTAACCCCAGTTGAGTTTGATGATTCCAGAGACTCACCTGAAAGTTTAAATCAGCTTCTTTGTTCCCAGTTTCTCCTCCCACGGGGGACATAATAATTAATTCTCCATTGCGACTTAATTCTAAGGGTAATTCTGGGTTAACTTGACAGAGTTGATAAAATTCCTCTGAGGTTAACTCAATGATCGGTTTTAACTCTAGTACAGTGTTCATGGTTACTGTTTCAATCCTGATGATTTATTATAAATGATGTGTCATAATAATTTTAATATAAGATAAGTTTGAATTTAAAAAAGAAAAGAGGCGGATTTTCGTTGGATTTTATTCTTTCTAAGCACGCAGTTGATGAATTAAATAAGGCAGGGAGAACTCAAATTAAACAAGAGTGGATTTATCGTACATTAACGACTCCAGACTATTCGGATGAAGATAATAGAACTAATACAATTCGTGTATGGAAACGAATTCCAGAGTTTGGTAATCGAGCGTTAAGGGTAGTTTATAATCCAAATACAGAACCCATTACAGTCGTTACTGTTTTTTTTGATAGAGGATATAAAAAATGACGTTTCAAATTAATTATGATCAAGAGGTGGATGCAGCTTATTTTCGTTTTGAGAATCAGACGGTTTTAGATTCTGAAGAAATTGCTGATGGGATTATTGTTGATTACAATGAGGATAATAAGGTAGTCGGGGTTGAGTTATTAGGGGTAAAAACTATCAATTTGGGAAATTTAGCTCTCCTTATTCCTTTGTTACCTGAATCATTGAAAACAAAGATTAAAGACTTTTTTTCCTTGGAGTTTAATACAATAGAAAAAGGTGTACATTAACTGATAATAATTAATGAACTATAACTTAGTTTTATCTTCAAAAGATAATTGTTTTACTCACATCTTGCACCTTCGATAAAAGTAGCTAGTTTGGAGAGGGAACAGGAAACAGAGAACGGAGAACAGGATTCATTTTGACTGTAACTGCTTGAGAATTGATGAAAGTTTCTTTCGTTGGCAAGTTTTCCTGTATTGGTGCAAGATATAAGTTTTACTAGCTTCAGAACATCCTCATAATTAGGTTATCTGGGTTGGATTTGTTGAGTCATTATTGATATTCCTGATATTACTGATGAATTGAAACAAAAAATACCGCCCATTAATAATAATAGGCGGTTATTGAGAAATCATGCTGAAATTTGATAATTGACTTCTACATCGAAGATCCTAAACCAGCATAAGCTCCGTAGAAGAAAAGGCCGAGAACGGAAATAGCTCCGATACCAGCAATTAAACCTACTAACCAAAGGGGAATTCTACCATCTGCAAACATGATTTTACCTCCTAGATATTGCCAAATAAAAATGAATTAGTTAAAGAAATAGCTGGAAAAGAGAATGCCGAGAACTGCGATTAAAAGTAATCCTAAATAAAGGGATGTACGGTTTAATTCTACAGGTTGACGGTTAGGGTTTTGATTTCTATCCATGAATAAACTCCTAGCGTTGAATAAACTGCATAGCGGCGATCGCACCGACAAAGAAAACAGAAGGAACGGCTAAAGTATGAACCGCTAACCATCTGACGGTAAAAATAGGATAAGTAACGGGTTGATTCGGACTGCTGTTTGCCATTGTTTTAAACCTCTTGTAAAATCGAACTACTTAGTGACATACCCACAAACTCGGCTATACTTCGTTTGGGGTTTCCTCTTTCATTGGCCGAAGCCTCTACAAGACAAGTCCTGTTTTGGTCTGACTCAGCCTCCCCAGGTTTTACTCACTTTCATGGCACTAACTGGCGTACAGTTTTTCCTGTACCGAGGCAGACTCCCTGTGTCCCAAGGAGTATAAAATTTTGTTAGACAAATCACCCTTTGGACTTACGTTATTACTGCCGAATTTTTGATTACTTATTAAATTCTGTGATCTGGTCTTTTGCTTCAAAACGGTCTTGAATAATGGGTAATTCTTGACGTTCTTGAGTAAAATATTGATCAGGACGAGGAGTCCCAAAAGCATCATAAGCTAACCCAGTGCTAACAAACAACCAACCGGCGATGAATAACATGGGGATGGTGATGCTATGAATAACCCAGTAACGAATACTGGTAACAATATCTGAAAACGGACGTTCTCCGGTAACACCTGACATTTTAACTTTCTCCTCTGAAAATTAATTACGAATGGTAAAGTCTAGTCTACTACGATTTGCGAAACAGTACGATAGACTTCTTTAAAATAAGAAGGTTTTAAGCTGTTTCTGATGTGGGTTCATATTTGAGTAAGACACCATCTTGTCCCAAAATAAAACCTTTTTCGGCATTAACAAAAACGATTTTATAAAGGTTAGAAGGTACGCTTTCGATCGCCCGATCTTTCTCCCAGGTTTCCCCATTATCAAAGCTTACCAATAAGTTACCGCTACCGCCAGCCACCCAAAGTTCTTCGGGGGTACGATAGGCTAAATCTAGTAAACCCCAACTGGTGGAAGGTTCGGGATAAACCACGTCTTGCCAGTCTTCTAAGTCTTCTGGGGAAGTAAATTGAAGTTGTCCACCTCTGGCCAGTAACCAGAGACCCCCTTCTTCACTGTAACCCATAGATTGCAATCTTCGGGATGAGTTGCGGTTATGGGGAGTCCATTCGCTTTGTCCGGGTTCCCAGGTGGAATAGAAGTTACCCCGTGCAGAAACGGCGACGTAACGACCATCGGGCGATCGCTCAATGTTACGAGCAACACCTACAGCACCTTCAACTAGGGCGTTCCAGGTTTTCCCTCCGTTGTCGGTTTTGTAAATAGCACCTAAGTTGGTGACCATTTCGGCGGTTTCGGGAGCCAGAGCAATCACGCCATCTGGTGCGCCGGGAAGCTTCTCACTCAGGGGAATGCGTGACCAGTTTTCTCCACCATCTTCTGTATGTAGCAGGATAGCAGGTTTTCCTGTGATCCAGCCTTCTTCGTCGTTGAAACTAACTCCGGTGAAGCTTATTTTTTCGTCACCAAGTTCTAGTTTACGTTCTTCCCAGGAGTCTCCTCCATCCTTGGTTTCAAACAAAGCTGCTTTGGTTCCTACTAACCAACCGTGATCGGGATCATCGGTGAAGGCAATGTCTGCAAAAGTGACATCGGTTTCTAAGGAAAGGCTTTTCCAGGGGTTATCGAGGGTGGAAGGGACTTGACTGCAACTAATGCAAAATAAGGAAATGGCTATTAATATTACAAATTGTTTCAGTTTTCTCATAAACACAAGGTAAATAGGCTGATAAAAGTTTGATTGGGTTGTGCAAGACGTTAATTAACCTTGTTTCCAGATGTATCAAGGCCAAAAGGATTAATTTAACCCGTATAAACTGAGGAAAAATAGGAACCCTAAAGCCAGTCCTCCAAAAATGAGGAGGTTTTTTTGATTGGGGGTCAGGTTATTGACACCAAAGCCGTAGTTGAGGTTCTCTTGGAACCCGGAGGGGGCGTTGGTTGCGCCAATGCTGACGAATTGGTTGGTTTTTGCGCCACAGACGGGGCATTTCCAGCCATCAGGGAGTTCGGAAAAGGGGGTTCCAGGGGGAACGTTTCCTTTAGCATCGCCTTTGTTTGGCTCATAAACATAGCCACAGAGGCGACATTCGTGGTTCGCTGGTGCGAGTTCAGCTAGGGTCTTCTCTTCGGGTCTTTCAGTCATTGCTTTACTTTAAGCAAATCTTAATATCTATGTTACAAATTATCGCATAAACTTAACATTCTGAACAAATATTGCTATGGCTAGGGACACTGTGAGAAACTTCTGACTTGGTTAAACTTCTGGCTCTATTCCCAATGCTTTTAATTGAGCAGCTAATTGCTCAGCCCGTTGTTGTGCTTGTTGAGCATCTTCTTCGGGGGTGGGGATCAGTTGACCTTCTAGGGTAAAATAGCGCATTAAATTTTCTAAATCTAATTCATCCAAACGATTTTCTCTATGCTGTTTATTAATATTATTCTTGATGCGATGCCTTTAGGCAGGGGCGAACGTCAAATGAATACGAGTAGGTACTTATCTCAAGTAGCGATTTTTGCAATAGTTAATGTGTCCATAGTCGTTGTAATTTTAGTCCATTTTAGAAATAGTTTTTAAGGTGGGCAATGCCCACCCTACTATTTTAACGGGTGACAGGGGTAGGGGTTTCTGTTGATTCTTGAGGCATTTCTTGCAGTTGGTCTTTACGTTTTCCTTCCCCAACCCCAGTAATTAAACGGGCCCCACGACCCCGAGTAAAGTAATTCCAACCCCATTGAACCATGACCACCAATTTGTTATCAAATTCGATTAGATAATAAATGTGGGCCCAAACCCAAATAAACCAAGCGAGGAACCCGGACAGTTTGGCAAACCCTAAATTAACCACCGCCTTGTTTTGACCAATCACCGCCATGTTGCCATAGTCATCATAGACAAATGGGGGTAAAGCTTCTCCTTGCAGACGTTTCTTGATTAATTGAGCAACATAAGCCCCTTGCTGCATCGCTACCGGTGCCACACCGGGTAATGGCCGTTCTCCTTGATGGGGAAAATTAGCCAAATCACCGATGACAAAGATATCAGAATAGCCGGGAACACTGAGGTCAGGTTCGACCACTACCCGTCCGGCCCGATCTAATTCTACCCCAGTGCGTTCCGCTAATACCTTGCCCATTTTCGACGCTTTCACGCCAGCCGCCCATAAAATAGTACGGGAGGTAATTTGTTTAATTTTTTCCCCTTGACGCACCGTTACCACGTGGTCATTGATATCCGTGACCATGGACTGGGTTTGGACTGTTACCCCTAAATGACGTAAATCTTCCGCTGCTTTGGCTGATAACTCGGGGGGATAAGGGGGAAGCACTCGGTCTAACCCTTCAATGAGCAGAATTTTGGCTTCTTTGGGGTCAATGTTGCGAAAATCACCAGCTAAAGCACCGTGAGCAATTTCTGCGATCGCCCCGGCCATTTCTACCCCAGTGGGTCCCCCGCCCACAATGACAAAGGTTAACCAAGCTTGACGTTTAACCGGATCGGTTTCCTTTTCGGCGGCTTCAAAGGCCATAAAAATACGGCGACGAATTTCCACGGCATCCTCAATGGTCTTTAAACCAGGGGCCAGAGGTTCCCATTGATCGTTACCAAAATAGTGATGGCTGACCCCTGTCGCTAATATTAGGATGTCATAGGGAATGGGTTCATGATCCTTGAGGATCACCTCTTTTTTCTCAGGATCGAGATCGATCGCATGGTCTAAAAGAACCTTAGTATTTTTATGGTGGCGTAAAACTAAGCGTAACGGGGAAGAAATATCCGCCGGAGAGAGTACACCCGTAGCTACTTGATAAAGTAACGGTTGAAAAAGATGAAAATTGCGCTTATCAACGAGAGTGACTTCTACAGAGGCATTTTTGAGGTCTTGAGCCGTATATAAACCTCCAAAGCCCCCACCAATAATAACAACGTTTGCTTGATTTTTTAAAAGGTTACCATCCATAACGGTTTTAAACTCCTGTGGCGTGGGTTCCACGCAGCTAACTTGCCTCACCCACATTGTCAAGGGAATTGTAACAAAATAACTATGATGTTTTAGCATAGTATGTACTGTAGAACCACAATATGGATAAGGAATTTAATGTGTGGGTAACATCATCAACTAGCAACGTCAAAACGCCAACGGCCATCGCTTTGGGTAATTTTGACGGTATTCATCTAGGCCATCGACAAGTTCTGAAACCGATTATAGAACTTAGGGAGGAGTATATTCCCACCATTGTCACCTTTACTCCTCATCCTCAAGAATTTTTTAGCGGGAAAACACGACAGTTACTAACTCCGTTGACAGAAAAGGTCAAACGTTTAGAGTCCCTCACCATTAAACAATTGGTTCTTTTACCCTTTGATCGTAGTTTAGCGTCACTTAGCCCTCGAGAGTTTGTAGAAAATATTTTACTTAGGCAACTGAACGTTAAATACATCAGTGTGGGACAAGACTTCCGCTTTGGAAAAGGAAGAACGGGAAACGCCCAAATGTTGCAGGAATTGGCTCGTTCTTTTGGGGTTTTTGTTCATATTACTAAGTTAGAAACTGCGGTGACTCAAGGGAGTTGTTTACGCATTAGTAGTTCGAGAATTCGTCAATGTTTGGCCACGGGTAATGTCAGACAAGCAAAAGAGATGTTAGGTTATCCCTATTCCCTAGAAGGGATGGTCGTTAAGGGTCAACAGGTGGGAAGAACCATCGGTTTTCCGACAGCCAATTTACAGGTTCCCTCGGATAAGTTATTACCCCGTCGCGGGGTTTATTGTGTGCGGGTTATTTTGTCCACAGAAGAGGTTATTAATGGGGTGATTAATATTGGGAGTCGTCCCACCGTTAATGGTCAAGTCCCTACGGTAGAAGTCCATTTGTTAGATTGGTCAGGGAACTTATACGGGACTTTTTTAAGGGTTCATTTGGAAAAATTTTTACGCGCTGAACAAAAATTTCCTTCTTTGGACGCGCTTAAACAGCAAATTATGCAAGACTGTATGATAGCCCGTCAAATCTTAGAATGTTAAGCTAGAAAATTGATAAAAAATAAAACAGGAATAGGAAACAATATCCCTATTCCTGTCGACAATTAAAAGGATAATTAAACCTTAGTCAAAGAGTTTAATTTTTAGTGATGCTGTAAATTAGGGTTTGATCATTAAAGGTAATGGTATAACTACCAGCCCCTTCAGTGACAGGAATATCTGCACCAGTGGGATCAGCAACTCCATCCATAGGTGCGTTATCACCAAAATTATTAGACCAGTCACCATTGACATCAAACTTAAAGCGTTGATTGCTACCGCGAGCAAAATTAACGCTAATTTCCCAAGTATAGTCAGAAACTAACGTCATTGGTGTCGTTCCCCAATCATTAGGCGTTCCTCGGAAAAAGACATGAGGATAACTCGATGGAAACTGCGAACCTTGTTTAACCACTGTATAGGTTTTAGCTTGGTCATTAAAGGTAATGGTATAGTCTCCAGGACCTTGAGTAATAGGAATATCGCTACCAGATTGATCGGCGATACCGTCGCCGTTATTATCCCCGAAATTCAAAGACCAATCACCGTTAATGTCAAATTTAAACCGTTCATCGTCACCACTACCAAAGGTTTGAGTGGTTCTCCAGGTATAATCATCCACCAACGTCATTGCAGTTGTCTCAAACTGGTTGGGAGTTCCTCGGAAAAAGACTTGAGAATATTGAGAGGGAATTTCCGTTCCAGGATAACGTTCTTTGACGATCGCATAAGAATCCCAAATCTTTTTATCGGTAAGAGATTTAACCAATTTAACGTATTCTGCATGAGTCCAAGCTAAAGGAGTGGCACTATTAGTTCCTTCACCGAAAGGAAAGTTATAGGCTGCATTACTACCCACATTGTCCCATACCTGTTCAGGAAGCATTAACCCTTCATTGCCAAATAGTTCCATCCCACGCACATAGAGATCGCTCAAACTCGCCACTTGTTCATCGCTGATAGTGCCGTCATTATTGGCTTTGGCTAACTCCAACTCATAGTGGCCCCGTTCACCGGTAAAGAAGGGCCAGACGCGCCCCCTTTGGTCTTCAGCACCCCCGATATAGCTAGAACCGTCCTCAGTGCGTTCCCCGTAGCCATCGTTTCCGTAGCGTCGCCAACCCACATAGGTTTGACTCTCTCCTGGAAAGGTAAACTCGTATTTAACCCGTAAGTTTTCAGGGAGACTCGTATCATCGAATTCAACTAAGGAGTCGAGAATTTGGGAATTGTCTGCAGCACGGACACCGTAGCGAACCAATTCTAAAAAGCCTCCATCTAAGACTTCTTTTTCATTGATCGCCGGACGGCCATTGCTGGGATTAATATTAGCCCCGTCATTGGGATCTGTATTTTGTGTGATTCTCAGATAATATCGTCCGTTATTCTCTCCTTGGGTATGGGTTCCTGAGGTGGTGAACATATAAGACTCAAGGGTGGACTCGTATTCGTCCGCTTTTTGACGATAAAATTGAGCCGCTAAAGGGTCATTGGCCACTGTTTCAGCAATATCAGCCGCTGCCACTAAGCCAGTAATAGTGGCAGCAGTGGTAGAAGGAGAATAGCCAAATTGTTCTTCCCATCGTTCTTGTTGAGTGCTGGGGGGGGTAATAAAATCATTATTTTCCCGTATAACAATAGCCCCACCGTTGGACAAAAATTCCGCCGCCGGTTTGAGCATATTGTTGTACCAAGTGGTGATCTCAGCATCGGAAATAACCCCAGCTTGCCATAATTTCCAACCCAACATGATCGGCATGGCAGTTTGGTCTAACTGAACTCGATACCATTCTAAGGTGCCGTCCACAGGGGTTTTTTGCAAAAACCAACCAGTTGCCCCACTATTGCCAGGGGTACTAGAGGTGACTTGGACTTTTTCGAGGTATTCAAAGGCCACTAAGGGGGTTTCGAGATCCCCTTCTGCTAATAAAGCCATGGCCACTTGGTAAAAATCCCTTGGCCAAACCGCACGATAACCGGTGGCATCCACATCCGCTTCAATGGTATCTCCCCAGGGAATGGACAGAGAAGCAATTAAAGCCCCGGCGTTTTCCTTGTCTTCCATCGCTTTTAAAACAAGGGCGCTGGCATAGAGTTGTTTTCCACCATCTCGGGTTTGGGCCACCATGGCCGGTAAATTGGTCAGTGTGGCCAGATAATCTTCCCAACCGATGGCTTCACCAACCCCATTGTATTTGGCTAAAACGCTATTATAACCATCTCTGAGGGTTCCGTCAGCTTGGGCGGTGGCGGCTGCCAAAGAATCACCAAACCCTACCACAATGTCAAAGGTTGAAGTTTGGGAGTTGAGGGTGGGTAATTGGGCCATCAGTGCGACGTTACCGCCACCATTATCGGCATAATCAAAATTCCAATCCATCACCCCGTTATCGTTCAAGTCGCTGTAACCGTCGGACTGGCCGACGAAACCGGCGGAGGTTTTGACGAAATTGGCACTACTTTTCAGGGTTAAGTAAACTTTTTCCCCTTCTCTAGCATGAAGGGCATTTCTGTCCACAAAAGCAACATCCTTACTGCCGGTATTGTCCATGTGAGGATTGAGCAAAATATAGGGGGTAATATTATCCTCGTTGGCTGTGAATTTTACCCGCATAAACAGACTTTGGCGATCGGGATCGCTAAAAATATCTTTTTCGATTTTATATTTGCCCTCTTTGTCTGTATTAGTGATGCGATAGGCTAAGGATAAGGGTTTGCCGTCGTCATCGGTGTGGATATATTGAACGGTGGTATTGGTGTCGACTCTTTCTTCGTCGAAGAAACCATTACCCGTGATTAAAAACTGTAAATCTTTAATTTGGGCTTTGTGAATTTCTCCAAAGGCGGTTTCAGTGACAATGCCTTGAGCTAGGGAAAACCAAACTTTAGAAATGGTTCCGGTGTCTCCAGTGTCACTATATCGTTTATTGGAATAGGTTTCGTAGGAAGTGCCTATCCCCGTTTTTCCAGCATAAGTCCACACCGAAGGTGCGCCTGGAACCCCAAAGGCTGCACCGCCTCCCACTGCTAATGCAGGGCTGATCCCGAAGAAGCAAACCGCACATAAGGCAATCAATGGTATCCATAACCAACGTTTCATGTTCATAGGGATATTAATTAGATGCTACAGAGTTGTCAATTTGTCTTTATTGCTCACGATTGAGCGTTTAGCTTAAGGTAACTCACAGTGGTGAGTTCCTAGTTCTGACAAGATATGATGTTTAGCCAGTCAAAGTTCATCCTGAGTTTATCTTCTTTCAAAAATGAATCCCACCTAAGTTTAGGGTTTTAACAATCTTTTTTTTTCTTCAGGATCTTAATTTTAGGTTTTTCCGTATGTTATGTTATCCTTTAGGGTATTTATTTATGGCTAAGGTTTGTCTTTGGTCATAGCTAATTCTGTATGACAGGGTGGAGGAGTGAATTGCAATGAATATTTTGGGCATTTCGGCCTATTATCATGATAGTGCAGCCGCTTTAGTTCAATCAGGTAAAATTGTGGCAGCGTCACAAGAAGAACGGTTTACACGGAAGAAACACGATGCTAGATTTCCTAAAAATGCGATTAGTTATGCGCTGACAGAAGCTAATATTTCTTTAAGAAATGTAGACTATATTGTTTTTTATGAAAAGCCTTTAATTACGTTTGAAAGACTGTTAGAAACTTATATTACTTATGCTCCGAAGGGGTTTCGTTCTTTTGTAACAGCCATGACAGCTTGGCTACAAGAAAAGTTATATTTAAAGACAGTTTTAAAGAAAGAATTAGCCAAATTAGCTAACTGTAAAACTTCTCAACTTCCTCCTTTATTATTTACGGAACACCATCAATCTCATGCAGCTTCTGCTTTCTTTCCTAGTCCCTTTGAAACAGCAGCAATTTTATGTTTAGATGCGGTGGGAGAATGGGCAACCACTTCCTTATGGTTAGGGGAAGATAATAAGATGATTCCTCAGTGGGAAATCAACTTTCCTCACTCGTTGGGTTTACTATATTCTGCTTTTACTTATTATACAGGATTTAAAGTCAATTCTGGGGAATATAAATTGATGGGGTTAGCCCCTTATGGAGAACCAAAATATACTAATTTAATCCTCGAAAATTTAATTGACATCAAAGAGGATGGAACATTCCGTCTCAATATGGATTATTTTAACTATGCCACTGGGTTAACCATGACCAATCGTAAGTTTGCTCAATTGTTTGGTCAACCGCCTCGAAAACCAGAAAGTGAAATTACCCAACGGGAGATGAATATTGCTGCTTCTATTCAAAAAGTTACAGAAGAAATTGTTTTAAAATTAGCTAATACGGCCTACCAAGAATTAGGAACAGATAATCTATGTTTAGCGGGAGGAGTGGCGTTAAATTGTGTCTCTAATGGACGACTTTTAAGAGAGGGTAAATTTAAGGATATTTGGATTCAACCCGCAGCAGGAGACGCTGGAGGAGCCATTGGAGCAGCGTTAGCTATCTGGCATCAATACTTAGAAAAACCTCGTTATGTTAATGATACTGATGCTATGCAAGGGTCTTATTTAGGACCTAAATTTAGTAACAAAGAAGCACAACAATATTTTGATGATATTAGAGCAAATTATGTTTATTTAGACAATCATAAACTGACTATAAAAGTAGCGGAAATACTGGCAAAAGGTAATGTGGTCGGTTGGTTTCAAGGACGGATGGAATTTGGACCGAGAGCATTAGGAAATCGTTCCATTATTGGTGATCCTCGTAATGAAAAAATGCAGTCAGTGATGAACCTTAAAATTAAATATAGGGAGTCTTTTCGTCCCTTTGCACCTTCAGTTTTAGGGGAAAAAGTTAACGAGTATTTCGAGTTAGATAAACCCAGTCCCTATATGTTATTAGTAGCCGAAGTTAAAAAAGACTTACATATCCCTATGACTGAAAAACAAAAACAATTATTTGGCATCGATAAATTACACATTCCTCGCTCAAAAATTCCTGCTGTCACCCATGTTGACTATTCAGCAAGGGTGCAAACTGTTCACGCTGAAACTAACCCCCGTTACTATCAACTGATTAAACAATTTGAAGCCTTGACAGGATGTGGTGTTTTGGTTAATACTTCCTTTAATGTTAGGGGAGAACCTATCGTTTGTACCCCTGAGGATGCCTATCGTTGTTTTATGCGAACAGAGATGGATTATTTAGTAATTAATAACTATCTATTAGCTAAATATAAACAACCCCAATGGCGAAAAGATGAAGCTTGGAAAGAAGAATTTGAACTAGATTAATTAACATACGAGGTACACAATGTTTCACGAAATACCCAAATTAGATAAAAAAGGATTAGGGGATTTTGGCTTAATGATGGCAGCTTTTATTGCCATAGTCTTTGGCTTGATATTTCCCCTATTATGGAGTCATGATTTACCCTTAGTTCCTTGGATTATTGCTAGTATTTTAGCTATTTTATCCTTATTAATTCCTCGCTCGCTTGCTCCCATTTATCGAGGATGGATGCGAGTTGCACAAGTGCTTGCATGGGTCAATAATCGTCTTATTTTAGGTCTTATTTTCTTTCTGATTGTGACACCGATGGCACTAATCATGAAAATAATTAAACGAGATCCACTTCATAGAAAGTTTGAATTTAAGTTGGAAACTTATCGCGTTTCCAGTCAAATTAAAAATAAAGTTAGTATGGAGAAGCCTTATTAATGGACGGATTTATTGAACTTTTACAAGATTTATGGGGCTTTTTAAACGAACGTAAAAAGTATTGGTTAGCCCCCTTGATTATTACTTTAGTGTTATTAGGCGCGTTAATTATTTTCACCCAGGGATCTGCGATCGCACCCTTTATTTATACGTTATTTTAAACATTAAGTTGCCCAAAAGACATGACTAACAAAAATTATCAACCCAATAGGGAAACTGTCCAATATTTTCTTAAAAAAGATATCCGAAAAGTTTCCTTTCGTTATTTTCATTATATTTTGAACGAAATATTATCGTAAAAACAGACACCATTTTTTATCGTCTTTTTCAATCATTTCCTAGCTTCTTCTTTGAGTTAATTAATCATCCTCCAGAAGAAGCGTTTAACTATAACTTTTCATCCGTAGAATCGAACTAATAGTATCCAAAAAAACGGAAGCTGTTGACGTTGCTAAACCAATCATTGAAAAAGTTCGACAAGCAATAATTAATCAACAGCAACAGCAGGAACTATTGGAACTATTGGAGACTATTCTAATTTATAAACTACCAAAAATTAATCGTCAGGAACTAGAAGCCATGTTTAGTTTAAGTGATTTAAAACAAACCAAAATCTATCAAGAAGCTTTAGAAGAAGGAAGACAGGAAGGAAGACAAGAAGGAAGACAAGAAGGAAGACAGGAAGGAAGACAAGAAGGAAAAATATTAAGTAAAATAGAGTCTATACCCAGAATGATAAAATTAGGTCTGAGTCTAGAAATTATAGCAGCATCTTTAGATTTACCTCTGGAAATAGTCCAAGCAGAAGCTAAGAGAAATCAAGACTAAACCTTCAATATTTTTATTACTGTCAATTAACAGACAGTAGGCTGGACAAATCATAAACTTTTGTAAACTATATTATTATGCAGAAAAGTTTGCTCACCTGCTCAACCTAGTGTTTAACGTTGCTTGGACAAATACTAACACTTCATACTTCTTAACCCATATAAAAATATTATAAAGGGTAATCTGGCATACCTTTATCTAGCCTTATCATGGTAGAATACTATTGAGAGAAGATTGCATTAGACTCAGATGAAATAGATGAGTAGATGCAAAACTTGCTTAAATGCCAATGGTATGATAATCCACCATTGAAAGGGAGGAACTCCCATGACTTGTAATCAATGTCCACAGTCTTGTCATGGCAAAAAGGAAAGCCAACTCAGTCGCTTTTTAAATAAATTTCTCAATAAGAAGGAAGGAAGGCCACCCAGACTGACCCCCATGCCACGCATTGCTTTAGTGGGGATGCCCAATGTGGGTAAAAGCGTCTTATTTAATGTCTTAACGGGGACTTATATGACGGTTTCCAACTATCCAGGGACTACCGTAGAAGTTGCTTGGGGAGAAACGCTGATCGGCGATCGCCCGATGGCCGTTGTCGATACCCCAGGAATGTATTCCCTATCCCCCATTACAGAAGAAGAAAGAGTGGCTAGAGACTTATTAATTAAAGAATCTGTCGACGTAGTCATTCATGTTATGGATGCCAAAAATTTAGGGAGAATGTTACCCTTAACCCTGCAATTAATAGAAGCAAACTTACCTGTTATCTTAGTCTTAAACATGATAGACGAAGTACAACAGCTAGGCATAGAAATTGCTAGGGAAGAGCTAGAAAAGACCCTAAATATTCCTGTGGTTATGACAGCAACTGCAAAAGGATATGGTGTGAAAAAATTAAAAAATCAGGTAGAGAATTATGTTAACACAGCTAACCTATCCCCAACCTATTGAAGTAGCAATTCAGGAAATTGAGAGGTTCTTATTACCCGAAGATGAAGAAAAATTTCACCTATCTAAACGTAGTCTCGCCTTACTATTGCTGCAACGAGATCCCAGTTTATGGGGAACCTTAGAAAAACAGCCCCAGCAATATGAAGCAATCACAAGGATAATTAAAAATACGCAACAAAAATTAGGAGAATCTCCCACGGCTGTTATTGTTTCAACTCGTCAAAAATTAGCTTGGTCATTGGAAGAGCAATTTTTGAAAGAACCTGCAAAACAGGGCTTTTGTTGGTCAAATACTATACACAAATTCACAGTTAACCCCATTACCGGCTTTCCCTTGTTAGTCTTAATTCTCTATTATGGGGTGTATAAATTTGTTGGTGAATTTGGGGCAGGAACCCTCGTTGATAGTATCGAAACTTTCTTTGAAACCCATATTAACCCAACGGTTAATCAAGTGGTTGCTTTTATATTTCCCTGGCAACCTATCCAAGATTTATTAGGGAATGACTATGGTATTATTACCCTAGGTATTCGTTATGCCACTGCTATTGTATTGCCTGTGGTTGCTACTTTCTTTTTAATGTTTTCTCTCTTAGAAGATAGTGGTTACTTACCCCGACTTTCCTTAATGTTAGATCGACTGTTTAAGTCGATTGGCCTTTCAGGAAAATCGGTGATTCCTATTGTCTTAGGGTTTGGTTGTGATACCATGGCAACCTTAGTGACTCGAACCTTAGAAACGAAAAGAGAACGGTTAATTGCTACTTTCTTATTATCCCTGACTATCCCTTGTGCAGCGCAATGGGGTGTAATTGTTGGCCTCTTATCTCAAAACCCGAAAGCTTTATTATTCTGGGGAGGGTTTATGGTGGCAATTTTTCTTCTTTCAGGTTACTTATTATCCCAATTATTACCGGGAAAAAAAGCAGAGTTTTATCTAGAAATCCCCCCGTTGCGCTTACCTCACTTCAAAAATATTCTCATCAAAACCTATCTGCGGTTAAAGTGGTATTTCTTAGAGATTTTACCCTTATTTATTTGGGCATCGGTGTTGATTTGGTTTGGACGACTAACGGGTTTATTTGAGTTAATTATTAGCTGGTTAGAACCCTTGACCGTAGCATTAGGACTTCCTGAAACAGCAGCCCCAATCTTCTTATATGGGTTCTTCCGACGGGACTATGGCGCAGCCGGATTGTTCGATTTACAGCAAGATTCTGTCTTAAACGGAAATCAGTTGGTTATTGCTGCCATTGTTTTAACCCTGTTTTTACCCTGTATTGCCCAGTTACAAATTATGATCAAAGAAAGGGGAACGAAAACAACCACAGCCATTGTTTTATTTATCTTTCCTTTTGCCTTTTTAGTTGGTTATCTTGTCAATTTTTCTTTAACAACTTTAGGAGTACAATTCTAATGATGGCCTTATCAACTTTAAAAACCGGAAACACTGGTCAAGTGACTTCTTTACGCACAACAGATGAAGCAATTATTCGCCGTTTAATGATTATGGGTGTTGTCCCCGGCATCTCTGTTACCCTAGAACAAAAGTTCCCATCCTATATTATTAAATTGGGAAGAAGTCGTGCGACTTTAGATCACGAAACCGCTCAACTCATCTATCTAGACTGATACCATCCTATCCCCATAATTCCTAACAGTACTATCATTATTCTTAGGTTACTAGGTTCGGGAACACTCACCAGAGAATTTGGTTCATTAGCTGTGAATACTGATGGTTCTTGACTCCCTACTAAGTCTATCACTTGTTCATTTTCTTGGAGGTTTTGATTACTGTTACCAATAACTTCAAGAAATTGACGATTGATTTGCTGACCTTCTATGATAGTATTGTTCAAAATTTCATCAATAAAAGCATCGATGGAAAACCCAACTAAATTATCTGATTTAATCTTGTCCATTTTAAATTCTGATAAAAGATAATTATCTTCTGAATAAATACCATACTCTATCAAGGATAGTTGCTGAATAGACTGATTAATGCTTTGAGTAATAATATTGTTATCACTAGCATTAATAAATGTTTCTTGAATGGTAAACTGACTTGGCTTTACAAAATTGTTTGCTTTCTCAACAGTTTTATCTAATAATAGCTGAAAATCGGAAGCAAAAAAGATAAAAGTATCAACAGTCTGGCTAATATTTTGATTGACAATATTACGATCACCAAAAACTAAACTATCTTGTGAACTAAATTGAAAGGAATCTAATAATTTAATTTCTAGCAATTGACTGATAAATTTGTAAAACTCTTCTGTTTCTGTAATTTTATTTGATTGTTCTAAGAAAAGAAAATTAGATAAGTTTTGACTATTTACTTGATTACTAAAGTTATTATTTCCTTGAATCAATACTTGTTGTTCACTAAATTGAACCCCATTTAAAACTTTATCATTACCAATAAAATCATTAATCATGAAATTTTTTGAATTTAGAGGGATTAAGCCTAAATCGACAACATTTTGATTGATTGCTTGATTAACTTTATTATTCGGATTATCTAAAAATGTTCCTTGAATATTTATATTAGGAATAACAGAACCCTTAATCTCAGGAAGATTAATAAAATGAAGATTTAGGGTTTGATTTAACTGTTGAGTAACCTGATTTGAATAACCTTCAATATAGATTTCTTGAAAAATACTTTGAGGAACTTGTGCTGTAGTAGAACTATCATTGATTCCATAAAAAACGCTTGGAACCAAAACAAATAAAGTCAATATTTTGTTCATTACCTCTCCCTAAAACTATCTTTTATTAATTTAATAAAAATAGTTTTAGATGTCAGTAGAAAAAAAAGTGTATTTTTCGATTAATTTTAGGTATGTATCAGGAAAATTTCTTACTAATACATGGAAAAAATGGTCAGAAAGTAGAAAAAAGTAGGAGTCAACGGCCGTTGACTCCTACGGAAACCGGTATTATAGCGTTTCTCGGACTCATGAGGTACACCTAACTCCTGCCTCCAAGCGATAACCTCTGTACCTCACAAGTATGAGAACTGCTATAATTATCCGTGTCCCATTAACAAGTCTCTCGTACCTCAAACCCTTGATATAACTGGCTTTCCACCGTTTCTACAGTGACATCTGTTACCTTTGCACTCTTTGGTCCATGATGACACCATTGCACCATCTTCTCAATTATGGGTTCTGTCCCTTCAAAAATGGCCTCTACACGCCCATCTATGCGGTTTCTAACCCACCCCCTAATCCCTAGTCGTTGCGCCTCTTGTACCGTAGAATAGCGGTATCCTACCCCTTGTACTGTTCCCGCGATAAAAACATGAATAGCGATAATGTTAGAATTGGTCACGATCTTAAATATTTCCTAGTGCATCTAAAACTCTTTTTAAACGACGATGACGATCAGAATAACTTCTCATAATTTCTAATGCAAACATCGGGGTTTGTTGCACAGCAAATAAAAAATGTTCTCTGTCTAAAACAGCCAGGTTACAGTCAGTTTTTGCCACAGCAGTAGACGCTCTTAAATAATCTTCATGGACTAAAGCACCTTGTCCAAATACATCTCCTTTCCCGATAATTTCGATCACTTTCCCATCAATATACATTTCTACTTCACCTTCAATGATGCCATACATCACCGTTCCTTTTTCTCCATTTTTGAAAATAACATCTCCTGTAGTGAAGGTTTGTTCGGGTTGAGATTGAAAGAGTTTGATGGTGTCAATAGGACTTAACATAGGTCAAATTTGTAAAAAATTACGGTTGAAAGACTGTGTAATCAAAACATTGAATCGTTTTCTTAATGGAGCAGAAAAGGGGCAAAACTTTCTCGCAACTAATTAATAAATCATGAGAATTTTACCCACTTTTTTTGAGGATTAAATAAACATAAGTTTACTTTTTATGGTTAAACTCTGCGATCATTTTTTCAGTATGCAGAACCGTGTCAACGGTGGATATGGCGTTATTTAAAACATGAAAAAAGGTGATTTTTTCTTCAATCTCACGCAATTTATCTTGTATTTCTGTCATTTGAGCTTCATCATTCATTGACTCAAGTTGACTCATTAAATTACCTTTTGCGATTTTGTAATAAGATTGTAAATCTCGGAAGTGATTGTGCATTTCTGTAGCAATAGACAGTACAGAATGTTCTTGAATCGCAAATTCTGGTCGTTTATTCTCCATGTTGATTCGTTTAGTAATACAATAAATGATCTGTTGATGATTTTAACCCTATTTAGGTACTAGGTAAGGCCCGTAAGTAATTATTTAAGTGAGAACGATCGCCGATAAAATGAATTAACGGGCCTGTATCGGTTAATTCCATCAAACTCAAGGCCGCCACCGGCATCAAAAAGCGATCGCGGTAATACTTAATATCAATGCCCAGAAGGCCGCATAACATAATGCGAATGGTGGCTTTATGGGACCCAATTAAAATATTACCACTGTCATGAGTTGCTTGGATCTCTTCTAGAACTTGGGAACTGCGACGGGCAATATCGATCCCCCTTTCCCCCTCTGGGGGAGCATTCCAGGCCGGATCGGTTAACCATCTGACATAGAGATCATGATAGTTGCGATCGATGTCTTTGGGGTGCATTCCCTCCCATTTACCATAACCGATCTCTTGTAGTCCCTCCCGTAACTGCATGGGAACCCCTACTTTTTCAGACAGGGGTCTAATGGTTTCCCTGGCCCGATACAAAGGACTCACATAGATACCCTTCCAGGGGAGATGGGAGTAGGCCTCGGCAAACCCTTCGGCCATTTGGTAGCCTTCAGGGGTTAATCCGGGATCATTCTCTAATTTACCGCAGTATCCTCCTGTTTTACTGTAGGCGGTTTGTCCATGACGGAGGAAGTAAAGCATTAAACCCATTTTTTGCCCTTTACTTGTTAACTTATGTTCCGTAGCGTTGTCTTAACTCTGTTCTGAGATGGGAACGATCGCCCATAATATGAACTAAGGGGCCGTGTTCAGCCATTTCTACAATACTCAGGGCGGCCACAGACATTCCGATGCGATCGCGGTAACGACCGACATCAATACCCAATAGAGAACATAACATAATGCGGGTCGTCGCCTTATGGGAAACTACTAAAACATTGCCTGTTTTATGGGTGTTTTCGATTTCTTCGAGGACTTCCGAACTGCGACGGGCAATATCGATACCTTTTTCTCCTCCATTGGGACTATTCCAACCCGGATCGGCTAACCAGCGTACATAGTCATCATGAAATTCTTGATTAACCTGAGCGGGGGTTTTCCCTTCCCAATCTCCATAATAAATCTCTTTGAGGCCGTTACGCAGTTCCATGTTTATTCCCAAGCGATCGCATAAAGGTTTGGCAGTAGAGACGGCCCGTTTTAAGGGACTCGCATAAACTGCTTTCCAAGGAATATGTTCATAGGTTTGAGCAAAATCTTTGGCCATTTCTATCCCACAAGGGGTTAATTCAATATCTAATCTTCCGCAATAGGTTCCTGTTTGGGAAGAGGTGGTTTCTCCGTGTCTGAGAAAATAAAGTTTAAGACTCATTATGTTAATTTTAGGTTAATAAATCAGGATAACTTGTTTAAATATGGCTTGAATTTAAGCTTTGTCTATTGTAAACTGTTTTTATCTTATGATAATTTTGTTCACAAGTCAAAAGTTGAAGTCAAGAGCTAACGCTCTTCACGCTGTGCTGAAAAAAAACAAAATTAAATTGACAAAATTAAACCTTTATTTTTATCTGGATAAAAATAATAGATGATCTGTTATCCTCAAATACTATGTGTTGGTGAAATCCTTTTTGACTGCCTCGCTGATCAATTAGGAACAAAATTAAATGAAGTTAAATCATGGACAACTTACCCAGGTGGTGCGCCAGCGAATGTCGCTTGTGGTTTGATTAAATTAGGAGTTTCTACTGCTTTTATCGGTTGTATTGGAGAGGATAAGCCAGGAGATGAGTTAGTTGCTCTCTTAAAAAAAATAGGCGTTAATCT
The DNA here is from genome assembly GCA_030066295.1 of Crocosphaera sp. Classification (GTDB taxonomy): domain Bacteria; phylum Cyanobacteriota; class Cyanobacteriia; order Cyanobacteriales; family Microcystaceae; genus Crocosphaera. The sequence continues at coordinate 38,214 of JASJBX010000053.1, forward strand.
CATTGGTATACAACGTCATTCTACAGCTAAAACTCGACAAATTTATGTCATTCGTTCTCAAGAAGGAGAACGTCATTTTGCGGGTTTTGGTAACTTCAAAACGGAAGAGTTTGCTGATACTCAATTAGAAGCTGAGCAGTTAAAAGAATTCCTGTTTACCCAAGCGAAATATTTAGTAATAGGAACTTTATTATTAGCGTATCCTCAGAGTAAAAAAGCGATTTTTCGAGCTATCGAATTAGCAAAAAAACATCAGACAAGTATTTTAGTAGATGTTAATTGGCGACCCGTATTTTGGCAAAATATAGAACAAGCGAAACCATTAATCATGGAACTGTTAAAACACGCTGATTTTATTAAATGTTCTCAAGAAGAAGCAGCTTGGTTATTTAACACAGAAGATCCTCAAAAAATAGCTCAACAATTTCCGAAAAGCAAAGGAATTTTAATTACATTAGGAGAAAAAGGTTGTCATTATTATTTAGGAAACCATCAAGGAGTTGTAGAAGGATTTTCTGTTACTGTTAGAGATACAACCGGTGCCGGTGATAGTTTTGTTGCGGGATTCTTGTCTCAATGTAGTGACCACGAAGCTGAAATATTAAATAACCCAGAAGTCGCTAAAAAAGCCATTATTCATAGTAACGCAGTGGGGGCGTTAACCACCACAAAACCAGGAGCGATCGCAGCACAACCCACCAAAAAAGAAGTTGAAATCTGGCTAAAAAATAGATCAATAACTAATAACTAATAATTAATAATTATGAATAGTTTGTTTAAAAATGGTTCCTTTTAGCTTAAAATAGTAAGTAATAAGTAATCAAATAATTCCTAGGTGAAACATGGCCAAAACGGTTGCCCAAGTAATGACCCAAAACCCCATCACCGTTACCCCGCAAACCCCATTATCAGAGGCGGTGAAGATTTTAGCAGAAAAAAAAATTAGTGGTTTACCCGTTGTCGATGAGAAAGGGAAACTCTTGGGGGTCATTTCCGAAACCGACCTCATGTGGCAAGAAACCGGCGTAGAACCCCCCCCTTACATTATGATTCTAGATAGCGTTATTTATCTACAAAATCCTGCCCGTTACGACAAAGAAATTCATAAAGCCCTAGGCCAAACCGTTGGGGAAGTGATGACGGACAAACCTGTTAGTATAAAAGCCGAACAGTCGTTAAAAGAAGCGGCACATATCATGCACGAAAAGAAAATTCGTCGCCTCCCAGTTGTTGATGAAAATAATACTAAAGTGATTGGTATTTTGACACAAGGGGATATTATTCGCACCATGGCCCAAGAATAATTGTTACAATTTTGATCGATTATGAGCCTCTTTTTGTCTAATAGATGAAAACAGCAAAAAACCAGAACAGGGATGGGGAAAAATGACACAAATGACCACCAGTGTCTCCAATAATGTCATCGATAACTATATTGAACGAGTGACAGAATGGAGTCAGTCCAGTCAACGAATTCCAACAACCGAAGAATTAGAAAATATTGCGGCTGAACTAGGGATAGAACCCGAAGAAATACAAGCAGCCCAAAAACAATCCCACGATCACTATGTCAGGGCCCAGGGGTATATGCGGTTAAAACATTGGGATGATGCGATCGCCGAACTACAAGAAGCAGTAGCTTTTAACCCCTCTGACTTAGATATGTTAGTGAGTTTAGCCTCGGCCCACATGGGAAGATGGCAGGCCCATCATCGACGAGAAGATGAAGAAAACATCCGCTTGAGAATTCGTCAATGTTTAGTCATCAAACCCGACTGCGAAGATGCCCTAAATTTGCTGGCCAGACTGTCCAATACCCTGAAATGGCGTAATCGTATCTTAACTGCGATCGCAGTGGGTTTAGGGGGCGTTTGTGTGGGTATTGGTGGGGTTTTATTACTAGGGGATGGCTTACCTGTCTGGTGGCAACGAGAATCAAAACTTGAACAGTTAGAACAAACCTTTACCAAAGAACTCCATAGCTTACAAAGACAACAAGAAGCCTTAAAAACCGAAATAATGTCGGACCAAGAACAAAAAAATCAACAAGGTCAAAAAAGCCTATCCCTATTACAAAATCGTATCGCTCAATTAGAAAGAGAAGTTAATCAATTAGAACGCAAAATAACAGAGATGGAAAAAGAAAAACCCAATAAATTAACCCCTCGTTCTTCTACTAATCGAAGCATTTTGAGGGGAGTAGATTGATTATACCAGTTCTCAAAAATAGCAGGAGAGATGTGGGGGTCGTAGTAGGGTTCACAAGTCAAAAGTTAGAAGTCAAAAGTCAAAAGTATTACCTCTTCCTAAAGATAAGAGGATTCAATAAATGATAGTTTTCTGTCTTTTTTCTTCATAAATGAAGAGGCTTTAAACCTAACTTTCGGGCTAAAATTTTAATGAAAGCCTTTTGCCTTTTGCTTTTTTACTTTGCCCGAAAGGGCGCGGTAAACCCTGAGAGAAGTTGATACCGAATCCGATTTAGCTACCCCCTTTTGACAACCCCAAGGGCAGAACCGAAAATTGATAATCATTAACGATTTCAGCAGGAAGATTCAACAAATCAAAAAAACAACGAGGAAAGGTTTGAAAGAGTTGAGCAAAAATACTGTCCGTTCTCACTTACTTTTTTACTTGTATTCCCAATTTTTCTCTATAAACTATCTAGGGGCAAGATATAACTTAACCCCTAGAAATTTCTTATAATCTACGCTTGTGCGAGTAATTTCTCCTCGATAAAATCATAGCCTGATTCTTCTAATTCTAGGGCTAATTCTTTGCCACCACTGGTAACAATTTGACCATCGTACATAACATGAATATGATGGGGTTCAATATAGTTTAATAACCGTTGATAATGAGTGATTAATAAGAAAGCATTATCAGGGGTTGCTAACTGGTTAACCCCGTTAGCAACTATTCTTAAAGCATCAATATCTAACCCTGAATCAATCTCATCTAAAATGCCTAGTGTGGGTTCTAATAACGCCATTTGTAGGATTTCATTACGCTTTTTCTCACCCCCAGAAAACCCTTCATTTAAGCTTCTATCGAGGAAAGCAGAGTCCATTTTCACCACCTCTAATTTTTCCTCAACTAAGTCTTCAAAATCAAAGGTATCTATTTCTTCTAAACCTAAATGTTTACGACGGGTATTATAGGCAACTCTTAAGAAGTCTAAATTACTGACCCCAGGAATTTCTAAAGGGTATTGAAAGGCTAAAAATATCCCTTCTAAGGCTCTTTCATCGGGACTTTTATCTAGGATATTATTTCCTTGATAAAGCACTTCACCGCCTGTAATTTCGTAGTCAGGATGTCCTGCTAAAATCTTAGATAAAGTGCTTTTTCCTGAGCCATTTCTGCCCATAATGGCATGAATTTCCCCTGCTTTGATCTCAAGGTTAACCCCTTTTAAAATAGGAGTTCCTTCTACGTTAGCGGTCAAATTTTTAACGGATAAAATAACGTCACTCATTGCTTTTTTTGTTGTTAATTGTTGACAAATAAATGGAACTAGGGCGAATACGATTCACCCCTATAGAAATTGTTTAACCGACGGTTCCTTCTAACTTCAAACTCAATAATTTATCGGCTTCTGAAGCAAATTCCATCGGTAATTCACTTAAGACATCTTTACAGAAACCACTGACTAACATTGAGACAGCATCTTCTTCAGAAATACCTCTTTGAGCAAAGTAGAAAAGTTGATCTTCTCCTATCTTAGAGGTAGAAGCTTCGTGTTCAACTTTGGCTGAATTATTATCAACTTGAATGTAAGGAAATGTATTAGCTTCGGCATTATCTCCAATCAACATAGAATCACATTGGGAGTAATTTCTTGCCCCTTTTGCCTTCGGTCCCATCTGTACTAAACCGCGATAACTATTTTTGGAGTTTCCGGCAGAAATACCTTTAGAAATAATAGTGCTACGGGTATTCTTTCCAATATGAATCATCTTGGTTCCCGTATCAGCTTGCTGCATATTATTAGTTAAGGCAATGGAGTAAAATTCCCCAACAGAATTATCTCCCACTAACACACAACTAGGATACTTCCAAGTAATGGCTGAACCAGTTTCCACTTGAGTCCAAGAAATCTTAGAATTCACCCCTTTACAGAGTCCTCTTTTGGTCACAAAATTATAAATTCCACCCTTTCCCTTTTCATCACCAGCGTACCAATTTTGCACCGTAGAATATTTAATATCAGCATTATCTAAGGCAACTAATTCTACCACTGCAGCATGGAGTTGATTACTATCATACATGGGCGCGGTACACCCTTCTAAATAGCTGACCGATGCTCCTTCTTCTGCTACAATTAACGTGCGTTCAAACTGTCCTGTATCTCCATTATTAATGCGGAAATAAGTTGATAGTTCCATGGGACATTTCACTCCTTTAGGAATAAACACAAAAGACCCATCACTAAACACTGCAGAATTTAACGCTGCAAAGAAATTATCGGCAACAGGAACCACACTTCCAAGATACTTTTTGACTAACTCAGGATGCTCTTCTAAGGCTTCAGAAATAGAACAAAAGATAACCCCTTCCTCGGCTAATTTTTCTTTATACGTCGTTGCTACAGAAACACTATCAAAAATAGCATCTACTGCCACATTACTGAGGCGTTTTTGTTCAGATAAAGGAATGCCTAGCTTTTCAAAGGTTTCCAGTAAGGCCGGGTCAACTTCGTCTAAATTTTTTAGTTTCTCTTTCTTCTGTTTTGGCGCAGAATAGTAGATAATGTTTTGGTAATCAATTTTAGGATAATTGACATGGGGCCAAGTGGGTTCCGTCATTTTTAACCATTGTTGATAGGCTTTGAGGCGAAACTCCAGCATAAAGTCTGGTTCGTTCTTTTTGGCTGAGATAAGACGGATGACATCCTCACTTAAACCACGAGGAATGGTATCCGCTTCAATGTCAGTAACAAAGCCATATTTATAGGGTTGGTTGACTAGGGTTTTGACGGTGGTTGCACTCATTAGATTTTGTGTTCTCCGTTTCAGTTTGATGTCTGTCCCCAACAAGGGAGAGTCGAATGATGTAAGGATGGTGGTTGAGTAGGGAATTGATCTTTTAACCCCACAAAGCCCCTATCTCTAAGGTAGAGATTAATAAAACAACATTTATGTTTCTTTATTATAGCTTACAATAGATTAACAACTCAATTGTTGTCAAAGTGACATTCCCCTAAACTTTTTCTGTGAACTTTATTAAAGCACAAGGGTTTCGTCCATCGTATATCTGACTGCTAAGTTTTAAAAATGACCACTATACAGCCTCCTTCCACAAAAGAAGACATTTTGCAGTATTTACTGAAACAGGGTCAAGCTACCGCCCAAGACCTCGCTGAAACCCTTGATATCACCCCTCAAGCGACTCGCCGTCATCTAAAGGACTTAGAAGCAGAAGGGTTACTCGAACATCATCCCTTGCAGGGAGGGTTAGGACGCCCCCAGTATATCTATTCTCTCAGTAAACAGGGCCGCGATCGCTTTCCCAATCAATATGGGGAGTTTGCAGTATCTTTTTTGGATACGTTAACAGAAACGGTAGGAGAAAGTCAGGTAAAAGAGGTATTACGTAAACAATGGCAACGGAAAGCGGATGATTATCGGCGACGCATTGGCACAGGTTCTTTGAAGGAGAGGGTGGAAAGGTTGGTTAAACTGCGTCAGGAAGAGGGTTATATGGCTGAAATACACCAGGAAAACGGCAAAAATGGGTCAAATGGTCAAGGGGAAGGTTATCTCTTGGCTGAGCATCATTGTGCCATTTCTGAGGTGGCGGAGTCTTATCCCACTGTGTGTGGTCACGAGTTAGAAATGTTTGCTGAAATTTTACCCGATTGCATTATAGAACGAACCCATTGGATTAATGAAGGGGAACATAATTGCGGGTATTTAATTAAAGTAAAAAATGATTAATTAAGCAATAAGGGCGAACAATACAGAACAATATGAATAACTTATCACCCTTTCCAGGGATGAATCCTTATTTAGAAGCATCAACATTTTGGTCAGCATTTCACAGTCGTTTAATTGTAGCAATTGCTGACATACTTTCTCCTTTACTATTACCTAAATATTACATTGAAATTGAGACAAGAACCTATTTAAGTACCCCCGATGATAATCTTTTAGTTGGTATTCCTGACGCAGTTATTTTTTCATCACAGCAACAAAAAGACCTTCAAAATTCATCAACTCGTACCTTAACCACATCTCAACCTAAACAAGTTGTGTTACCCATTGCTGAAGAAATCAAAGAACGTTATTTAGAAGTTAGAGAAATTGAAAATCGTTCAGTGATTACGGTTATTGAAGTATTATCTCCTAAAAACAAAGCAGCAGGTATTGGTAGATTAACTTATCAACAAAAACGACAAACCATCTTAAGAAGCTTTACCCATTTAATCGAAATTGATTTACTCAGAAGTGGTAAACCAATGGAAATTATTAATCAAACAAATGAGACAGATTATCGTATTTTAGTCAGTCGTTCTCATCAACGTCCGTTAGCAGATTTATATGAATTTTCTATACAAGATAAAATTCCTGATGTTCTGATCCCATTACAAGCAGAAGAACCTGAACCTGTGTTACAATTGCAGCAGCTTATTGAGGGAATTTATGAACGAGGGGGCTATCATTTACGGATAGATTATCAACAACCTCCACCTCCACCAGCATTGTCATTAAAAGACCGAGAATGGTTACAACAATTAACGGATACTGATCTTCAATAATTAACGATTAAATTAACATGAATGAACCGCAATTTTTAACCCCCGAAGAATCCGCCGATGTGGATAAAGCCTTATTAACCGCCCCCGAAAAATTTTTAACCCGTTTAACTATTTCTTCTCTAAGATTATTAACTATAATTGCCAAAGATTATGACATTCCAGTAGAAAAATTAAGCCATCAACAAGTAATCGATTGGGTTGAAAAAGATGGAAAAATACGACGAGAAAAGGGTGCAGATGCTTCGATTTTAAAATGGTGATTTAACTAATAATTACTGATAATTCATGCTTTTTATGAGAGCTTGATTCAATGATAATTAACATGAATAGTAATAATACGGAGAAACTTAAATCAAAAGAAACGGGAAATACAAGAAAATTACTGGGGTTTATTTAATAAGGGTTGATTTTTCAAAAGACTGCATTTTTACACTTCCGAAAAACCTCATTACAGGTTAAAATGGACAAATGAATCCTTCTGGAATCTATGTAAATGAGCGAACCCATTATCAATACTTCAGAAGAAAAAGCACCCAATATTCAAACTCCCAAAAAATCCCAGGATAGCTTATCTGAAACGATCAAAACCTTGGGACTCAAGCAAATTCAAAGACATTTGTTTCTTTGTGCTGATCAAACGAAACCCAAATGTTGCCCCAAAGCAACCAGTCTTGAAGCGTGGGACTACCTAAAACGTCGTCTTAAAGAACTAAGACTCGACCAAGTAACGGAAATTCAACCTTCTTGTATTTTCCGCACAAAAGCCAATTGTTTACGAGTTTGTCTGGATGGACCGATTCTTCTAGTCTATCCCGATGGAGTCTGGTATCGTCAAGCCACCCCTGACGTGATTGAACGTATTATTCAAGAACATCTCATTAATAATGAAATTGTTGCAGACTATGCCTTCTGTACCCATGGTTTACCTGAACCCCTTAGTACACCTCCATTGAAAACCATTGAAAATCAATCGACTGACCTTGATCATGAGATAATAGACCAGAAGACGTAATAAAGTGTAACTTAAAACGCTCCCCAAGGTTAAGATTGAATTAAAATAGTCTTAATCTCCACGAATACTTCTAAACAGAATCCTTATCAAAATTTACCTGAGAAAAGAAGATGCCACCCTTAAAAGATAGCTCCCAAAAAGATAATAAGCACTTATTATTGGTTGATGATGATCCTAACCTAGTGCTGCTAGTGAAAGATTATCTAGAATTCCAAGGGTATGAGGTGACAACAGCCGAAAATGGCAAAGAAGCACTCGATGTCTTAACCAAAGCGATTCCAGATATGATCATCTGCGATGTCATGATGCCAGAAATGGATGGTTACGCTTTGATTGAAAAAGTGCGCCAAGATGCGCGCACCAGTTGGGTTCCGGTCATGTTTCTTTCTGCCAAAGGACAAAGCCAAGATCGGGTCAAAGGACTGAATACGGGGGCCGATGTCTATATGGTCAAACCCTTTGAACCAGAAGAGTTGGTGGCTCAAGTAGAATCTTCTCTCAAACAAGCCAGCCGTCTGATGCGCCACAAAAACCATATTAGCTTGGATGATAGTAACCGGATTCAAGTTCCCAGTAACGTAGAACTCACCCCAACAGAGACGAAAGTGGTGCAGTTGGTAGCACAAGGACTTTCTAATAGGGATGTTGCCGAGAAACTCAGTGTCAGTCAACGAACCATTGAAAGTCATGTGTCTAATATGCTCAATAAAACCAATCTTCATAACCGCACTGAGTTAGCCCGTTGGGCGATCGAAAATAGCATCGCTTAAACGGGGTTGTTCTTTATGTTATAATCGTCTTGAGAATCGGGCGTTAACCTGAATTTAATGCCGAGTAACTGGTTTGTCAATCAGTTCTCAATCGCTTCCTTAGCTCAGTTGGTAGAGCAACTCACTTGTAATGAGTAGGTCGTCGGTTCAAGTCCGACAGGGAGCTTTTTCTAGCTGTACTGTACAGTGACACATTATTTGTCATCAGTGACAGATTAGTGTCGTGGAGACAAATTAATTGTCGTTGTGACAAATTGTTGTCCTTTAAGCATTAGTGACAGATTAAATGTCATCATCTGGGGATTGATATCAATATAGAAAACTCATCTTTTTACAAGTGAGTTGCTCCTTTCAATCCATCTTAACATTGAAAATTTTGAGAGTATCTTTAAACCCACTGCTGTTAGGAATGGTCTTTGAAACCAAATTCTAAAGCCGCAGAAAACCTGCTAACAGCTTTCAACCCACCCCTGTTCGGAATGGTCATTGAAACTCCGTCAGCATTTTAGTGACGGTACTTATGGGGAATTAGGGGCAATGCGAATCCCTGCCAGTCATGGTTGTGTTGTACATTATCTAGTTGACATCCTCACCGCCCTCCGTTTCACTAAAGGACGGTGATTCCCTAAAATAAGCTTAATTGCTCATATTTAGGGGTGGATAATTGTTTAAGACTACGGTAAGCGATCGCTTTTATCTTGCTTGATTATCAATGATAGTTCATTTTCATGAACCTTTTTTACGGTTCTTCACTGTTAATGACATTAAGGTTGATTAATGAAAGTGTTTTACGGAACTGTTGAATCGCGACTCCCATCCCCTGCACTAAAGCCGTTTGAAGCACCTGGTCAACTAAGGTTGGTAGTTCTAAATTAGGAAAATAACGACTAAAACTTTGTTCTTGATAACTATCTCTTACTAACCCATAAATTTGCAATCCTGTTTTTCTAAACAACCAAACTTCAGGAACTTTGTAGGGTAAATAGTCTGCTACTGCTGTATAACTGGTAACATCTACTTCAATAACTAAATCTGGGGGTGGACTGTTGCGCCAATCAATGCGATCTTGACCAACAACAGATTGCCAATGGTCAATATAGAAACAGTAATCAGGTTCAATTCCCCCCTCTTCTGGCAACTCCATTGTAATCGGTGTAAATGCCTCATAGTTGCGATTCTGATACTCTAGTAAGCTTTCAACAATCCGAGCGAGTAAATGAGCTTCCCGTCCGTGTTTTGGCAAAGGATTCATCAGTAAAATCTCACCATTACAAAATTTAATACGAGGGAGGTTGCTATTTCCTCGACTGTCCTTAAGTTGACAGTAATCTTGCCAAGTTCCTAGTAATCGTACCACACTACCTACTGGTAGTTGAATGTCTTCGGTCGAAATGACTGCATACATAACATCAACACCGTCTCATGAAATGGTTGATCATTAATACCGCCTTGCAATAAATTGACAAGGAACCAACAGGTATCGTTATCTAAAGATAACTAATCGCTTACATCAATGATAGTTCATTTTAATATTTTAGGTGCGATTAATATTATTTTATTCCTGAAGTGTCTAACACTTGAGTAACCGTTAACTTTAATTCTGGAAAAATTGTCGAAACAATCATATCTTGATCTCGAAAAGCATTAACTTGATATTTACTTTCTATAAGAGAATAGACAAAGATAGTGGGAACTTTAGGATTTCCTAAATATTGACGAGAAGCGATCGCTAAATAATCGACAATCCAATATTCTTTAATTCCTAATCTTTCATATTCCTCTAATTTATCAATATAATCATCATCCCAATTGGTAGAAGCCACTTCTACAGCTAATTCAAGAGGGTCAGTAATTGCTCCATAAGCTGTTACATTTTTATTCCAAATTGATCCTTTAACCACACTAACATCGGGAATTCTTCCTCTTTCTTCTCCGTCTTTAGTTAAGGTTCTGATAATAATGTCTTTGTCGATGATATAGTCAAGGGATAAGCGTTCATTTTCTCTATCAAAAGCTTTCACTAAAAATCTAGCTACGTTTTTATGCGCTCTAGTACAATCCACTTTAATGAATTCTCCATTGACTAATTCAAATTTTCCCTCTCCTTCGGGATATTGGTGAAGGTACTGTTTAAATGTTAACTTTGTCAGTGTTGTAACCATAACTTTACTGATAAATTTTTAACTCTTGGCCTAGTATTGTAACAAATATTAATCCTGAAGAACCTCGTTATCTAAAGATAACTGAAACACGTTGCACGAGCTTGTGAAGTTTCTTGACAGAGATGGACAAACCCTATTTCGGAGTAGCGTCTTAATTAAGGATAATTCAGAACCAAACCCGCTTTAAACTGAGGCTAAAACCCTGTAATATAGTTTCCCCAGATAACTGACTAGGATTTTTCAGCACCTCTGCTACTTCTCCAGGACGATATATCTCTACTCGTTTATTTTTCGGGTCAATCAGCCAACCTAACTTTGCCCCATTCTGCATATATTCTTCCATCTTGGTTTGGAGGTCTTTTAGTGTATCGTTTTTGGAACGCAATTCCACCACAAAATCTGGACACAAGGGGATGAAACTATCCTGTTGCTCTGGGGTGAGGGCATCCCAACGGGCTTGGCTAACCCATGAAGCATCAGGGGAACGGTTGGCACCATTGGGTAACTTGAAACCAGTGGAGGAGTCAAACGCTTCGCCATCAGCCCCTTCTTCCTCAATCCATCGAACTAGAAAGTAAATAATTTTGCTGTTGCGTTTTCCAGTATTACCGCCAGTGGGTGGATTCACAATTAACTCTCCTGTTGCAGTTCGTTCAAGGCGCAGTTCACGGTTGGCTGCCGCTAAAGCTGCAAACTGTTCTGGTGTAACCCGTAGAGTAATCTGATGGGGAAGTTGAAGCGATAAGAGTTTGGCAGGAGCTTGAACCATGATTGATCTCAAGATGAAGATAGGGAAAAGCGATCGCTTACATCAATTATAGTTCAAACAATTGAACGGAACCCCAACTAAATAAAATTATAGTTGGGGATTCTCCCCTGCTGTTACCACGAAGAGCCGCCGTTCTCGGTGAATACTAGGAACTTTTGCCATAGTATTCCTCCCTATCATTTCTGTAAG
>JASJBX010000006.1 GCA_030066295.1 Crocosphaera sp.
ACCATATAAACTAGAATAAAGAATAAAACGATACCTTATGCTTAAAGCTCTATTTGGCGATCCTAACACCCGTAAAATCAAAAAATTACAACCCATCGTTGCGGAAATCAACTTACTCGAAGAAGATATTCAGCAATTATCCGACGAACAACTGAAGAAAAAAACCCTTGAATTTCGGGAAATGTTGGATAAAGCCAACAACGATGAAGAACTAGAGGATATTTTAGAGGAAATTCTCCCAGAAGCCTTTGCCGTTGTCCGAGAAGCCGGAAAACGAGTCTTAGGAATGCGTCACTTCGACGTACAGTTATTAGGAGGAATGGTACTCCATCAAGGACAAATAGCCGAGATGAAGACAGGGGAAGGAAAAACCCTCGTTGCGACCCTGCCGGCATATCTTAACGGACTGACCGGCAAAGGGGTTCATATTGTTACAGTTAACGACTATTTAGCCCGTCGGGACGCGGAATGGATGGGTCAAGTGCATCGTTTTCTGGGGTTAACCGTGGGACTTATCCAGTCAGGAATGAACCCAGAAGAACGCAAAAAAAACTATGCTTGTGACGTTACTTATACAACTAACAGCGAACTAGGATTTGACTATTTACGGGACAACATGGCCACAGCAATGGCTGAAGTTGTACAAAGACCCCCTAATTATTGCATAATCGACGAAGTTGACTCAATTTTAATCGATGAAGCTCGTACACCTTTAATTATTTCCGGTCAAGTAGAAAGACCCACAGAAAAATATCTTCAAGCTGCTGAAATTGCCAAAAAATTAGAACTACAAGAAGACGAAGAAGATCCCAAAGACTACGAAGTAGACGAAAAAGCTCGTAATGTTTTGATGACAGATCAAGGCTTTGAAAAAGCAGAACAATTATTAAGAGTGACCGATCTTTACGATCAAGAAAACCCTTGGGCCCACTATATTTTTAACGCCATCAAAGCCAAAGAATTATTCACCAAAGACGTTAACTACATTGTCAAAAATAAAGAAGTAGTCATCGTCGATGAATTTACCGGTCGTGTCTTAGCAGGAAGACGTTGGAGTGATGGACTACACCAGGCCATCGAAGCTAAAGAAGGAGTTCCCATCCAAAAAGAAACCCAAACCCTAGCCACCATTACCTATCAAAACTTCTTCCTGTTGTACAACAAACTTTCAGGGATGACCGGAACCGCTAAAACCGAAGAAACCGAACTAGAAAAAGTCTATAACCTGCAAGTAACAATTGTTCCCACCAACCGTCCTCCCCAACGCCACGACTATGCTGACGTAGTTTATAAGAACGAAATAGCTAAATGGAAAGCCGTAGCATCAGAAGTAGAAGAACTACACGAACAAGGCCGTCCCATTCTGGTTGGTACTACCAGCGTTGAAAAATCAGAAGTCATTTCTAACCTCTTACAAGAAAGTAACATTCCCCATAACATTCTCAATGCTCGTCCCGAAAACGTAGAAAGAGAATCAGAAATTGTTGCTCAAGCAGGACGTAAACAAGCTGTTACCATTGCCACCAATATGGCAGGACGAGGAACCGACATTATTTTAGGAGGTAACTCCGACTATATGGCCCGTCTAAAAATTCGGGAATATCTTATGCCTCAAATTGTTATGCCAGAAGATGATAACCTAATGGCAGCAGGAACAGGAGGCAATGGTAGTCGTCGTCCTCAAGGCTTTGGAAAGGATAGTAAAAAGAAAAAATGGCAACCATCAGCCGATATTTTTCCCACCCAACTCTCCCCAGAAACTGAAAACCTGATCAAAGCAGCAGTAAAATTTGCTGTGGATCAATACGGACAGCAAAGCTTATCCGAACTAGAAGCCGAAGAAAAAATTGCGATCGCTTCGGAAAATGCTCCCACAGAAGACCCAGTCATTGAAAAATTGCGGGAAGTCTATAAAGCCATCCGCAAAGAATACGACGCATTGACCGACAAAGAACAGGAAGAAGTGGTAGAAAACGGAGGACTCCATGTTATTGCTACTGAACGTCACGAGTCCCGTCGTATTGATAACCAGTTAAGAGGACGGGCCGGACGACAAGGAGACCCCGGATCAACGAAATTTTTCCTCAGTTTAGAAGATAACCTCTTAAGAATTTTTGGGGGCGATCGTGTGGCCGGGTTAATGAATGCCTTCCGCGTTGAAGAAGATATGCCTATCGAGTCCAAAATGTTGACCCGTTCCCTAGAAGGGGCCCAGAAAAAAGTAGAAACCTTCTACTATGACACCCGTAAACAGGTATTTGAGTACGACGAGGTCATGAATAACCAAAGACGGGCCATTTATGCCGAACGTCGACGGGTACTCGAAGGTTTAGACCTCAAAGAACAAGTGCTACAATACGCCGAGAAGACAATGGATGAAATTGTCGATGCTTACGTTAACCCCGAGTTACCCCCGGAAGAATGGGACGTAGAAAACTTAGTTAGTAAGGTCAAAGAGTTTGTCTATCTCCTCGAAGATATGACCGCTCAAGATATGGAAGATATGACCGTCCCAGAGATGAAAATCTTTCTCCACGAAGAAGCTCGTAAAGCTTATGATATTAAAGAAGACCAAGTGGATAAAGTTCGTGCTGGTTTGATGCGAGAAGCAGAACGTTTCTTTATCTTGCAACAAATAGATACCTTATGGCGCGAACATTTACAATCAATGGATGCACTAAGAGAGTCTATTGGGTTACGAGGTTACGGACAAAAAGACCCTCTCATCGAATATAAACAGGAAGGGTACGAAATGTTCCTCGAGATGATGATCGATATCCGTCGCAATGTTGTTTATTCTCTCTTCCAGTTCCAACCCCAAAGTCAACCCCAAGCAGTTTAGTTGCTTGAGAGAACTAGGATAATGAGGGTTAGAAGGCTTTCTATCCCTCTAGTAGGGACAGGAAAAAGTCAACCGTTTTTTTCAGTTGACTTTTTTCCTTGGCAAACTTCTGACTTCTGATTTCTAACTTCTGACTTCAAAAAGCGGAGAGGGTGGGATTCGAACCCACGTTGGCTATTAACCAAACCCGATTTCAAGTCGGGCGCGTTCGACCACTCTGCCACCTCTCCTCGATTTATTTAATTCATCCCCCATCTTAACATGATTTTCGTTTCAGGCTGTTAACAGGTGCTAATCACTTAGGATATTTTGCGGAGATTACAAAAACTGCAGATTTTCAAACTATAATTGTGAGAAAAAAATCGTGAGAAAAAACGAGTTTTTCTCACGGATTTAAACTGGATTTAGTTTGATAATTAAACTTGAGCAGGAACTTGTTCTGCTGCTGTAATCTTTTCGTAGGTTTCTCTCATTTTTAAACCTACTAACACCTGGAATAAACCGGTTCCATTGGTAGAACCAGGATAATCTTTATGTTGTAGTAAAAGTTCAGTCATCTCACCATAATATTTGGTTCCGGTTTTACTAAGATGACTTTCGATGTAGATCATTTCTTCGAGGTTATCGAATTGACCATCTACTTCTAACATAGAGACTTCATTCCCCATGAAGTTGTCAGGACCATAGTACATCTTGATACCAGGATAAGCACAAGTTAACTTACGTCCACAAGGTCGCCAGTCAATGGTCGATCCTTCATCGAATAAGTAAGCGGGTTCAAAGTTGGCAATGCCTTCTTTTTGAACCAAACGAACTCGTAATAACTTACTTTCGTGGTCTTCAATTAACTGAGTGGGTAAGACTTGAATCACCACATCAGCGTGTTGTTTTTGGGGTTCGATGTAAGCACTAAAGTCAGGTTTTCTAGCGTTAATAGAAGCCAAGACATCCTCGTAAGAATGGCCTCTTTCTGCCATATCCCGTTGAATTTTCCAGTTGATTTTAACTTCGTCACTAATGTCGAGATAAACCCCGAAATCAACCAATTCGCGAACTCTCTCGTCAAATAAAGGATGTAATCCTTCAATGACGATAACCTTATTGGGTTCAATGCGTTCGGGAGGATCAATTTCTCCCGTTTCGTGATTATAAATGGGTTTATCGATAGCTTGACCTGATTTTAAAGCTTTAATTTGCTCATACATCAGATCAAAATTATTCGCTTTGGGATCTAAAGCAGTCACACCGGCCGCTTTTCTGCCCTTACGATCCAAACTGTGATAGTCATCTAAACAGATGACCGTCATAAACTCTTCACCAAATAAATCGGTTAAACGACGTAAAAAAGTAGATTTACCGCAACCGGAGTCTCCGGCAACTGCAATAAGAACCACGCGGTCTATATTTGTGGTCATAGCTTCCCTCTAAATGCAAAACAGAATTGTTAACCCGGTTTCATTACCTTGTCATTAAAGTCTCCCATAAAGGGAGCATTATTAGTCAATTATTGGGTAAAATTTTTTGCAGAGCCAGGACTCTGTTTTTTTAATCCCAAAGTTGACCAGATCCTAGCAAGATCCAGATACGTATTAAATACTGACAATGGATTTTACCAGACTGACATCCCTCTCCACAAGAGATAAAGCACGGATAGTCAAGAAATGTTCCCAAGATGCTCCTTGGAAAAAAATCTAAAACTGACGCAAGTTTAACAGATTTTTCCAGAAAAATTCGTTATCTTCTATTAACGGACTGCACTTATTGGAGGTTTCCCCTCCCAAATATTAAGCAACTCATAGCAGTGTATTTAAGATTACCACCCGATGGTAGGCTAAATAGAGCAGTTATGATATGCAAAATAAATTAGGAGAGCTCTATGTACAGTCCAGCCTTAGCAGCAACTTCTGGCAAGACAACAGCTTATGGAAGCCGTCTGTTTGTCTATGAGGTGGAAGGGTTAAGTCAAAATACAGACAATGACAGTCTGGACTATCCCATCCGTCGCAGTGGTAGCGTTTTTATCACTGTTCCCTACGAACGGATGAATCAAGAAATGCGTCGTATTACCCGTATGGGTGGTCGTATTGTCAGCATTAAACCTTTGGATGCTGAAATCCCCTTAAAGCCCACTTCTAGCCGTTCTAGTGAAGCCGAAGTTGCTCAACCACAGCAAAGCAAGCCAACGGAAGAAAAACGTAAACCTATGACTCAAGCGAAAACAAAAGTTCCTGTTAATATTTATAAGCCCAAAAATCCCTACATTGGTAAATGTGTCGAAAATTATCCCTTAGTTGCTGAGGGTGGTAGTGGTGTTGTTCAACACTTAACGTTTGATATTTCTGGTGGCGATCTCCATTATTTAGAGGGACAAAGTATCGGTATTATTCCCCCTGGAACCGATGATAAGGGTAAACCCCACAAGTTAAGACTCTACTCCATCGCTTCTACCCGTCATGGGGACAAGTTAGATGATAAGACCGTTTCTTTGTGTGTTCGTCAGCTAGAATATCAACACCCCGAAACCAACGAAACCGTTTATGGTGTTTGTTCTACCCATCTGTGTAACCTCGAAGTGGGTGCAGATGTAGCGATTACCGGTCCTGTTGGTAAGGAAATGTTACTTCCTGAAGACGAAGATGCTAATATCGTGATGTTGGCGACTGGAACCGGTATTGCGCCTTTCCGTGCGTTTTTATGGCGGATGTTCTTTGAGAAACACGAAGATTATAAGTTCAAGGGGAAGTCTTGGTTAATCTTTGGGGTTCCTTACACTGCTAACATTCTTTATAAAGATAAGTTAGAAGATATCCAAAGCAACTATCCTGATAACTTTGAGTTAACCTATGCTATTAGTCGGGAACAGAAGAATAGCGAAGGTGGCCGGATGTATATTCAACACCGGGTGGCTGAACAGGCTGAGAAGTTATGGACTATGTTACAAGATCCTAAAACCCACCTCTATATGTGTGGACTCAAAGGCATGGAAGCTGGTATTGAAGAAGGATTAAAGCCTTTTGCTGAAAAACAAGGGGTAGAATGGTCTGACTTTGTTAAAGGACTGAAAAAACAACATCGTTGGCACGTTGAAGTTTACTAAGTTTCAACGTTATTTTGAATGTACAAGCAAGGGGTGGGCAAGGCTCACCCTTTTATTTTTATGGGTTTAGAATATAGAGGGTAGGGTGGGCAAATCTGCGATTTATCTTAACCACTCATAAGGTAGAATATTTTGCCCACCTTAGAAAACTCTTTGTTAATTTTATGTTAATAGGCAACTTCTTAGTTTAGGTTGAACAAAATGGAAAAATTACTGACTTACGTTCCCATTATTTCATCAACTATTATCGCATTAGGAGTGTTATTCGGTGGGTTATTTTGGATGCTCAAAGTCATCATCAAAGTTGAATTAATCCCTGTTAATATGGAACTTGCAGCGTTAAGGGGTGAAATAAAAGAGACGGAAAACCGCATTGAACAAAGATTAACCAGACTCGAAACTCTTATCGAAGCCCAAAGTAAAAATAAAAACCCTTAGAAACATGGAAAAATTACTGACTTATATTCCGATTATTTCATCAACTATCATCGCGTTAGGGGTGTTATTTGGTGGGTTATTTCATGAAAAATTCCCCCCCAATGGGAGGAAATCATGACTTAATTTCATTGTTTAATCTACTTTAATTCACAAGAATCACGATAACACCAGCGTAATAAAGTAACTCCAATCGCAAATTTAACCACTTCTAACACCCAATAACTCCAATGTAGAGAAATCATAGCAGATGGCATGGTATCAGTGGCTGCAAAGGGATTAATTTCTAAGCCAAAGGCACTTAATTCTGGGGTTAAGAAATAAGTGTAAATCAAAGCAATACCAAGCAAAACACTGGCTAAAATAATTGACCAACGTTCCTGAAGATGAATAAGAAGATGATGGCGACGGAAAATTAAAAATCCCGTTAAAACAAGGGCTGCACAAACTAATTCAATGCGGTTGAATAATCCAAAAATAATAAATCCCGCACTGGCAAAACCGCCCTCATTCATCATTCCTGATAAGGATAACCCAGGAATCACAACACAATCAAGAATAAGACTACTGCTTAGCCAAAAACCAAGAGCAAACATGACAACGGTTGTCCAGCTAAGAAACTTCCAACGATTATTAGATAAAGCATTCATATTGGGATCGGCTCCTTTACTGTCCTATCTACATTATTGAAAGAAATGACTGAGAATTCACAGGTTTTGATAAATTTCTTTACGTTTAGGCCGACTTTAAATATTCCTTAATATCTGACTCTAGGATCGAGCAAGCCATAAGTGATATCAGCAATCACATTAAAAATAACAATTAAAATACCATAAATAAAGGTAATAGCCATCACCACGGGGGTATCACTACGGTAAATTGAATCGATTAATAATGCCCCTATTCCGGGTACTCTAAATATTTGTTCTGTGACTAATGCCCCCGTAAAAATAGTGGGAATATCGAGGGCAATTAATGTTACCACAGGAATCAAAGCATTACGGATAATATGGTTTTTGATGATGGCAAAATTGCTCAATCCTTTGGCTTGTGCGGTGCGAACATAATCGTGGTTTAATTCATCTAAAATAGCTGAACGAATGAAGCGCATTAACACAGCAGATTGATATAAGGCTAACACGGTAATGGGCATGATAGACTGTTTGAGTTGTTCGATAAAAGTAGAAAAATTAGTGACTTCTAGGGTGCTGTTATAAATAAAAGGAAACCAGTTTAATTGAACACTAAAAATAACAATCAATAATAATCCTGTCAAAAAAGTCGGTAAGGAATAACCTAAAAAGGCAAAAGTTGTCAGGATTTGGTCTAAGAAAGAATAGCGTTTTATAGCAGAAATAATCCCTAACGGAAAGGCGATTAAAATACTCAATAGATAAGCGGTTCCTACTACCCATAATGTTGTGGGCAGACGTTGTAAAATTAAGTCTAAAACGGGACTTCTGCTGGTAAAAGAGTAGCCTAAATCTCCTCTAATAAAAGCAAAAAACCATTTAATATAACGAATATAAATCGGTTGATCGAGTCCCAACGTTTTGCGAATATTCTCCCTAACTTCTTCGGTTATTGATGGGTTAGATGCGAATTCTCCTAAGGGATCACCTGGGGCTAATGCTAAAATAGCAAAAAGGACTAAACTAATAGCAATTAGGGTGGGAATAGCGATTAATAGGCGTTTAATTAGGTATTGGGTCATGAGTTAAAATAGTTTATTATTGAATAATCCTAAGATCAAAATCAATTATTAGTCAACGAGTTAACCGATATAGAAAATAAAGCTAAGCGGATATTCTTTACATAGTTCCAATCAACTCTCGACAGAATAGAAGTATAATTTTGGATTAGGATAAAATCCAACTTATTTTGCCATTTCTAAATAAGTGCTTCTAAAAAAATGATGATTTACGATCATACAATACTTTGGAAACTTATGCAAAAGCAGTCTTAAGAACTCTTTTTTATTATAAAAATTATGTAAAAGATAAATTAATCTTTTACAAAAAAACTACTATTTTCAGTTCCCTAAAAAATAGTAGAAATAGAAATTAGAACTATAACAGTTTCTTACAGTGATGGAAAATGATGTTAAAAATTAATCATTATCTAAGCGCGATAATTCAAATTGAACACTAGATAAGTAAGCAGAATCATTAATGGTATCAGAAGATAAACGTCCTGCTTCAATAGCTGCTTTTACCAAGGATTCAGCGTCAATTTTACCCGATTTAATCCCTAAACTAAAGCGAATATGACTAGGAATTCCTTGCTCACTAAATGTTCCCCCTCTTCCATGACTCACTAAGTTAACAGGAGAAAGATAAGTTATCGAATTTTGTTCAATCATTGAGTTCACCGCCATAACTTCATTGGCGTTAACAGGAGTAAAAAAACTACCTAAAAGTAGAGAAGATAAACCAGTAATAATCAAACTTTTCATAATGAATAACTCCATTGCTTTGTTTCGTTATTGTCAGTATGGGGGAGTTATCTGAAAAATAAATGACTTCATTCTGAGTTAACGATAAGAGTTGAGTGAGTTATCTGAGAAATAGCTGAAAGCAAGTTTAGCTGTGGGACACGGGATAAAGCCTATTGCCCAGATGTAAGACGTGGTAGAGGAGGCCGAAAGAAATCCACTACACCGCTATCTGTTGGATAGGAAGCCCACGCTGTACGCTTGCGTCAGCGTGTGGTAGTTCACTCCTTCTCCTTGCTGGAGATACAATGGGATTGAGTTCTCCCTTTGTGGACACCAAGTTATTTTTGTGCGACTACTGGTGCTGCTTCTACTGAAACCATCAAAAAGTATATTGAGAATCAGAAAAATAAATAGCGGTGCGACCCTGCGCCGTCGTACGGCGCAAAGGAACGCGCACCAAGACAGAGACAGGGGGTTAAAACCCCGGTTCGCTCGACTGCCAGCCGTCAAAACGGACTGGCTAACCCTCGCTCACGGCTTTTTAGGTTTATTTTTTTTCTTGTGTCAATGACACAGATCACAGACAAACCAGAAAATCCAGATTACCATGAGCCAATCTTGTGTACAAACACTGATAAACTCTTAAGCAATCATTTCAATATCCGTATTAATGCTCATGAAATTTAAAACGTTATTCTTGGTGGGAACCATCTCCACTTGCTTCACTCCCATGGCTGCACAAGCTCAAGCTCAGCCCAATCCCTTCCCTTTATATGATAATTTGTTTGTTGTGGGGGATAGTATTGCTGATGATGGAAATTTAAAGAATTATGGTGTCCTGGATTTTCCTCCCAGTGAGTTAGGGTACAATGACGGCCGTTTTACCAATGGACTGACTTTTACAGAATACTTACACGACTTAGACAGCTTGATTCCTCAATCTCCGGAACTGTTTAGCTCACCCTATGACAGCACCAACAATGTTGCGGTTGGCGGTTCAGGAAGTGGAAATTTCCATGTCATCCCCGAATTATCCGGGTTCGCTGGATTAAACCAACAAGTACAACGGATAGCCCCCTTTCTTACTGATCGTGATTTAGTGATCATGGTATCAGGGACCAATGACTATTTCTTTAATCAGGATCTATTTCAAGGTTTAGCCGATCCCAGCGCCGACCCCGTTGCTGTTTTAAGTGGGGTTGTTGATACCGTTGTGGGGAATATTACCGCTAACGTTCAAGCATTAAAAGAGGCCGGGGCAAAAAACGTCTTAGTGTTCGGCCAAGCTGATTTAAGTCTTACCCCTGTTGCGGCTGATTTTGCCACTAATTATCCTCAATTGGCCAATGGTGGCGCGACCTTTCTCGCCACGGCACATAATAATCTCTTAGAAAATGCTCTCGATCAACTCTCTGAAGATCATGATATCAATGCTACGTTTTTTGATTTCAATCAATGGCTAGCAGGTGCAGTGGATGCCGCGCCACTATTTGGCATCACAAGACCAACAGAGGCCTGTGTAGATGTGGATATCGTTCAATTTGCTGTGGGGAATGATAGCGTGTCTGGATCTTGTCTGAGTGATCCTGATGCTAATCCTGCCGAATATGGCTTTTTTGATGAAACCCATCCCAGTGCAGGAGCCCATCAACTCTTAGCGGGTAGTGTGGGACTATTCCTGGTTGAAGAAGCCCAAAAAAATATGGGTGACGAGACTGCCGTTCCTGAACCCTTAACCATATTAGGTGCCGGAGCAGCTATCGGGTTTGGTGGTTTATTTAAACGCAAATTGGCCAAAGCTGGTAAAAATAGCTAGAAAACACTGTTCCCTAACTTATTTTAGGGTTCAACTCCGTTGAACCCAACTTCTAATTTTCTTCCTTATTCATCGTTGTCCAAAAAAATAGAGTGGCTAATCGCCACCCTAAAGCAAAAAAATGTATATAATTTGACTGAGAACGGCTATAATCCAATCCGATTGACCGTACTGTATCTAGAAAAGGGGGTGAGGGCATAACTCACCCTTTTTATTTACATTAAGCCCAATTGGGAAAGGATGCCTTGTCCGGTTAAGTATTCGGTAGCAATACCAATGACGAAGCCGAGCATAGCTAAACGTCCGTTCCAGTTTTCAGCGAATGCGGTGAAGCCGAATTTAGTTTCTTGATTATCCATAGTAATATACCTCTGTATTAGGTAACAGCAATTAAGTCAAGTGCTTGATTACAATCTTAACAAAACTTTTTAGACATTGCAAGATTTCTTTACATTATCTCGGACAATTTTTCTAGTTGGCGATCGCAGCAATATTGTTACGGATTTCTTGTTGTAACAGAGGATCACCCGCTTTTTGGGCGAGATATAAAGCCTCTTGGTAATATTGAAGAGCAGTTGAGGCTTTTCCCGTTAGGTTATAAATTTCTCCCATATTATTCAAGGTTTTAGCTGTATCTACTGGCTTATCTACCTGTTGAGTAATGGGGAGGGCCCGTTGATAGTAAGTCAGGGCTTCTTGATATTGTCCCAGACTTTGATAGGAAGCCCCCATATTATTGAGAGCAGCCCCAACCACACGGCGATCGCCACTCTGCTGAGCAATGGGCAAAGCTTGTTCATAGTACCCTAACGCGGTAGAAGGTTGTTGTAAATCATGATAATTTAACCCCAGTCCCACTAAAGCAAACGCCTGAAGATTTTTTTTGTTATGTTGTTGAGCAATTTCGAGAATTTGTTGCCAACTCCCGATCGCTTGCTGAGACTGGCCTTGTTCGGTTTGTAGTTTAGCTTCCTCTGTCAATTGTAGTATAGTTGTTTCTATGCTTTCTGTTTCCCCCCAACTGGGTTGAGAGGTAGCGGTTAGGGTAACAGGGGTTAAACACAGAGTAAGGATAAATAAACGAGAAATAAGAGGATTTATCATGGGTTTAAATTGATACATAGGGTTAAAGTTTGTTGATAACTGTTTACTAAGTAAAATTGTGTAATATTAATCAAATTTCTTGAATCAAGTATCAGTAATTCTCAAGAAAGCATAAGTTATAAATAGGTTAAGCCTCGGAATCAATAATATTATTATAATTTATTTAATATCTTTTATGTTAGGTAAAAACATTAAAGATATTGATAAAAGCTCAGTAAAAATACTTGATTCACAAAGATTACTAGATAAAGATAATAGGTAAGAACTCTTATTATTAATATTAATTATAAGCATTCAAAGATTTATTGAATACGCTTACTTTTAGGAAGAGGTAAAAATGATTGACTTTTGACTTCTAACTTTTGACTTGTGAACCCAGAGTCCTTCCATTTTGCTTTGGAGTATAATTTGTCTGCAAAAATGAAATGCGACCCTTTAATCTGCTACAATCTAGCCTAAACCTAATTCTCTGAGGAAGTGATCTATCTGTGTTTAAAAAACGATTGTATACTGGTTCTTGCCGTTTCCTATTATCTTTATGTTTAGGAACCTCTTTAATTTTGAGTAGCTGTAATTCCCCAAATAAAACTGGAACAAATACTCAAAGTGATAACGATACTTTGAAGTTATTGTATTGGCAAGCTCCCACCATTCTTAACCCCCATTTATCTACAGGTTTAAAGGATACAGAAGCAAGTCGAATTACCTTAGAACCTTTAGCCAGTTATGATAAAGAGGGGGAACTCATTCCCTTTTTAGCTGCTGAAATTCCCACGTTTGAGAATGGAGGTATTGCCGAGGATGGAAAGTCGGTTACTTGGCAATTAAAACAAGATATAAAATGGTCTGATGGAACCCCATTTACTGCCGATGATGTGGTGTTTACTTATGAGTTTTTAAGTAACCCTAAAGTGGGAGCCACCAGTTCAGGTGATTATGAAATTATTGAAGCAGTTGAAGCCATTGATGATCACAGAGTAAAAATTACATTTAAAAGGGTTAATCCTGCATGGAATCGATTCTTCATTGGTTCATCTGGATTAATTTTACCCCGTCATATTTATGAAGAATATAACGGAGAAAATGCGAGACAAGCTCCAGCTAATTTGTTACCCATTGGTACCGGTCCTTATAAAGTTGTTGAATTTAAACCTGGTGATGTCGTTGTTTATGAACCCAATTCTTACTTCAGAAATGCTGAAGAATTAGGCTTCAAACGCATTGAATTAAAAGGAGGAGGAGATGCCACTTCTGCCGCCCGTGCAGTGTTACAAACTGGGGATGCAGACTACGCTTTTAACCTACAAATAGAAGCCCCTATTTTGCAACAATTAGAAACAGGAGGACAAGGAAAAATTGTCTCAACTTTAGGCACTATAAGCGAGCGTATTTTATTGAATTTTTCTGATCCGAACAAAGTAACAGCAGATGGGGAACGCTCAAATATAAATAATCCCCATCCTTTTTTGAGTGAGAAAATGGTTAGAGAAGCCTTTAGTTTGGCCATTGATCGAGATACCATCGCTCAGCAATTATATGGTATTACTGGGCAACCGACAGCTAATATTTTACTGTTACCTGAACAATATAAGTCTTCTAATACTTCTTACGAGTTTGACTTAGAAAAGGCTCAAGAATTATTAGATGAAGCAGGATGGAAGGATACCAATAATAATAGGATAAGAGATAAAAATGGAGTGGAGATGAAAGTCGTTTTTCAAACATCAGTTAATCCCTTAAGACAAAAAACACAAGAAATTATCAAACAAGGTTTAGAATCTATTGGTATCGAAGTAGAATTGAAAAGCATTGATGCTAGTATTTTCTTCTCTGGCGATCCATCAAATAATGATACAGTTGAACATTTTTATGCTGATTTACAGATGTTTACCACAGGAAATTATAGTCCAGATCCCACTAACTATATGCAGGGTTATAAGTGTGATGAAATTCCCCAAAAAGCGAATAATTGGGTAGGGGATAATTACACTCGTTATTGTAATTCTGACTATGATCAATTATGGGAAGCTTCAACTCAAGAATTAGACCCCAAAATAAGAGAAGAACTTTTCATAGAAATGAATGATATTTTAGTCAACAATGTTGTTGTTATTCCTTTGGTTCATCGTGCCGATGTTGCTGCGATTAGTAATCGTTTACAGGGATTTGAATTAACCCCTTGGGACCGTAATACTTGGAACATTAAAGACTGGAAACTTGAATAAACTGAAATTTTGGGCAAGTCAATTACTACTAATTTATGCTCATCTCATATTTAAAATGCTGGTTATACAGTAATATATACTATGCTTAACTATTAGTTAAATGCCAAAATAATAAAGCTCTATTTTTAAAGTTATACCGCTACGCGAAAGGCAAAAGTCAAAAGTCAAAAGTTCCTCACTCCGTTTCGGCTCTAGCGAACAAAAGTAGGCCAGAATTGATTCAGTGATTAATTTTTCCATGTCATCTCATTGACTATCAATATTAAGAATTATTTTCAATCAATAGGCCAAAAGCAAAAAATTAATGATGATGAGTTATAATTAATTGTGTACTTTAAAAATCTATTATGATTCCAGTAGCTCAGTTTTTACTACTGAAAACTGAGCTACTGGAATGATAGTAGCGATGACAATTTAGCGAATCACTTAAAGGAACTTTACTAATGAATACATTGGCTCTACTTGGTGGAACTCCTACAATAGAAACACCTTTTCCTCAATGGCCTATTTTTGGAAAATCAGAACAAGAAGCCATTCTTCCAATCTTGAATAGTGGTCAATGGGATAAAGATAATCCAATAGTCAAGAATATTGAACAGGAATTTGCTCATTTTCAGGGATGTAAGTATGGTTTAGTTGTTACAAATGGAACACATAGTTTGGAAATTATTTTACGAGGTTTGGGGATTGGATATGGAGATGAAGTAATTGTTCCTGATTATACCTTTGTTGCCACAGCTTCTGCCGTTATTATGGTAGGTGCAAAACCGATATTAGTCGATGTTTGTTCGCAAACAATGACCTTAGATCCAGCAGAATTTGAGAAAGCAATTAGTCCAAAAACTAAGGCTGTGATGGTTGTTCATTTAGGGGGAATTATAGGTCATATTGACGACATTTTACGAATAGCTAAAAAGTATGAAATATCAGTAATTGAAGATGCTGCTCATGCTCATGGTTCAACAATAAAAGGAAAATTAGCTGGAAGTTTAGGTATAGCTGGATCATTTAGTTTTCAGACTTCCAAAACTCTAACTTCTGGAGAAGGAGGAGCTATTGTAACTAATAATAAAAAACTCTTTGAAAAGTGCTGGACTTTAGTTAACTGTGGGAGAAAATTAGAAAAGTCATCGGGAAAATATTATGAAGCTGGTTCTAATTGTCGAATGACTGCATTTCAAGCTGCTATCCTCTCATCGCAGTTAAAAAGGTTTAAAACTCAAATCCCTCAACGCTTATATAATATTAAAATTTTAGATGATGCGTTAAGTCAGATTGAAGGAATTACTCCTCAATATCGCCCCATTGAAAACAATGCACCAGGATATTTATATATTTTCTACTATGATACTAAAGCTTTCAATAATCTCCATCGTCGTCTATTTGTTGAAGCACTCAAAGCTGAGGGAATCCCTAGTTCAATATCTGCATTTCCACCACTTCATCAAACTGGAATATTCAAAAAACAGGAACTAAAATTTCCTAATACTGAACAAATTGCGTCTAAGACCGTTTGGATTCCACATCCAGTACTTTTAGGAAATCAACAACAAATAGAAGGAATTATCAAGGCAATTCAAAAAATTCAAGATCATTCTAAAAAATTAAATAGTATGACTAATACTTTAGTTTTAGGAAAAGCAGCTATTCAAAAAAAAATTGAGAGTAAGTTTTGGGAATAACCAAATCAGGTGGAAGATATGAGAAATCCCCTGACTTATGTCATGGTTTCAGGGCGAACAATCTTTTTAAATTCTTCTTGGGTAAGAAATCCTAATTCGACACAAGCTGCTTCTAAGGTTGTGTTTTTTTCATAGGCTTTTTTGGCAACTTTTGCTGCGTTATCGTAACCGATATGAGGATTTAATGCGGTGACTAACATCAAAGAATTGTTGACATAATGTTCGATTTGTTGTTGATTAATTTTTAAGCCAGCAACTAAATGATCGCTAAAGGATGAACAAGAATCGGTTAATAATTTAATAGAGTTTAACAGATTAAAAATAAGTAACGGTTTAAAGACATTTAACTCAAAATTGCCCTGACTTCCCGCAATACCAATGGCAGTATCATAACCCATTACTTGTACACAAACCATGGTCATTGCTTCGCATTGTGTGGGATTAACTTTTCCTGGCATAATAGAAGATCCTGGTTCATTGGCAGGTAAAATAAGTTCTCCGATCCCACAACGAGGACCCGATCCCAGCCAGCGAATATCGTTGGCTATTTTCATCAATGAACAGGCCAATGTTTTCAGGGTTCCACTACACATTATAATAGCATCATGGGCAGCTAAAGCAGCGAATTTGTTATCGGCTGAAATGAAGGGTAAATCGGTTATTCGAGCAATTTCTTGAGCTACTTTTTCGGCAAATTCCGGGTGGGTATTCAACCCTGTTCCGACGGCGGTTCCCCCGATGGCTAATTCATATAAATCAGGTAAACTTAATTGGATTCTTTCTATATCTTGGTTCAGTTGGAAAATATACCCTGAAAATTCTTGCCCTAGGGTTAAAGGGACTGCATCCATTAGATGAGTGCGACCAATTTTAACGATGTTTTGAAATTCTTGTGTTTTTGTCTCTAAACTATCTCGTAATTTAGCGATCGCAGGTAATAATCGATGGGTAATTTCTTCTACTGCAGCGATGTGCATTGCAGTGGGAAAGGTATCATTAGAAGACTGAGACATATTAACATGATCATTCGGATGAATAGGATCTTTACTGCCTAATATTCCTCCTGCTAATTCAATGGCGCGGTTAGCAATGACTTCGTTAGCATTCATGTTAGTTTGGGTACCGCTTCCGGTTTGCCAAATTTTCAGAGGAAAGTGATCATCTAGGTTTCCTGATATCACTTCATCGGCTGCTTGTACGATTAATTCTGCTTTTTTAGAGTCTAATTTTTCCAAGTCTTTGTTAACAATAGCTGTCGCTTTTTTGAGAATACCGATCGCCCGAATCATTTCTCGGGGCATTATATCATCACCAATGGCAAAATAACGAAGCGATCGCTGGGTTTGTGCGCCCCAATAAGCTTCTGATGGTACTTCAATTTTCCCCATACTATCCTGTTCAATTCTCATTTTTTTATCCTTATTTTTTATGAATTAACTTTGTTTTCTATGAGCAGTTTTTGAGTAAACAAATTGCATTGTTTTTTGAACTTTGAAGCCACTTTCTTGATAACTTCAGCATCCAAAAATAAAGTATAAGAAATCAGCATCACCAGACTAAATTGTAAGACAAATTCATTCATGACAATAGCAATAGAAATATGGAATAATGCCATCATACTTAATATCCAATATTTTGTCCGTTTAAACCAGACGAAAATAGGGAAGAAAAACTCAAGAATTAAAGCACTATAAGTTGTAACAATACTCAAGAAATAATTGTGAAATAAATCAACATCAGTAAAACGAAACCAAGCATCATACAAAGAAACATAGTACATGATACTGCCATCTCGCCAGGCAATATCACTATACAGTTTATCGATCGCAGATAAAGGATAAATCAAGGCAATAGAAATCTGTAGTAACCTTAAGGCCCAAACGGACTGTTTGGGAGGGATATAATTGAGGATATTACGACGTTTATGTAGTAATTTAGCCCGAAATATATTATCAACGGATAAACTGTTTCCTAGGGTAGCAAAACAACTGTAAAATAACAACATTTGAATCACAATATCCTTGCTATCAATAATCGCAGAATTACGATTACATAAAGAAAACCAGAAGATGTATAAAATGATGGTAACAATACGAGTCCCAAAACCGATAATAAAACAGAAGGTTGTCCCTAAACCAAGTCCATAAATTACCCAGATAAATTGAGGATTGTTAGACAGAGCAAAAATAGACTTAAGAGACGCTAAAAACCAGCCACCTCGAGCATTAATAAATCGCTCTAGAGAGACAATTCCATGGACTCCATAATACTCGTTCCAGTGAAAATAACTAAGTAATAAAATATTGAGAATAAATAGACCAAAAACAATCCGAAATACCCCTAAACTCAAGGTTGATTCTTTGGCAAACCAAAAATTATACAATTTTTTAGCAGCATTTTTAATCAATTCTTGCATTGATATTCTCCTAATTTTCCTAAATCACTAAACTCTTCTGTTAGATATTGTTTCCTGATAGCTGCCTGTTGAGGAGGCAAAATTTGTCGCCAAAAGAAATCATAACGGATCGCTTTAATAGAATTAGTTTCATTTTGATACTTTCGGCATAAATAATCACTATAATGATAACGAGCGTCGGGATAAACAAAGAGATTCTGATGCAGTTTCCCTTCTCTAAAATCCATAAACTGTTTCTCAAAAAATCCCTTTTCTTCATCAGCAAAAATAGGCAATATTTCCGTGGTTTTATTATCATGAATTGCCACGATTTCTATTCGCCAGCTAAAGCGATCAACCACAGAAAACATTCGCCACTGGGAACCCATTCCCGTTAGGGCAGTAAACCGAGCAAATAGATGGGGAAAAATCGGACTATTAAGGGGTGTATTATGAACAAGATGAGAACCCAAAGAACCGATGATGATGACAATGATGCCAAATTTTTTAAGATAGTTAACAGATTTATTTGCTACTAATTGAGATATCATGTTTCCCTCTTTTATGGTTTAGTTATTGACCAGAAGAAAGACAGTGCCTAAATTCTATAAATCTTCAAGCTTTAACCCATCAGATTATAGATTTTCTTAACTTACTTAACGTTTTTTCTAAAAAAAAAACCCGCCGAAGCGGGTTATATTTCTTAATAGTTGAAATTGAACCTTATTCTGTGGGACTAACTTTATCAATCACTTCGGTTGTCCCCTCTGCTGTCACCGTCCAAACATCATAACTACCGACAACGTCTCCATTCTCATCAATATCCACATTACCACTGGCCCCTTGATAGTTAATATCTTCCCCATCGCGGATCAAGGCGATCGCGTCGCAGGGATCACTCACCTCCGTTCCTGGTGCATTCGCCACTTCTCTGATCTTACTCTGTATGCCTTCCCCAGTGTTCGCTTTGGCTGCTTCAGCGGCCAACATTAATAAAATGGTTGCGTCCCAACTATGGGGAACAAACGCCGTGACCTCCTTGCTAGTCTTCTCATTCCACTTAGTGGTAAAAGCATCTAAAGCCTCACCATCCGCCCCGGGAACCGTTCCCAAAGCCCCTTCTAAAATGTACTTGCCATCAGCCGCTTTGCCCACCTGTTCCACAAAGTCCTGAGAATAGACCCCATCCGTTAACAAAACAGTCACCCCGTCGCTTAACCCTTGTTTATAGGCGGCTTGCAATAAAATACTGCCGGTTTCTGCATAAAGAACCGCAGCCACGGCATCGGGACTATTGGCAAATGCTGCTGCTGCTTCACTATCGAGGGTCGCTGCTTTGGGGTCATAACGGACTGGTTTTTCCTTAGCAAGAATTTTACCCCCTGACTTCTCAAATGCCCCCACAAACTGCTGTTCAAAGCCTACCCCGTAGTCATTATTAATCACCACAGTAGACACATTCTCAAAACCTTGTTTTTCGGCTAACGCCGCCAACGCTTGAGCCTGATAGGTATCAGGAGGAGCCGTTCTCGCCCAATAGCCGTTAAATTCTCCATTTTTAGCTTGCTCGGTAAACACGGGACTGGTACTACCCGGAGAGATTAACATAACTTTATTTTGCGCGGCAATGCCCACAGCAGCCCCAGAAACACTACTGGCAAAAGCCCCCACCACACCAGCAACTCGGTCTACTTCTGCCAGTTTCGTCATGGCCGCCCCGCCGGCAGTGGGGTCCGTTTGACTATCTTCCGTCACCAAGGTAACCGGTTGACCATTGACACCACCACAAGCATTAATCTCCTCAATGGCTAATTTAACCGCGCCTGGCATATTTTCGCCGATGGAAGAGAGGTCCCCTGTAACCGGGAGTAACGCCCCTAATTTTAGACCATCGCCGCTGGCTGATGGAGTACCACTATCGGGAGCCGTTCCGGTGTCGGTGGGGGATTGATTATTGCACCCCAGCAAAAGACTACTACTAAAAGCAAGGGCTAAACCCCAAGCTACGGGGGACTTTAAGCGATATTTAGTTAACAATGAATTCATTATCGACTCACTCCTCAAGGCAATAGATTATCTTGATGGTATCTAATCCCGGCATCAATGGGAAGTTTCTGATCGGCATTAATGGTACACTAAGCATTGTCACCTTAAACACCTGTGGCTAAAGATTGAGGAAAGAGTATTCATGAAAGCCATGATTCTGGCCGCTGGGAAAGGAACTCGAGTCCGTCCCATTACCCATACCATACCTAAACCGTTAATCCCTATTTTGCAAAAGCCTGTGATGGAGTTTTTGTTAGAACTTCTGCGACAGCATGGCTTTGATGAAATTATGGTAAACGTCAGCCATCTAGCTGAAGAGATCGAAAGTTATTTTCGCGATGGCCAACGGTTCGGTGTACAGATCGCTTATTCCTTTGAAGGGAAAATTGTCGATGGGGACTTAGTGGGAGAAGCGTTAGGATCGGCTGGAGGATTGCGACGGATTCAAGATTTTAACCCTTTCTTTGATGATACTTTCATCGTTTTATGCGGGGATGCCCTGATTGATTTAGATTTAACGGCTGCTGTCAAATACCACAAAGAAAAAGGAGCGATCGCGACAATTATCACCAAATCCGTCCCTAAAGAAGTAGTTTCCAGTTATGGGGTGGTGGTAACGGACGAAGAGGGCAGAATTCAAACCTTCCAAGAAAAACCCTCCGTCGATGAAGCCCTCAGCACCAATATTAATACAGGGATTTACATCTTTGAACCGGAAATTATTAACTACATTCCTTCCAATCAGAAATATGATATTGGGGGTGAATTATTCCCGACGCTAGTGGAAAAAGGGGCACCCTTTTATGCGGTGAATATGGACTTTGAATGGGTGGATATTGGCAAAGTTCCCGATTATTGGCACGCCATTCGTGGGGTACTGCAACGGGACATCAAAAATGTGCAAATTCCTGGCATTGAAGTTAAACCAGGGATTTATACGGGGTTAAATGTGGCCGTTAATTGGGATAAGGTCAATATTCAGGGGCCCGTCTATATTGGCGGCATGACTCATATCGAAGATGGGGCGACCATTATTGGCCCGAGTATGATCGGACCCAATTGTTGGATTTGTGGCGGTGCAACGGTGGATAATAGCGTGATTTTTGAGTATTCTCGCCTCGGTCCGGGGGTCCGTTTAGTGGATAAGTTGGTGTTTGGCCGGTACTGTGTGGATAAAACGGGGACAGCTATCGATGTGCAAGAAGCAGCCTTGGATTGGTTGATTACGGATTCCCGTCAAACTTTTCCCGATGAATCTCAAAGTAAACAAAAAGCGATCGCCGAATTGCTCAATCCAGATCGCTGATCCTCAATTTTGCCTCACAGCCACAGAAAACATCGGAACCTCCTCGTCCACCCCTTTTAAGTCTAAGGGTTGCATGGCCGTAATTTCGGCAGCCGTTAGAAATTGGGCCACCGTTGCCGATACTAAAATCATCCCACTGTCTGCCACTTCTTGCAGCCGGGCCGCAATGTTAACGGCAGAACCAATGGCTGTATAATCTGAGCGTTGCCCCCCCCCAAACAGTCCCACCACCGCTATTCCTTGATGGATACCACAGCGAAACTGTACCGGTCCCTCAATTAATCCCTGAGATTGCCATTTTTCGTTTAATCGATCTAATCGATTGTGCATTTCTCTGGCCACCGCGATCGCCTGTTTCCCTTGTTCTTGAGGGGTTAAATCTTCCGGCGCACCAAATAAAGCCACCACCGCATCCCCAATAAATTTATCCACCGTTCCCCCGTAATGGAAAACCACCGCCGTCATGGCCGCTAAATACTCATTGAGGAGAGTGGCTACTTCCTGGGTGCCTAAATGACTGGCTAACGGGGTATAGCCCACTAAATCGGTGAATAAAATGGTCACTAAACGGGGTTCTGGGGTCAAATCCAGGCTTAACTCCCCTCGGGCCACCTTATTAACGATGGATGCGGGTAAAAACCGTTTTAAGACCGATTCGGTTAAGTATCGATTCAGTTGTTTTACCTCTTGTTCGCTTTTTTGTAACTGTTGGGCCTGTTGTTTGGTTTTCTCATACAGTCTGGCCTGTTGAACGGCGATCGCTGCTTGGGCGGCCACGGTTTGGGCCAGTTCGATTTCAGTCTTTAACCAATGACGAGGGTGGCCGGTTTGTCGCAGGGAAATACTGCCCATCATCTCCCCATCTACTATTAATGGCACAATTAACAGGGCTTGGGCTGATTCCCGTAACGGCAGGTCAAATTGGGTCATTTCGGGATGATTATCCATATTTTCCAAAACAACGGGTTTTTCGGTGGTAATCAGTTGTTGTAAAACAGGATTTAAAGCAATGGGAACCACTGACTGGGGAAGGGGATCAATACTCCCTTGTTTCTGGTCATACAGTCCCACACATTGAACGAATTGGTCTTCTTTTGTCCATAAGGATAAGGCGCAACCATCGACGATTAATCCTTTCCCTAATTCCTGGGTAATGGCTGTAAAAATGAGTTGGGGATCGAGGCTACAACGAATGGCATTGGTGATACGATTAATTAATGCTTCTCGCTGGGCTAATGCTTTTACGGTTTGATAGGCTTGTGCTTGAGTAATGGCTAAGATGATTTGTTCGGCTACCATCTGGGTAATGGCAATTTCTTGCTTTTGCCAACGGTAGAACGAACAATAATGATGTAATCCCACCACTGCAATAAATTTCTTATCTAAGCTCAGGGGCATCAATAAAGAGGCTCCAATTTTTGTTAAATCATAAGCCTTTTTTCTCTGTTCTTGTTCAGGATTTTCGGGGTTCATTAAAGAGGAAACATGATGGATCGAGTTAATCACTTCCATCTGTTGGATAGGAATAATTGTCTTTTCTAATAACTTTAATGTTGCTTCATTGCTTTTCTGATGTTTATGATAAAAAAGACTTTCATTGATTAAACAACTCGGAGCAAACGGACGCAAAATGCAGCAATCAACGTTTAAAAGCTGTCCTAATTGATTAATAATCTTCTGTAACCCTACTCCCAAAGAACCAGAATCAAGCGGTTTCATCGATCGCTGCTATTGACTATTTAACGGTCTTAGTAAAGCCAGTACGGAAGTATAACCGTGTAAAAAGGTTTCTGTTCCCACTGGTCCTATTTCTCCATTACAGAAAAATCCCCCCAGAGATACCCCAGGAAAATAACTGGCAAATAACTGAGAATCAAAATTTGGCCGTTGATATAAGGTTTGTCCCCTTCCTAAACAAGAAAACATTAAAGCCCCTTCAATGGGCGTTGAGGGGTTAGACTGTTTGAGCAGGGTTTCTAAATCCTCCGCAGAGGTTTGAGCATCCCGAAGATGAAACTGTAGCCGTTGGCCTGGCCGGACCCGATCACCAATGGCGATCGCTCCTAACTTGGGATCAACCCCCAATAAGTTGCGGATCAAAAAATCCCCCGGTTGTAAGTCTTGTTTAAATTCATCCCTAACCACTCCCACAAATAAAGAATGCTGGGCGAGTTGGCGATCAGATTCCTCTAAACGTTCCATCAATTCCCGCAACCAATCTAAGGGAGATCGCGTTTTCCCCTCTTGTGACAATTCTAAAATAATATTGCGTTCCCCCTTGACCACTTGATACGGTTGACCAATGGGACGACACCCCTGGGCGACAATGGTATCAATTCTAATATCTCCACTTACCGCTACTCCCACCGTTCCCTGATGATAAAATCCCGATTGGGGATCACCGTTTTGATGATAGAACAACGTGCCAGCAACCCCCATTAAACTACTACTAGCGAGTCCCCCCACTTTGACCGACTGGGGATAAGCGAAATC
The DNA here is from genome assembly GCA_030066295.1 of Crocosphaera sp. GTDB lineage: Bacteria > Cyanobacteriota > Cyanobacteriia > Cyanobacteriales > Microcystaceae > Crocosphaera. The sequence continues at coordinate 23,879 of JASJBX010000006.1, forward strand.
TAACCCGGCTAATAAGTCGTTAATCCGAGTAGAAAAAGCATCAGATAGCAAGATAAAATCGGGCTTGACTTGGGGTGAAACCCCTATTAATGCTTGCCACGTTTCGGGGGAACTATCGAGATCAGGAAGACTGTCAGCACTGATAAAAAAAGGGTTAATTTTTACCTGGGGCAAACAACCCACCATTAAACTGAAGGCCGGGTTATTCTCTATCTCCCATAGGTCTTCTGCTTCCCTTTGCCCGATAATTCCGGCGCCCCCACAACCGATCAAAATAGGTAAGGATAGTTTTTCTAAAATTAAGGGGACTAGGCGAGGATAATCACTGGCATAAGCCGAAGAAATAAAGAAAATACCCACATCAGCAGGGGTTGACAAACGTTTCTCAATGGTCTGAGTCACTTCTGTCACAGCCGCTTCTAAAGAAGGTTGGGTCGAGAGGGCATTAGTCCAAAACATTCGTTTTCGAGGGAATCATCAATTAAAGCGTTCTCTTAAATTCTCCAGACGGCATAGGGTTATTGGGAAAAACATTAGCCGGCATGGTATTGAAATCAGCATCAATGGTTAAATCTAAACTTTTGTCGATTTGTTCAATCATATCAGAGAGATTGGTTCGATATACCGTTCTCACAAAGGTATCGATATTCACCACTTCCTGTTGAGGTAAGGAGGCAAAGAATACATCCACTTGACTATCTCCCCAATGGCCGGCTTGGACTCGAGTGGCCGAAGGCAGTCCCACTTGACGTAAGGGCGTGGCAAAATTACGGGTTGGCCCCCCTATGACTGGAACGGGGCCGCCAAACCGAGGCAAAGCTGGCTGACTGAGGCTTAGACCAGGAACCCCTCTGACTTGACCGCCGCTAGTTCTGACAGTTCTGACTCCACCTCTAGCCGTAGGAATGGCATCTAAAGGGGGTAAAACGCCAACGCTAATGGGATCGCTCAGTTCCTCTGCCGCCGTTGTCCCAAAATCATAAATGCCTTTATAGACATCGGCTGCATCGACTTGGGGTAAGATCGGAAGTTCTCCCACCGCTATATCTTCTCTGTTTGCTTCTAAATCAATTTGGCTCAGAGAAAAGATAATCGAGTCCAAGGAAATAGTCGACGGCTCTGAAATAGCTTGGGTGATTGTCTCTGTCGTGAACGCCTCATTGATGGGACTGATGCTTTCTTGCCCAGGAACCAATTGACTGAGCAGATCGGTTTCGATAAAGTTTTGATTACTGATTTGTTCTAAACTTAGGTTATCCCATGATATGTCAGGAGATAATCGTAAGGTCGCGGCTTGACTGGTGTGTGTTAGGCTATGGATACAGTTTAGGCATACTAACACTCCTAAACCAGTTTTAATTAACCTCAAAGATAATGTCTTGGCCATCACAAAATTACCTTAATAAGAGTGATTACTGGGTTACTAATAGCTATATATATAATTTTTGGTTAGGGAAATAAGCAATTCAATTTTATTGATTTCAATCATAACATAGCTCGAGAGAATGATTCATGTATGCTCTGTCTGCCAACAATCTTATGGTTTCAACTATTAGTTGTTGTTACCCATACCCTAATTCTACCCAAAAGCGTTTGTTTTATACTCCTTTCTAGAAGTTTTATCTTTTTTTCCTTTTTTTCCGTAGAAAGACTCAGGGGTTTTTGGGGTTCGATAATTGTTTTTGAACAATTTGAGCAATTTTTTGGGCTGCTCCGGGTTCACCTCTCACTTCTAACAAACGATGATGAATCTCATTTAATTTTAAGGGATTATCTAACCAATCTAAAACTAAGGCTGCTACGGACTCAGCTTGTAATTCTCCTTTCAATTCTGGCACAATTTCTTCCTTGGCCCAAATGTTTGGCCAAGCGAATAACCGCCCTGTTTTTACCACTCTGGCGTTGATTAATTTGGCCAACTGACTCCCCACTATGGGTAAATTGGCCAAAATGCCGGGAATACCGTCCCAGGTTCGCATGGCATCTAGTTGTTGAGTCGGTAGTAGCACGATCATGGGAATGCCCAAAGCCCCTAACTCGGCGGTATTGGCCCCCACCGTTGTTAAGGCTAAACAACATTGCTGAAGCTGTTCATGGGCTGGAAATTGACTAATTAATTGAATGTTTAACCCTGTTGGTGTTTGTAAATAATATTTTTTTTCTCTGTCTTCGTTTTTCACCATCAATTGACCCCTTACCCCTCCCATTTTCATCACAAAGGGATTATGCTCAGGATCAGCAAAGCGAACTAATGTCTCTCTGTTGATGGTGGGTGCAATGGGCAAAAGGAAACGAGTCTGGGGTTTCTGTCGATAAATTTCTTGGGCGATGGCTAAACAGAGGGGAACCCCTTGGGTTAACTTTCCTGGTTTTGATCCGGGCAAAATACCAATTATCGGATTCCTGGCCATCTCTTTAAAATCTAAGGATGTGGGGGAAAAATCTGCCATCAAATCCCCAACGATGCTTAATTTATGCCGATATTGCTCAGGAACCCCTTCAATCACCCTCTGATTCATCACGGCAAAACCATCTAACCAACGATACCATCGCGCTTCCCATTCGGCATAAATGACGGTACGATATCCCAATCGTTGTCCAATCATCAGCGCGTAAAACTGATCTCCCCCTAAAAATAACACCACCCCTTGATCTCGCCAATGCCAAGCATCGGCTGTTTTTCCCCAAAGTAAAAAGGCAAAAAAGTGTTCACTGGACTGAACCCTATCCACTTCGGCATAACCACGAGCAATGGCTGCCTCTTGCCCTGTACTGTGGGGACAAGGGGATAACATCACTGAAATTCTCAGTTGAGCCGGATCATCCCCTAATTGTTGCCTTAATGACTTAACCACCGGTCGAACCCAGGTGGTAATTTCCCCGGGTCCGTTGGAGAGAATGAGAACATCAACGGGTTTCATTCCTGTTGCCAACGGGAACGAATGGAGAGTTTGGGACTGGGTTGACTTTGGGAACGAGAACGACGGCGGACAAATCTACGGTTGGACTCAGAGCGTCGGTAATAATTCGAGCGGTTGTTCTCCCCTTGTTCTTCATAAATTTCTAAATAAAGGGTTTGGCCCACTTGTTTGGCAGCGATGGCTAAAACTGCCTGTATTGCCTGGATATTACGGCCGCCTCGTCCATAAATTCGCCCTTTATCCCCTTCATCAACGGCTAATCTAATCCAAACCCGTTGAGTGCTTTTAACCTCTTCACAGTCGACCTTGAGGGAGTCGGGAGAGTCTAATAAGGGTTGAATTAAAAATCCAATCAGTTTTAAATAATTAGGGCGGACAGAATAGGATAAATTAGACGTATCAATCGATTTAACCATTAACTTGTTCAAATACTTGCGCTTTTTTCAAAATACTCCGAACGGTGTCGCTGGGTTGCGCCCCTTGTTTCAGGCGAGTGACGATGGCGGGAACATTTAATCGGGTTTCATCGGTTCTGGGATTATAAAATCCTAACTCCTCCAAGGGACGGCCGTCCCGACGACTGGAACTATTAATCGCAACGATTCTATAGCTAACTTCTCGCTTTTTGCCGTATTTTTTTAATCGTAATTTAATCATCTCGATTGCCTTGGCTGCTAGTTGAATATAGGTGGTCTTAGGTTGGACGCGAACTTCTTATTATAGCATGGAGTTATCTGTTTAACGAGGAACCCCTTGAATCACAGGGCGAATACCGGTCCCATCAAACGGGCCAGGGTTTCCTCCCCAATTAAAGTCACTAATGCGCAGGGAAAGGGACCCTACTTTTAACACGGTATTATAACGTAACAAAATGCTATAGGTTCGTCGACTGTATTCGATAAATAAATCCGTGTTAATTTCTTGATCGGTATCGATATTATAGGCACTTTGAACCCCAACTCGCACCGGACCGTATAGTTGTTGGGTAATGCCCCAATTGAGGGTTTTTAGGTCGGCATAGCGATCAAAGAAAAAGGGGGAAGGATCTCCCCGCAATGCTTGGCTAAAGCTAATATTAAACCCTGTATAGTCGAGAAAAGGCCGAGAAAAATTGCCCAGTTGTCCCGATAAGGCAATGGTTCCTGATAGGGAAGGTTGAGAGTCTCCATTGCCATAAACACTGGTGACCCCAGTAACCCCAGTGGATAAAACCAAATAGGGTAAAACTGGTGTAGAGGAGTATTTTAAGCCCTCTTCTGGGGTAGGAGGCAACGCTTGTCCATACCAGAGCAAGAATGGTTTGTTTAGGGAAGCAGCCCCTTGAACTCTGGTTAAGCTGACGCGACGATCATCCGATTCAGGTCCAATGAGACTGGGACGATCCGTATCTGCATTAACGGTTTGTATTGACCCTTGATAGCTGAGGCTAATACCGGTCTGGTCGATGGGGATTTGAGGGGAAACCAGAAGTACCCCGAAGCTACTACGGACCGTTTGGAATCCTAAAGAGCCATTAAAGAGGCGATCGCGATAATTGTATTCCAATCTCACATCATAGGGGGTAAGGGGATTACCAAAACGGTACTGTACAAAGGTTTTGGTTCGCAGTCGCTCTTCAATGTCAGCAAATTCTAAACTGGTGAGGGAGGTTCTGGAAAAAAAGGTGGTTTGTGGGCTTAAATTGGCATTAAATTCGTTAATGAAGCCGAAGGTAGGGGGACTGATGGCATCAATCTCGTCTTGATCTTCCTCAAATAAGTCGGTATTGCGATCATCGACGGTGAGTCCTTGGGGGTCAATCCCTTTTTGGAGGTAGTATTGGGGGGTTACTTGCCAACTGAGGGTATCGGTGTCAATCACATTAAACCCCCGTTCTACAAAGAAACCCCCGCGATCGCGATCGTCATAGCCAAAGCCGATCACCCCAGGTTGGCGATCGCGTCGGTCAAAAATCAAACGATCTTGGGCAGGAAACGAATTGGCCTGATCCAGTACCACCCGAGAGTTGGTGAGTTTGACTTCATCCACTAAGGGAGCAATATTGCGAAAGGTGGCTGTTTCTGCCCGTACTTCTACTTCTGGGGGAGAAAAGGGATCGTTGGTTAAACGGGCATCGGTCGCCCGCCAACCGTCGGCGTCAAACTCCATCCGCTCTGCTTCAAAGCGAATGCGATTAATTTGTCCCCCACTTCCTTGTCCTGTATTTCCTCCGATATTCTGAATATCTTCTTCTCCGAAGGACAAGCCAAAGGAGTAACTAATGCCTTGCGCTCTTGTAATGCGTTGTAGGGGTTGTTCTAGGGCGAGTCGTTCGTTCAGGGTTCGGTTGGGAATTAAGTTGTTATCCACCGCACTGGGCAAGGTTGGCGCAAAATCTTGGCCGGTGGTGGGTTGATAGATTTCCCCATTGGCTTCAAAAATGACTCCGCTATCTTGAACAAAATAATACTCAAATCGTTCTCCCCGTAGGGTTTGTTCTCCGCGATCGAGGACGACGTTGCCTTCGGCCACGGCAAATTGGTCGGGAAGGTTAATCCAGAGGCGATCGGCTAATAATACCCCATTGGCAAAGCGCATGATCACTTTGCCTTCGGCATACACCACTTCCCTTTCTGCGTCGTATTCTTGGCGATCAGACACCAATTCTACTACTCCTACGGCTTCGGAGGCGAGAGAATCGGTGGTTTCCCCTTGTCCTTGTGCGATCGTTGGGGATGGGGGGATCACTAATTCCGAGGGGGCTGTTTGAGGGGTTCGGGGTTTGAGTAATAAACGACTGGCTTGGGGAGAGCGAGGGTTTAACTTGATAATTTTGGAAACATTCGCTTTATCCGTTGCTACCACAGGAGAAGACGGTGGAGATGAGGATTTTCCCGTTGTGATGGGATCTCCTAAAACATCTGCTGTTTGTCCCGTTGATGGTAAGGAAGGAGTCAAACCTTGTTCTAATAGGTCTTCGGGTGATGATAAATAAAACTCTACTACCTCTGGGGGATTGGTCTGAACGGCTGGAGACAGTGGCAGGGTTACGGGTATGGTAACTCCCTCAGCCGATAACTGAGTTAATAATGTTTCAGGTTTAGTAATTTCTCTCGGTTGTCCTGGAGAATGGAGTCCAGGAGGCGGCTGCTTTTCCGTGATGGGAGAAACAACGGGTTCAATTTGGGCTGGAGGATTAGGTGGTGGAACGAATGGGGGCATCTTAAATTGATAGTATCAAGCTTAAAGGTTTAGTGGCTACCTGCAGCGTGATCAAATGAGATGAGACGGGGACGAGCCAGATCTCGCCCCTATCGTTTTACTCACCTAAGGTGACACTCCACTGCGTAAACGCGAGTGGATTCTTGGGCTGAATTTTGCCGCCACTAGCTGTGCTAGTTTTGGTCTTACAGTCTCATGTCTAGTCCGACTACACCTTTTACAGCAAGCACTCTGATGGACTACTCCCCAAGCGTAAATTCGGGTATGCCTTACCCTATTTGATTGTTAGTTGCTACCAGTTATGGTTAGAGATTTAGGCGTTACGGAGTATCGCTTGTTTCCTGCGTTGCCAAGGTCATCGACCTATGCAATAGGTTAACACAAAGTCCCCCGTTTAGGGGGAGGGTTTAAACCCAATTCTTCCATAAGTAAATGTGATGTTTATTCAAAGTCCTTGCGTCCAGGGTTACGAGTGGGATCACTCGAAAGAAAACCAAAAACGAATAAGGAAATGAAGAAAGCGACAACGATGTAAACAGCAATTTTTAAGGTTAGCATAGTATTTTGTTCTCCTGATGGGGAGTTTATCCCTAGCAAATGTTAATTGTTCCTATCTGACTTTAACCTATGGATGGACATTTTGTCTTCCTTGTGGATAACTAATGTTGACAGTGTAACGGGAGTCCTCTGGCAACATTCAAGATAGACAATTCTTGCTGAAACTGAGGAGACTGTAAACCACTACGCCAGAGAACCAGCGCATCCTCTCCTGTGCTTTTATAATATCCTTTCCGTTGTCCTGCGACCTGAAAGCCAAACTTTTCATATAAGGAAAGGGCCGGTTGATTAGAAACCCTGACCTCTAGGGTCGCACGTTGAAGATGGCGACGAATAGCATCCTGAAGCAAACCGTAAAGTAATAATTGCCCCAACCCTTGGCCTTGATACGGAGGAGCGACCATTAATAAGGTAATGTGTGCTTCTTCTAAGATTTCCCAAAAACATCCGCAGCCAATGATGGTCTGAGTTAAATCGCAAGACAAAACCCAAAAATGACTATTGGGACTTTGTAACTCCCGTTGATAGCCATTTTTTGACCATAAACCCCCCAGACAAGTTCGATCTAGGGCCACCAGTTCATCTAAATCAGTTAGCTGAGGCCTATAAAGTTTAACTGTAGGAGATGACATGAAAAAAAGTTAGCTTGGAGAATTTCTACCACCAGACTATCATTTCTCACTGTCGTAGGAAAGACAGTGAGAAAAAATTAAGAGACATTGACCAAATCTTTACAACTATCTACTAATACTAATAAGTGTATCCGATAAAGCTTCTTGCAGTGTGGCTTAACACTGACTTCCGAGATAGTTTTATGGCTCGTTTTTGGCTCAAGCCAAAATCTATAAATATGATGAAACGTGAACCCTATTCAAAATCTAGGCGTTAGATTGCTATCATAGATAGCTATATTGTGTGAGGAGTTCTACTCATGAAAGTATTACTCGATGTCATTAAGACTCTATTGTTAATCAACGGGGCTGTTGTCCTTCCCTCTTTTCTTTTGGTTATGGCTGTCTCCGAGCAGCACTCAACCAACATGGCCACGGCGGATAACGTCTCTTCAAAATTCCATCGGAATGTTGAAGATGAGACCCCAGTTTATAGGCGGCAGTTAGAACAACTTGCAGTTGAAAAAAATCAGTTGCAAGCAAAATTGGAAGCCTCCCAACAACGGACTCAAACGGTTAGACCTGTGTCAAGCAATCCTGCGCCGACACAGAATAGGCCAACTCAAGTCAATTCTGTTGTTTCATCCCCAACGGTAACCGCTCAATCAAAACCGGTGGTCAAACCATCGGGTGGGTCTCAGGTCACAATAATTTCCCAAGCCAAGCTACCCCCCGAACCCCCTCAACCGTCAGTGCCAAACGCTGTCGTGTCTCCCCTTCGGGAAACCGATAGGGCGACTGTCAAGCCGCAAAGCCTCTCCAAGCGAGTCTCTGAGGTTAATATATCTGCCAATCCTGCACAGACTCATAAGGGATCTGCTGCTAATCAGTCTGCTGAGCCAAAGGTTGCCACAGCCATTCCCAAAGGGTTTATCTCAGTGGATGATTTGAAGAAGAAGGAGAAAAGCCCAACGCCAGTTTCTTCTCGTTCAATCGTGGCTTCTCAGGGTAAATCTCCTATGGATTTGTCTAAAGACTTGGCTGCGGGCTTGATTGTTGCAGGTAATCGCAACGAACTGAGTCACAAAAGCACCACCTACAGAAAAGTTCAGACTGCCATTGGTTCATTGCGTAAAGGCAGTAGCCAAACCCTAGAGGAAGCCGCTCAACGGGCAGGCATTGACTTAGAAACGTTAACCTGGGTTGCTTACTACGGGCAGAATCGTCCTGGAGGGATTCAAATCAGCCGAGCCAACCTTAAATAATGCTTTGAGGTGGTGCTGATTGTTGTTGTTTGTTCTGTTGTATTAGTAAATTCTATCTATCAGCATCATGAAAATCTTAGTTGTCGAAGATGATGAAAACATCGTCATTCCTATCGAAGAGGATCTGGACGAAAAAAACTATATTGTCGAAGTGGCCAGTGATGGTCAAGAAGCCAAGGAACTTATCGATGTTTTTGATTACGATGTCATTGTCTTGGATGTCATGTTGCCGAAACTGGATGGGATCACTTTGTGTCAACAACTACGATCGAATGGCTGTCGAACACCTATTTTGATGTTAACAGCCAGAGACACCATCAAAGATAGGGTGAAAGGACTTGATGCAGGTGCCGATGATTATTTAATCAAACCGTTTGATCTCGAAGAACTCTCAGCTAGAATCCGTGCTTTACTCCGTCGGGGAGAAACAACCCTGCCACCTGTTTTAACATGGGGAGGATTACGGGTTGATCCCAATACTTGTGAAGTGACTTATGAACAACAAGTATTAAGCCTAAGTCCGAAGGAGTATCGTTTGTTAGAGTTTTTTTTACGCCATCCTCGTCGTATGTTTAGCCGTGCGAAACTGTTAGACCATCTTTGGTCAATGGATCAAATCCCTGAAGAAGCCACTGTTAAAGCCCATATTAGCAGTTTGCGTCAAAAGCTAAAAACGGCAGGGCTGAAATCGGATGTCATTGAAACAGTCTATGGCTTGGGATATCGTCTTAAAGAGTCCCCCTAGACCGTTGTAAGTGAAGCTGAGATATGGTGAGGTATGATTAATGTTTGAGAATGTACGCTTCCGTCTCCTACTCTTTTACTTACTGGTAATGGAAGGGATTTTGATTTTGTTCGGTGGCAGTATCTATGTTTCTTTTACTGGCCACGAGTCTAAGCAACTTGACAGCAAGTTGATGGCGTTAGCCGAAGTAGTGGCACCCACCTTGAGTAAAATTCCCGCTCAAGATGGTTCTTCTCTCAAGCAGTTAGATAATGATGATCTATTTAATCCTGAAACCCAATCCATAGAATGGTTTGACCATAACAAAAATCTCTTATGGCATCAAGGCTCGTTAGAGGTGTCTTCTCAACCGGAACCGGGGTTTCAAGAGGAGGGCTCTGCTGTTCGTAGTGTCACCTTTTCTGTGGCGGTGAATAGTTCAGAACAGGTACAATCGTCTTCACAAGGTTATGTTCGCATTAGTCAATCGTTAGCAGAATTGGAAACGTCAAAAAACCAACTCCTCTTAATTTTGTCCCTGAGTGCGGTGGGTGCTTTTAGTTTGGCTGCTGTGGGGGGCTATTTTTTAACAGATACGGCGGTTAAACCCATTGAAGACGCGTACAAGAAGCAACAGCAGTTTACCGCCGACGCATCCCATGAACTGCGAGGCCCTCTAACTGCGATTAAAGCCTCTATTGATATTATGCGTCGTCATCCCGAACGGTTTGAAGCAAAGGATAATAGAAAGGTAGGAGCGATCGCCAGTGCTACGGATCAGATGACTCGGTTAGTGGAAGATTTGCTCTTTTTAGCCCGTACAGAAAAAAAAAAGACAAAATCTAATGGGGAATATACATCGATTGCTCTTAATGATTTATTACAAGAATTGGTTGACTTGCTCGAACCCTTAGCCGAAGAAAAAAACATCACCTTACGTTATCAAGCTTTTGCTGACGTTACTGTCAGCGGTGATTACGATCAATTGGCCCGTTTATTTTCTAATTTGCTCTATAATGCTCTTAATTATACTTCTGAAAAGGGGTTGGTGTTGGTTCGTCTGGTCCAACACAAACGCCTGGTTAAAGTGGCGGTAGAAGACAACGGAATCGGCATTGCTCTAGAGGATTTAGCCCATGTTTTTGACCGATTTTGGCGGGCTGATAAGTCCCGTCATAACAGTGGAGGAACTGGGTTGGGGTTATCTATTGCTAAGGCGATCGCCCAGTCCCATCAAGGAAAAATTACTGTTACAAGTAAGTTGGGAATCGGTACTTGTTTTGAGGTTTCTTTCCCTATTTCAGAAGAAAAAAAGTGAAGTACCCTAACCATATATGAAAGGTCTAGAGTCATCGGAACATACTACTAACAGAAGTGTCCTCATGAATACGCCAAATCGCTTCCCCTAATAAATTAGCCACGGATAGGACGGTTAGCTGGTCAAAATGATGTTCTTCTGGGATAGGGATGGTATTGGTTACAATGACCTCCTCTAACACTCCACTGGACAGACGAGAGACAGCAGGACCGGAGAACACGGCATGGGTCGCACAAGCATACACCTGTCTTGCCCCTTCTTCCCGTAGCAATTTCGCCCCTTCGGTAATGGTTCCTGCGGTATCAATCATGTCATCCACCAAGACGGCGGTTTTGCCCTTGACATCGCCGATGACATTCATGACTTCAGCCACATTATGGGACTGACGACGTTTATCAATAATTGCTAAAGGTGCATCATCTAACTTTTTGGCAAACGCTCTGGCTCGAGCAACGCCCCCCACATCGGGGGAAACGATGACAATATCCGAGAGGTCTTTCGTGGCAAAATAATCAAGTAAAACTGGGGTACTGTAAATATGATCAAAAGGAATATCAAAATAACCTTGTATTTGTGCCGAGTGTAAATCCATGGCTAAAACCCGATTAGCTCCCGCTTCAACAATCAAATTGGCCACTAATTTAGCGGTAATGGATTCACGACCGGCGGTTTTGCGATCAGCCCTGGCATAACCATAATAGGGGATCACAGCCGTAATTTGTCTAGCTGATGCTCGACGACAAGCATCAACCATGATCAATAATTCCATAAAATGGTCATTGACCGGGTTACAACAGGGTTGAATTAAATAAACATCACAACCTCGGATGGATTCTTGAATTTGGATATACAATTCACCATCAGCAAATCGTTTACGAATCATCGGCCCGATGTCCATCCCTAAATAACGGGCGACTTCTTGGGCTAACGGCATATTTGATGATCCACAAAACAAACTCAGACGATTATTATCTGACAATGAAGACACCGCCAGATGTGGCATTAATATAGGAGTATGACTCACAGCAGACTCTTGACCCTTAATTCATAGCAGTTCTATCATCTCAGGTTTTTTGATTATCTGATCAGATTTATCACTATTTTAATCATATCGAGATTTGCATTGAAACAGCGAAATTACAGAGAAATTTAGGCTTTCTCGTCGTAGTTTTCCCTCTATTGACACTCCCCGCCCTATAAGTGCGGGGATTCTTCAATCAACGACTCGTCTTGCTGATGCAGGATTGCTCCAACAAAAGTAGAGGACAAATCTCCTGAAGCATTCCGATCTAAGATCCAGGTTCCTGTATGCCCTACAGTACCCAAGGCTCGATTAAGAATATTGATCGCTGCGTTTTCGTCTCTATCTAATCGACACCCACAAGCACAAACATGAGTTCTTGTCGACAAGGATTTTTTAACGACAGCACCACAATCAGAGCAATGAGCAGAAGTATATGCAGGATTAACGGCAACAGTTATCCTGCCCATTTTTCGCCCAAAATACTCTAACCATTTTCTAAATTGATACCAACCAGCATCATTAATTGACTTGGCTAAACAGTGGTTTTTAACTAAGTTTTTGATTCTCAAATCTTCATAGGCTACCAAATCGTTAGATTGGATTACGCAACGAGCAAGTTTTTTTGCGTGTTCTTCACGTTGCCTACTTATTTTGAGATGTTTACGACCAAGCTTATTAATAGCTTTTTTACGGTTGGTTGAGCCTTTATTTTTTCGAGAAACACGACGTTGATAAAACTTTAATCGTTTTTCTCCTTGACTATAAAATCTAGGGTTGGGTTCAGTTTGCCCCATTGAATCAGTGTAGAATTCTTTTAAACCAACATCTAAACCAATGGTTTTATGAGTCGGACGAAGTTCCTCTTTAACATCAACAGATATACAGAATTGGCAGTAATAGCCGTCTGCACGACGAACTAATCTAACCCGCTTGATTTTATCTTGAGGATAAAAAGCCAAATCCCATGTCCCGATTAACTTGAGTTTACCAATCCCTTTTTTATCAGTAAACTCAATATGTTTCGGGTCTAAAAGTTTCCATCCACTGGTTTTATACTCCACAGAACGAGTATTTTTCTTAAAGCGTGGATATCCTTTCTTACCAAGGATTTGTTTCTTACAATTATCAAAAAATCTAGCAATTGATGACCAACATCTTTCTACAGAAGCTTGGCAAGCATGAGAGTTTAGGTCTTGAACAAAGGAAAACTCAGAACGCAGTTTAGTGTTGTACCGATAAAGTTCAGCACGATTAACCTTTTGACCATCCATCCAATAACGCAAGCACTTATTGCGAACAAATTGGGATGTTCTGATGGCTTCGTCGATGGCTTGATA